>DATADW010000263.1:0-5005 GCA_036258335.1 Acidimicrobiia bacterium
AGTCGCCGAGAACCTCATCAGCTATGACGGCGGGCAACCCATGTACACCGTCAACCTCATGGAGCTCAACTCCGAGGACAAAGTCGTTCATGAGCGCATCTACATCATGGAGGGTTGGGAAGCGCCCGAATGGCGAGCAACCTGGCGATCCGGTACCCCCGCCGACTCAGTCACCTGGGAATAAACAAGAAAGGGGATACCACCTGCTCCGACACCACACACTGTGCCCGAGTGGGTACGAGTGAGCTTCGGATCAACGCAGGACGATGGCTCCCAAAGGGCGTCCTGTTCAAGCCCTCCAATGAGCACGGGACACGGTGAGCCGTCGTGGTACAAGGGACCTTCAACAGCACGCCCGGAGGACTCGAACCCCCAACCTCCTGATCCGTAGATCTCCAAGCCGTGTCCGTGGGTGTCCACAAGTGTTGATCCGGCCCGGGACTGGGGGCTTCCGGCTCCACCGGCGTCGAGGGCAGTCCACGAGAATCCACAACGAATGGCTCCCAACCTTGGCTCCCGGGTATGAGCATCAGGAGGCCCCGCGGACCCCGCATCGTAAGGTCCCGACTTCGATCGAGCGACGCTCGTGTCGCGACGCGTGAGGCAGTGTCGAGCCTCGGCGAGCTAGACCCGATCCCAGCGGGTTCAAAACCGGTTCTTCTCGAGAAATGACCGAACCTCGCTGTTGAACTGTTCGGCGCCTTCGACGCTGCTCAAGTGTCCGACGTCGGGCAGAATCACGAGGCTCGACCCATGAATGCCCTGCTGCAGGGCCCGGCCTAGGTCGACTGGTGATCGGGCGTCGTGTTCGCCGTAAAGAAGAAGGGTTGGCACGTCGATGCGGGGCAAGACGTCGCGGAGGTCCGCCTCGGCCATCGCATGCAGCATTGCCTGGTTGGCGGCTGGGCGGACATCGGACATGAGGGACTTGACCTCCTCGAGCATCTCCGGCGGGGCCGCCGAGGTGAGCAGGCCGGGGAGGTAGCTTGGAATCCACTCCTCGGGTCGCCTTCGCATGTCTGCGGCCAGGCGGGCCACCCTGCGGTCGACTTCGTCGGGCGGGAGCGACCCCGCCCACCCGGCATAGGCCCCGGCCAGGACGAGCGTCCGGGGTAGCGCGGGATACCGGTCGAATAACTGCAAAGCGAGGGCGCCGCCGAACGACAAGCCGAGGACGTGGGCCTGGGACAGACCGAGGGCCTGGATGAACCCAGCCAGGCAGTCTGCATAGTCAGGTAACCGGAACGTCGGCGGCGGATCAGCCGACCGCCCACACCCAGGCGCATCCCACGCCACCACCGTGTACTCGTCCGACAACTCATCGATCTGGCGGCGCCACGATCGACTGTCGAAGCCGAACCCACCGTGGAGCAGGACAAGCGGTGGTCCCAACCCCTCCCGCTCGTACCCGATCCGAAGCCCCGATACCTCGACCTCGCTCACCGCTCGAGGCTACCTCGTCAAGATAAGTGCAGATAAGACGGGCTACACCCTTCAAGCTCGCGGATCCGGCGCCAGAACGGCTTGCCATCCGACCCATGTGTGGCGAAGCAGCGAAACATCGGTCTCCCAACCTTCGTTGCGGCAGGGGTCAGGAGCATCCGATTGGTCGATGACGGCCTCCGCCTCGACGGGTCACGCTGGCGACCGGCACGAATGCTTTCGTATGCAGCGACGAGTCATGAGTCGAGCCCGGTGGTCGTCCTCTTGCCGGGCCCAATCGGGACCCAGGCCCAGATTGCGACGCAGCATCCGGATCAACGAGCTAGGCGCGAAGAACGTCAGAAGGTCGCCCGCCCTATCTCATGCGAAAGGCCTTGAATACGGGCTTGCTCGCTCGCGACGCCGCCAGTCAGATGGCGAATGGCTCCCGAGGATCGCTCTCACGGCAACGGGCCTTGGCCAGGCAGTGAGCTTCGTACATGCCGAAACTGGCTCTACCAGGCCCTTCGCTGGCACGCCCGGAGGGACTCGAACCCCCAACCTCCTGATCCGTAGTCAGACGCTCTATCCAATTGAGCTACGGGCGCAAGGATTGTGCAGTCTCGCAGTGCTAGCCGGTGAAGACCAGCCGAAATGAGACCTTCTTCGGCTTCAGAATGTAATCGACCTCGGCGTCGAGCCATCCAGCTGATCGGCGGAGAGGTCGAGCTCGACTTCTTCACAATGCCGCATGGGAGGTAAGGTTGAGAGCTGCGGCTCAACCGCGCCGCTCACTTTTGCTCGCGGATCCTCCGGGCCGTCGATCCGGAACCACTGCCTGGACCAGTGACCACCACGGCGCGCGCGACGCGCGCCCATAGGAGAAGAAGTCCCATGACGTCTGGTTCGGATCCATCCATAGGATTTGTGTCCACGTTCCCGCCCACGGTGTGCGGGATCGCCACATATACCGCCTCCCTAGTCGAAGCCCTGACAGGTGTAGTGGGAAAGCCAACAAGCCGGTTGGGCGCGGTGAGATTGAGCGACGGATTCGCTGGTGACGCTGGCGCGCCCGTGGTGTTCCATCATCGGACTGGCGATCACACCTCCCTCCGCACGGCGACTTCGATCCTCAATACGTACGACACCGTTTCGATCCAGCACGAGTTCGGCATATTCGGCGGCCGAGATGGCATCGAAGTGCTCGATCTCATGTCGGGCCTGGATGTCCCGACCGCTGTCACTTTTCACACCGTCCTGCGTGACCCCACAGCTCACCAGCGCATGATCATGGAACAGCTGTGTGACTTCGCCGATCGGATCATCGTGATGAGTGAGACCGCCTCCCGGCGTCTGGTCGACCGCTACCACGTCGAGCCGGGTCGAATCGATGTGATCGCACATGGAGCAGACCCTGAGTTTGCGGGTCCGTCGCTCGTGTCAGGCGATCGTCCCTTGATCCTGACTTGGGGACTCATCGGCCCGGGCAAGGGCCTCGAGTGGGCGATCGCGGCCGTCGCCGATCTCGTTGACATGAATCCGCTCCCCCGTTATCTCATAGCCGGTGCCACCCATCCTCACGTGCGCCGGGAGTCGGGTGAAAGCTATCGCGAGAGTCTCAAGTCGCTGACCCAGGACTTGAGATTGGGGAAGATGATCGAGTTCGACAACCGATACCTGAGCCGGGCGGACCTCGCCCGTCTTGTCCGCAGTGCCGATCTGGTCGTCCTCCCCTACGAATCGGTGGAACAGGTGACCTCAGGAGTCCTCGTGGAGGCGATCGCAGCCGCCAAACCGGTGGTCGCCACCGCATTTCCCCACGCCGTTGAACTGCTCTCCGGGGGTACCGGATCGGTCGTTCCCTTCGGCGATCCCGAGTGTCTCGCCGGGGAGCTGCGACAGATCCTCTCTGATCGACCGACACGGTTGCTCATGGCGCAGCGATCGCAACAGCTCGCAAGGGAGTGGTATTGGCCCACGATCGGTGAGCGGTTCGCAGCGACGATGTCAGAGATTGCGACACCCCACCTCCATGCGGCCCTGATTCTGGATCGTCAACGTGCCGCGGGGTGACCTCGCAGATCTCGGTCACCCCTCCGCAGGCGGCGTTCGGTTTCCCCGTCCGACTTTCGGGCATCTGCGAGACCTCACTGAAGATGGTGGTCTCTGGGAGCATGCTCGCTATTCGACGCCGCGGCCGGAACATGGGTTCTGTAACGACGACAACGCACGCGCCCTGGTGGTCGTCGCACGTGAGCAGACCGAGGACCTCACCGATCTCGCGGTCATATATCTCGGTTTCGTCCTCTCCGCACGAAAACCTGACGGCAGATTCCACAACCGTCGGGATTCAAGAGGCTCATGGGTTGACGACACCGGTAGCGACGACAGCGAGGGAAGGGCCTGGTGGGGCCTCGGTGCCATCGCCCGACAGGGGCCGGAGGCTTGGATGAAGGAAGCCGCGCTCGAGCAATTCGAGTCCTGTGCAACCTTCCAATCGTTGCATCTGAGGTCGAACGCGTACGCGGCACTGGGAGCGGCAGAAGTCGTCACCGGGCGGAATCAGGTCCAACCTGCTGTCGAGCTACTCGATCGAGCAAGCAGCTTGATCGCCACGGCTGCCCGAGCGACGATCGGGTGGCCGGAGACCAGGCTCACTTACGACAATGCCCGAATCCCAGAGGCACTCATCGCTGCGGGGATCGCCCTCGGAGATGCGCGTCGGACGAGCCTGGGGATTCGTCTTCTCGATTGGCTGGCACTGAACGAGAGTCAAGGAAACCGGTTCAGCTTCACACCAGTCGGAGGGCGGGAGCCCGGTGTTCACGAACCGGGATTCGATCAACAGCCCATCGAAGCGTGGGCCATGGCCGACGCCTGTTATCGAGCCTGGTCCGTGACGGGCGAGTCGAGATGGGCAAGAAGGGCCCTGCGGGCCGCCTGTTGGCTGCTCGGCAACAACGACAGGGATGCCCTGCTCTACGACGCTGAATCCGGAGGCACCTTCGATGGGTTGAACCCAGATGGAGTCAATCTCAACCAAGGGGCGGAATCGACGCTGGCCGGCATCGGGACACTCCAGGTCGCGGCGAATTGTTGGCGCGACCTCGAGTCGACCCGGGTGGAATGTGCTACGCGACCCGAGTCTTCTTGGCGTCGTTCGCCGCCCGCTTGGCCTTCTTGTCCTGCCTCTTTTGCTTGAGGTCTTTCGCCGCCACCGTCTTGGTGTTCTTGCCGCCCTTGTCCTTGTTGCCCATGCGCGCCTCCAGGCCGTGGCATGCCAACTGTGACCGCCACCTCGGTATTGTCTCACACCCCCAACAACGAAGAGGGCCGCGGCCCGGAGGAGGCTCCCCGTGACCACCTCCCGGTGACAGGGCTGACCTTCTCGGAACGCGACCTGGCCAGAGGTACTGATTCCAGCGCTCCGATTGCCACCGCCACGGCCAATACGTAGAACATTGGATCCTGGAACAGCGGAGCGAGCGGGAAGAAATGGACCCCGACGACCAGCCCTACCCAAGGCGGGATCAACTCGTTCCTCTTCCGGGAGGCCAGGAACCACGCCCCAAGCCCGGCAAAC
>DATADW010000264.1:0-7812 GCA_036258335.1 Acidimicrobiia bacterium
ATCTCCGCACCCGAGCACGACCGCAAGATGGTTGCCGAAGTTGACTCCGGTGGCGGCGGCGTTGGTGAGGGTCACGGTGTGACCGGCGGGGGCCAGGTTCGACCCAAGAGCAGCGCAGTCATCGTTCCCCGATGGCGCCGACTCCTGCCAGTCGAAAGGTGCCTCTGCGTCTGGGAGCTCCTCGCAGACCACGAAGGTGCCCGAACCGAGCACCATCGAGTAGTTGCCATCGGTGTCGGTCACCGCCGTTGCCGCCACACCGCCGTTCTCGTTGAAGGCCGTGATGGTCCAGTTGGCCAGACCCTCCTCGACCTCATCTCGTACGCCATCGGTGTCACGGTCGTGGAACTTGGTGCCCGAGATCGACAGCGGAGGAGGCTCGTCGTAGCAGATGGTGACGTGGCTGAGGTTGTCGTACCTGTTCCCCTTCGGTGGGGAGTGCAGCACGGTGTCAGAGGTCTGCGGCCCAACCGCCGAAGCGAGATAGTCGTAATGGTTCGAATTCGTTCCGCCCTTGACCACGACGTCGAATGCAACCCACCCCGGCGTGGTGATACTGAAGTCGACGGTACGCTGCGACGAGTTGACCACCAGGTTGACCACCACTGTCCCGTCGGTGTAGTTCCCGCTCGCCGGACTAGGGATGCGAAGCGAGTGGGTGGCCTCGGTGTCGACCATGGGGTCGGTGCAGTCATCGCCACCGAAGTGTGGAATGATCGTCGGCTGGACGCCGTCGCCCGACGGATTGTTGGGTTGGGGCGCGGCGGCCGCCGGCACCATCGTCATCACCAAGGCACCAATGAGCGCGCCCAGCACGAGTCCTCGAACAGTCTTCATCCCGCCCTCCTGATCTCCCTTGACCGGAACCATAGCGGAGTAGAACGACTAATACGCCGAAAACGGTGGATCATGATGGAGTGCGGAGCGTGGCGACCGCTTCGGCCACGGTGGCGTACAAGGGGATCTCGTCGCCTCCCTCGGATGGGAGGACGTCGCGGACCTGCCCTACCCACGCGACGTCGTCTGACTGCGCCGAGTATGTTCCCATCAAGACCGAGTCGAGGAGTAGGAATGGAAAACGACACGATCGTCGGACCCATCGAGCTGGCGGTGATCGGCTTCCCGGAGACTCGCTTCACCGGCGCCATCGCCCCGGCGCTGGCGGACCTCGTCGAGAGAGGGGTCGTCTCGATCCTCGACTTGGTGTTCGTGACCAAGGACGAGGATGGCAATGTCCTCGGGATCGAACTCAACGAGATGGAGGATCCTGCAGCGTTCGACGATGTCGAGGGGGAGGTCAACGGACTGCTCAGCGACGAGGATCTTCAAGCGGCAAGCGAGTTGCTCGACCCGGGCAGTTCCGCAGCTCTCATCGTGTGGGAGAACACCTGGGCGCGGACGCTGGTGAATGCCATCCTCGAGGCAGGCGGGCATTTGGTCGCTCACGACCGGCTCGATGCGGAGACCGTCCAGCAGGCGTTGGCAGCAGCCCGGAGCGAGTGAGGAGGATCAGATGCGGATGCGACGTGGAGTTGGCCGAGTCGGCCGCCCCGGCCTGGTGGGAACGATGGCTCGGACCGCAGTGGTCGCCGGCACGGCTACGGCAGTTGTCGGTGGCGTGAGCGCACACCAGCAGGGGAAACAACAGCAGGCCGCGGACGCGGCTGCCTGGGAGCAGCAACAGCAGCAGGCCGCGATGGAGCAGGCCGCGGCCGAGGCGGTTGCGGCGCAGCAGGCCGCGGCCCCGGCAGCGGCCCCTGCTCAGCCGGCGGGCGACAGCCGCATCTCTCAACTGCAGGAGCTTGCCAAGTTGAAGGAGCAGGGCATCCTCAGCGAGGAGGAGTTCGCCGCCGAGAAGGCGCGCATACTCGGAGGATGACACGGACGATCAGCCGAAGACGATGCTCAGCCCGTTGCTGAGCGGCTTCGCCCCAATGACCCAAAACAGGACAGCCAAGACGGCGCTGTTGTTGTCCGCCATCCACTGCTGAAGGTCGGCAAGGAGGCGCGCCGCCCGCTCGCCGGCGGCGAGGTAGATGATCAGCGGGATGAGCAGGCCCAGCGTCCCGATCACCGCGAAGACTGCCAAGGCACCGAAACTGGCAGCGGTCGATACTCGATGCAGCAGGGGTGGGACACCCCTTGCATTAAGTTTCCGGGTATCCGGTGCTCATGACCACCGACACTCTCTCGCTCTTCTTTGCCATGTTGGCCCTGGCGTGCGGGGCTGCCGTGCTGGTGGCGGTGGTGCTCGCTCTGGTGGCTCGGCCGACGCTGGCGCGAGTGGCCACCGCGGTGCAACCGGTGGCGCTTTGGCTGGCGTGGGCGGTGGCGCTGGTGGCGACCTTGGGGAGCCTCTACTACTCCGAGGTGGCGCATTTCATCCCGTGCACGCTGTGCTGGTACCAGCGGATCGCCATGTACCCGTTGGCGATCGTGGTCGGGATCGCCGCCTTCCGCCGGGATGGTGGGATCTGGCGGTATGCGGTCCCGGTTGCAGCCATCGGCCTGGCGATCTCGATCTACCACACCTTCATGGAGTGGTTTCCCAACCTCGACGCCGGGTTCTGCACCGCGGACGTGCCGTGTAGCGCGGCCTACGTCACCGAGTTCGGGTTCGTCGGGATCCCCTTCATGGCGGGATCCGGGTTCGCCATCATCATCGTGCTACTGCTGGTGGCCCGGTACCATCGGGCCACCCCCTCTCCGGAGACCCCTGTATGACAACGCCCCGTAGCCGCCGCGATTCGGCCGCACCACAACCGAGCCGCACCCCATTGGTGGTTGGGGTGGTGGTAGCTCTCGTTCTCGTTGCCGGTCTGGTGGCGTGGCTGGTCACCCGCTCGTCCGGCAACGGCGACGCCGGGGAGGCGCCTGTGTTCGGCGAGGTGTCTATCGAGGGCGAGGCGCTCCCGGCACTCGCCGAGGGCGCCGACCCTTCGACCGATTCAGCGGTGGGGACTGTGGCCCCTGTGGCCACCGGTGCCGATTTCTCCGGCGCGCCGGTCACCCTCGAATCCGCCGGCCAGCCAACGGTATTGCTCTTCTTGGCGCACTGGTGCCCTCACTGCCAGGCTGAGGTCCCGGCGATGCAGGAGTGGCTCGACGGGGGCGGCCTGCCGGAGGGGACGCAGGTTCTTTCCGTAGCCACGGCCCAGGACTCGACGCTTCCCAACTTTCCACCGGCGGCCTGGCTCGAGGAGGAGGGCTGGACACCTCCGGTCCTGGTCGACGACGAGTCGAGCACCGCGGCCAATGCGTTCGGGCTGAGCCGTTTCCCCTTCTGGGTCTTCCTCGACAGTGCAGGGAATGTGGCCGCCCGGGCCGTGGGGGAGATCGAGCCGGAGGCGATCGGTGAGGTCCTCGCCAGCCTCCCCTAGAATCGTGGATCCATCGGGTGCCGTTTGCCAAATTCACCGGCGCGGCGGTAGGTTCGATGGCCCTTCGGGGGTGGTGTAATAGGCAACACGACAGGTTCTGGCCCTGTTATTGAGGGTTCGAGTCCTTCCCCCCGAGCCGGCGGGATCACAACACCCGCCGCCCGGTCCCGTCGTCTAGTGGCCTAGGACGCCGGCCTCTCAAGCCGGTAACGCCGGTTCGAATCCGGTCGGGACTGCTTCCTTGCGCGGCGGCTTCGCCACCGTGCAGCTTTCAGATCGTGCGCCTTCGGCGCGCTCATTTGTGCTGGTTGGGCTGTACATGCCAGCCCAACCGGGCCGAGGGGGCTGGCAGGAGCCACCCCCTCGGGCACCCCCCAGCACCTACCCTGGTCTTCTACGACGGAAGGTGAACGCGCGATGGTGGAGCCTGACAAGCGCGACAGCACCGGAATATCCATGGTGGTGATCGTCCTGAGCGCCATCGTCCTGCTGCTCGTCCTGGCTCTCGTCGCCTTCCTCCTCCTCAGCGGGTATTGGGGAGGCACGGCGATAAACACGACGTTCAGCGAGGTCAGCCAGGTCAGCGGGAGCTAACGGGCGCTTTCCGTTTTCTGCGAGGGTGCACGGCGGCTTCGCCGCCGCGCAATTGTCACCTGCCCGGCGGGAGGCCGCCGGGCATTTCAAAATCGAGCGGCCTTCCGGTCGCGCTCACTTCTGCTGGTCGGGCCGGCAAAGCCGCCCCAACCAGGCCGAGGGGGAGCCAGCCCCTCGGGCACCCCCCCCGAACGGAGCGGACGGTCCCGTCGCTGGTTTGTCTGCCGTCTGCCGTCTTGGGTCTTCCGTCTTCCGCCTTCCGCCTTCCGTCTCTCTCGAACCCATAACCCAAAACCCACGACCCAGAGCCGCGAGCGAGCGCCAGCGAGCGAGCTCTTATGTATGCCCGTAAACCGGAATGTCTGCCCCGTTGATCACTTGCGAGGCGGGCGAGAGCAGGTACTCGATCACGGCTGCGATCTCGTCGGGAGTGGGCCAGGCGACGTAGTCGGCGAAGGGGAGAGCCGCCCTCGTTGCCGGGGTGTCGATGACCGACGGCATGAGCACGTTGGCGGTCACGTCGGTCTGATCGAGCTCGGATGCCGCCGTCTTGGCCAGGGCCACCACCCCTGCCTTGGCGATGTTGAAGGCGACCTGCCCCGACGGCGTGTCCACCACAGCCCTGCTCCCCATGAGGATGATGCGCCCCGCTCCGGCCTCGCGCAGGTAGGGGATAGTTGCCCGAACCGCGATGAATGCCGACCTGAGGTTGAGATCGATCATCCGCTCGAAGCGGAGATCGTCGGTCTCCTCGACGTCGCGAGCGCCCGCCCAGCCACCCACCAGCGAGCAGAGAGCGTCGATCGACCCGAAATGCGATGAGGCCGTCTTGAGGAAGGCGCCCACCTCGTCGGCGTCGGTGGCGTCTACTCGCCGCAACAGCAGGCGATCCTCGTCGAGCTCCACCTGGCGCTCGAAAGCCTCCGCCTCGTGCGGTATCAGATAGGTGACGGCGAGACGGGCGTCGCCTCGGGCAAGTCGCCTGACCAGCGCGGTCCCCAGGCCGCCGGTGCCGCCGGTGATGACCACGGTGGGCTTCTCTTTCATCTTCCTCCTGGACTCGGCCACAGATTACGTCGCACTCGGCTCGAGGGCGGTCAGCCTGGCTCATCTGGCTGCCGCTGGCGACACACTCTTTCAAGTGCTGGTAGGTTGCGCAGCGGGGCGAGACTGACTGGAGGAAGGCCATGGCTGGGATCACCTTCGACTCGGTTGGCAAGGTATATCCGGGTGGCACCAGGGCAGTCACCGATGTCAGCCTGGAGGTAGGCGACGGCGAGTTCATGGTGCTCGTCGGCCCGTCTGGGTGCGGCAAGTCCACCCTGTTGCGGATGGTCGCCGGGTTGGAGGACGTCAGCGAGGGCGAGCTGAAGATCGGCGATCGGGTGGTGAACGACGTCCCACCCAAGGACCGGGACATCGCCATGGTGTTCCAGAACTATGCCCTCTACCCGCACATGTCGGTGTTCGACAATATGGCGTTCGGTCTCAAGCTCCGCAAGATGCCGAAGGACGACATCCGGCGCCGAGTCGAGGACGCCGCCAAGACCCTTGAGATCACCGAGTACCTCGACCGCAAGCCGAAGGCCCTCTCCGGCGGTCAGCGGCAGCGGGTGGCCATGGGTCGGGCCATCGTGCGCGAGCCGTCGGCGTTCCTGATGGACGAGCCGCTCTCCAACCTCGACGCCAAGCTGCGAGTTCAGATGCGGTCCGAGCTGGGCCTGCTCCATGCCAGGCTGCAGACCACAACCCTCTATGTGACCCACGACCAGGTCGAGGCGATGACGATGGGTGATCGGGTGGCGGTCATACGCAAGGGCACGCTGCAGCAGGCGGACACCCCCCGCGTCCTCTACGACGAGCCTATCAACCTGTTCGTGGCGGGCTTCATCGGGTCACCCGCTATGAATTTCATCTACGGGACCCTGTTGGAGGAGGACGGCGGGCTGTCCATGCAGTTCGCATCGGAGAAGGTGACTGTGGACCGTTCGGTACTCGGGGCCCGACCCGGCCTGGCGGCGTACGCCGGCAAGGAGACGGTGATAGGGGTGCGGCCCGGGGACTTCGAGGTGGCCTCGGCGGTTAGCGGCGCCGATCCGGCGCAGACTATCGAGGTGACTGCCGACATCACCGAGCAGCTGGGAAGCGAGGCGTACGTCCACTTCATCAGCGCGCAGAAGCCGGTGGTCACGCCCGACATCCGCGAGCTGCTTGAAGACGAAGGGCTCGACGAGACCTCGCTGGGCAACGAGACCAAGATGGTGGCTCGAGTCAACCCCGACCAGGCTCCCAACAATGGCGAGACCACACGCTTATGGGTGGACACTTCCAAGCTCCACTTCTTCGACGTGGAGACTGGGCAGGCGATCCGATAGGAGCTTGCGCGCCTTCCTCACGGTGTCAGCCGCTTGAACGACTCGGCGAGAGGAAGCCCGGCCGGCTCGCCCTGTTGCGCCGCCCATTCGCGGATCCGGTCTTCGAAAGCGCGCCTAGCCACATCGGAGGTCAGAGCGTCGCCCATCGTGGTCTGCGTCTGGCTGGAGTGACGCAGTAGCGCGGTCAGCTTGCGGTCGAAGGTCGCGGCGATGTCCTCGAAGTGGTCGGGCTCGTCGGCAGCCCACAACAGGAGGGCACCTGGGCGGTGCTTCTCGACTCCCCCGGTGAGCTGCTCGGGGAAGAAGAGATGATCACGCGCCGCCACCACTGCGTCGACCGCGGCGAACCCCGTGACCCTGTGATCGGAGTGCAGCATGTACCGCTTCCATGGGTCGTGGGTCAGGACCACGTCGGGACGGAGCCGGCGGATCCAACTGGTGAGCTCGCGCCGCAGGTCCAACGAGGGCTCGAGCTCCCCGTCGACCGCCCCCAACATCACCACCTCGGTTGCTCCCAGCTCATCGGCGGCGGCGCGTTGCTCGCCGTGGCGGGCGGCGACGAGCTGCTCAGGGGTCAACGCCGGGTCCCAGGTCCCTTTGGACCCGTCGGTGACCACCAACATTGTGACCTCGCAGCCGGCAGCCGACCATCTAGCCAGGGTGCCCCCGGCGCCGAACTCGGCGTCGTCGGGGTGAGCACCTATGGTCAGCGCCCGGGTTGGGGTGGCGAGAGGCTCGGGCATGAGCGTCAACCGGTGGCGGCGCGTTGCCCCGACAGATCGCGCAGCCACCACCCGGCGGGCAGCCGCGCCATCGCCGGCAGGTCGCCGGCCCGGTCGAGGTCCCAGGCGAGCCCGGTTCGGACGACGACCTCAGGGTCGGTGGCAGCGGCGAGGTGGCGGTGGAAGCTCCCCGGCCCGTAGGAGAAGCGGAATGGCCCGGTGCCCCCGACCAGGTTGGTTCCGCCGTCCCACGACGGGGCGAGAACGGTGCGTCCGCGCAGCACGGCCTCCAGGCAGCCGGACAGGTCGGAGACCCCGAGCAAGGGAAGGTCGGCGTGGCACACCAACCAGGAGTCGTTTCCGGCCGCCACCTGGACGGCGGCGGCGGCCTGGTCCAGCCCGCGGCTCGGCCGAGGCTCTGCCATCGCCATCGCGCCGCCATCTCGGGCCAGACGAGTGATCTCCGGGTCGTCGCTCACCACCGCGACTCTGGACCCGGTGGCCAGTGCCGCGCTGATGGCCCTTTCGGCGCAGCGGCGAACCAGCAGCCGACGGGTTGACGCGTCCATATCGCCGGCCAGCCTCGCCTTGGCATCGGCCAGCGGCTTGACCGGGATCCCGATGAGCGGCACCGCAGCAGGGTAACGACGGTGCGGCTGGTTCCTTGGCACCGGTAGGCTCCGCCCCCGGCCCGCAGGATCATTGACCAGGAGCTCGCCGAGGCACCATGCGTCGTCAGAC
>DATADW010000265.1:0-11889 GCA_036258335.1 Acidimicrobiia bacterium
GTGGTCGTGGCTGCCGGTTCTCCGGTCGAGCACGCCACCACCATCGCCAGGGACGCAATTGCTAGAAGCAATCTCTTCATCCGCCGCCCTCCTCTTGCTCGTCGGACGGCTGGATGTCGTGACCGGCACGACACGCCCTTCCATCGAGAGCACGTCATCGACCCCAGCGGCAGGCGGCCTGGCTCGTCCCCAAATGGGGCATCACAGTTGCGGGACAGCGCCGGATTCCAACCGGCTTCGCTCTTGCGCCCTCCCCCGTGGGAAGGACCGCCGGAGTGCCCGGGATTCTCCCGGGCGCCGCCAGCGTAGCGACGGGGCGGGACCGAGCGCCGAGTCGTACACTTCCGGGGGTGAACCTGCGAAGACTCCTGATAGCTGCGGCGGCGCTCACCCTTGCTGTGGTGGTCGGCCGGTGGAGAACCGGCGCGTCAGCACCTGCTCCCTCTCGCAACGACGGTTGGCGTCCGGTCGATCCACTCGACGGGAGAAGCACTGAGTGAGGGTGGCGGTCCGCCCCACCGACGATGTGGGGCGGCGGGCGGTCCACGTCCTGCTCGCCGATCGGACCGTGGAAGCCGTGGGCTTGCTGGGGACTCAGCCGTCCCACACAGCAGGCGGGAGGCTGCAACCGGTGGACTCCGCGGAGGGGTGGGACGTCCTTGTCCTCGATGCCGATCCCAATGGCGAGGAAACCACTATTCCAGTCATTGGATCGACCAAACCGGAGTTGTGGCTGCTGGCAGCGTTGGCCTCGACCGTTGGTCGCGAGCAGGCGGCCACGGTGAGTGCATGGACAGAGCCGGGATCACCCCTCACCGCCGGCACCAGGGTTCGCTTCCCCGATCCGGTAGGACCCCTGCTCGCCGTACCCGCCGAGAGACCGGAGCGGGCCCTTGTCGGCGACTACATGCGAGCGCCCGGTGCAGAGGAGCCCTGGATTGGGCTTTCTGTGACAGGAAATGGAGGCGGGCTGATAGACCGGGTTGCGGTGGTCGAGCATGCCGATTTCCTGCGCGGAGTGACCCTGGCGGCGGCCGCGATGGCCACCGTCCAAACGGGAGGATGGAAAGCACCAGGGTTCTGGCGTGCACTCATCGAGATCGCCCGCCGCCGTGGCCTGGTGATGGCTGCTCCCAGCCGCCACACCTGACTGGCGCGGCCCGAGTTGGTGCTCAGCCGACGCGCCGCCCCTGCTGACTGGGAAGGTCGGCCAACTCGCGTCGCTCCGAGGTCGCAGCGCGGGGCTGTGGGGGCGGTGCCGCCTGTGCCGACTGCCGCTGCGGTACGGGGCGGGGAGACGCGACGGGGACGTTGAGCGTTTCCTCCAGGACCACCACCTCGACACCGCCGACAACATCTGCGATGAGGTTGTACATGACCGCTGCCAGCGTGGTGATCCCGGTCATCACCACCGTTCCCACAACGGCGAGAAAGACCACCAGACGGAAGTATTCCTCACCGCTCTGAAAGAGCGTCTCGCCCTCATTGATGAGACGGAGTTGTTGGAGCAGCCCATCGATCTCCTGGGGGATGCCGCGGGCCACCACAACCGACCACAGGATCACGGCACCGAGCACGATCGCCAGGGCGACGACTGCCTGGAATACGAAGGACACCTTGAGCACGGTCCAAGGGTCGATCTTGCGAATGATGCGGCGGACACGCCGCGCCGACGACGTCATGGGGATGGAATGGCCTCCTCGGCTACGCCCGAGTCTACCCGGAGCAGTCCGCGAACCCCGAACTCGCGGGCTTCGAACTCCGGTACAACGAAGCGATGACCAGCCCGGGTTCCCAGGTTTACTCCTCGACCTCGGGGTCGACCAGGGTCACCGCCGCCAGACTGCTGCCGGCGGGCATGGCCATGACCCTCACCCCGGTGGCGTCCCTGTTCTGGCGACTTATCCGGTCCACTGCCGTCCTCATCACCACACCACCCGAGGAAACCGCCACAACCTCGGCACCGGGTTCCACGGCCTTGGCGGCGATGAGCCGGCCGCGGTGCTTGGTCAGCTTGATCGCCTTCACCCCATACCCACCCCGGGTCTGACGGCGGAACTGGCCCATCCGGGTCCGCTTTCCGTATCCGGCAGTGGTCAACAAGAGCACCTCGACTCCCTTGTCGTCAGAGGTGGCGGCCACGACTTCGTCGTCGGGGCGGAGCCTGATGGCGCGGACACCCTGTGTGGCGCGGCCCATTGGCCGAAGGTCGCCCTCGGAGAACCGAATGCCAATGCCGTCGCGGGTGAAGACGAGGAGGTCGTTCTCGCCGTTGGTGGTGTGGATGTCGACCAACTCGTCACCGTCTTGGAGGTTGATCGCCACCAGGGTGGCGTTGCGCGACTCGTACTCCCGGAACGGCGTCTTCTTGCCCATCCCCTTGCGGGTGACCATCACGAGGAAGCGGGAGGTCTCGTAGTCGCGGGTGTCGATGATCGCCGCGATCCGCTCCTCTGGCTCGAGCGGGAGGACGCTCTGGGCAAGCACGCCGCGTGCCGTCCTGCTCTGGCGCGGTACGGCGTGTGCCTTGACGCGGTGAACCCGTCCCCGGTTGGTGAAGAAGAGGAGATAGGCGTGGGCGGTGGTGTGCACCATGTGGGCCACCACGTCTTCCCCGGTCACCTCGGCCCCCCTGATTCCTCGCCCACCCCGGCCCTGGACCCGGTAGGTCGACGCCGGGACCGACTTGATGTATCCCGTCTGCGACACGGTGACGATCAGTTCGTCGTCGGCGATGAGGTCTTCCAGCGACAGCTCGGCCTCGTCGGGGATGATCCGGGTGCGGCGGGGTTCGGCGAACTTCTGTCTCACCTCGATCAGATCGGACTCGATGATGGCCCGGCGCCGGGCCGGATCGGCGAGCACCGCCTCTAGCTCGGCGATCAGCTCGCGCAACTCGGCGAGCTCCTGGCGCAGCTTGTCCGTCTCGAGTGCTGTCAGCCGGCGGAGCGGCATGTCGAGGATCTCACGGGCCTGGATCTCGCTCAAAGCGAACGTCTCCCGGAGGCGGTTGCGCGCCTCACCCGCATCCGCCGAGGAGCGGATGATCTGCACCACCTCGTCGATGTTGTCCACCGCGACAACGAGGCCTTCGACTATGTGCTCCCGATCCCTTGCCTTCCCCAGGCGGTACCGGGTGCGGCGCTCGATGACCTCCATCTGGTGGTCGAGGTAGTGGCCGACCATCTCGGCCACACCGAGGGTGCGGGGTATACCGTCGACCAGCGCCACTGTGTTGACGCCGAAGGTTTCTTGGAGCTGGGTGTTCTTGAAGAGTTGGTTGAGGACCACCTGGGGTACGGCGTCCTTCTTGAGCTCGATCACCAGCCTCGTCCCAACACGATCGGAGGACTCGTTCCTCACGTCGGCGATCCCGCTGATCCTCTTGTCGTTGACCAGGTCGGCGATCTTGACCATCACGCGGTCGTGAGACACCTGGTACGGGGTCTCGGTGATGACGATCCCGGTTCGGCCCTTGCGGATCTCCTGAACGTCGGCCACCGCCCGCATCCGCACTGATCCCCGCCCAGTGAGCAGCGCCTGGCGCACCCCCGCGGTCCCGACGATGTATCCCCCGGTCGGGAAGTCGGGTCCCTTGACGAACTGCAGGTAGTCCTCGGGGGCGGCGTCGGGGTGGTGCAGGGCGTGGATGCAGGCGTCGATCACCTCGCCGAGGTTGTGCGGGGGGATATTGGTGGCCATCCCCACGGCGATCCCCTGCGCACCGTTGACGAGGAGATTGGGGAACCGGGCGGGGAGCACCGTCGGCTCGCTTCTCTTCCCCGAGTAGTTGGGGACGAATTCGACCGTGTCCTCTTCGATCCCGTCGAGCAAACGCATAGCCAATTCGGAGAGGCGCGCTTCGGTGTAGCGCATCGCGCCCGGGGGATCATCGACTGTGCCAAAGTTGCCTTGGGGGTCTATGAGGAGGTGGCGCACCGAGAAGGTCTGGCCCATCCGCACCAGCGCCTCGTAGATGGCGTCCTGGCTGTGGGGGTGGTAGCGACCCATCACGTCACCCACCACCTGAGCGCATTTCTCGTGCGCCGTCGTCGGGCCCATGTTGCTCTCGAACATCGAGTAAACGATGCGGCGCTGAACCGGCTTGAGCCCATCGCGCGCGTCGGGTAGGGCCCGCGAGACGATGACCGACATGGCGTAGTCGACGAACGACTGCGCCATCTCGTCGTTGATGTCTATCTCGCCCTGGATGGGTTCTTCAGGTGGTCGCTGGGTCATGGCTCAGATATCGAGAAAGCGGACGTCTTTTGCGTTGTGCTGGATGAAAGCCTTGCGGTCGGCCACGTCGTCGCCCATCAGCGTGGAGAAGATCTCCTCGGCCCTGACCGCGTCCTCCATCTCGACGCGGAGCAGCCGCCTCGTTTCGGGGTTCATCGTCGTGTCCCACAACTCGGGCGGGTTCATCTCGCCGAGACCCTTGAACCGGGTTGGCTGCACTTTGGGGTGGTCCACCTTGAAGGCCTGGAGTGCGGCGTCGTCCTTGAGGTAGTGGACCTTCGACCCCGCCTTCACCCGGTAGAGGGGCGGCTGGGCGACGAACACGTACCCGGCGTCGATGATGCCCCGCATGTGCCGGAAGAAGAGAGTGAGGAGCAGGGTCCTGATGTGGGCGCCGTCCACGTCGGCATCGGTGAGGAAGATCACCTTGTGGTACCGCGCCTTCCCGATGTCGAACTCCTCGCCGATCCCCGTCCCCACGGCGGTGATGATCCCCTGCACCTCTTCGTTCTGAAGGGCGCGGGCCAATCGGGCCTTCTCCACATTGAGGATCTTTCCCTTGATGGGGAGGATCGCTTGGATCTCAGAGTCCCGTGCCTGTTTGGCCGGGCCGGCGGCGGAGGCGCCCTCGACGATGAACAGTTCGCTCTCCGCTGGGTCGCGTGACGAGCAGTCGGCCAGCTTTCCCGGCAGGTTGGCGCTTTCCAGGGCGGTCTTGCGCCGGGTCAGCTCGCGCGCCTTGCGCGCCGCCTCCCGCGCCCTAGCCGCGTTGATGCACTTCTCGACGATCTGTCGCGCCTCGGGCGAGTAGCGATCGAGCCACTCGGGAAGCACCCGGTTGAGCGAACGCTCGACGTAGCTCCGGATCTCGGTGTTCCCGAGCTTGGTCTTGGTCTGCCCTTCGAACTGAGGCTGGCGGACCTTGACCGAGAGGACCGCGGTGAGTCCCTCCCTGATGTCCTCCCCAAGCAGGTTCTCGTCCTTCTCCTTGAGGATGTTCTTGGAACGGGCGAAGGTGTTCATCGCATTCGTCAGCGCCTTGCGGAACCCCTCCTCGTGGGTACCGCCTTCGTGGGTATTGATGTTGTTGGCGAACGAGAGGACAGATTCGGTGTACGTCTGGGTCCACTGCATCGCCAAATCCAGCTCGGAATCCTCGGAGCTGTCCGAGAGGTCGATCACGTGAGGATGGAGTGGTTCTCGAGTCGCGTTGAGATGTCTTATGAAGTCGACCAGACCGCCTCGGTAGAGGAAGGTATCGCGTGCCTGCTCGTCCTCGCGCTCGTCGACCAGCACGATCTCGAGGCCGCGATTGAGGAAGGCGAGCTCGCGTAGCCTCGATGCCACCGTGTCGTAATGGACCTCGAGGGTTTCGGTGAAGATCTCGGGGTCGGGCCAGAATGTGATCTGGGTACCGGTCCGCTTTGCCGGCTTCCCTTTTTGCACTCGGCCGGTCGGACGGCCCCGAACGAAGCTCTGGGTCCACACGAAGCCATCCCTCCGCACGTCGGCGTCGAGACGGACGGTGAGGGCATTGACCACCGAGACACCAACACCGTGGAGACCACCGGACACCTGATAGGCGCCGGCATCGAACTTCCCTCCCGCGTGGAGCGTGGTGAGCACCGTGGTCAGCGCTGACTCACGCGTCTTGGTGTGGCGATCGACCGGGATGCCCCTCCCGTTGTCCACCACCCGTACTCCCCCGTCGGCAAGGAGGGTGACTTCGATCCGGGTGCAGAACCCGGCCATCGCCTCGTCGACCGAGTTGTCGACGACCTCCCAGACGAGGTGGTGTAGGCCGCGGGAGCTGGTCGACCCGATGTACATACCGGGTCGACGGCGTACTGCCTCGAGACCTTCCAGGACCTTGATGTCCTTGGCTGCGTAGGTCTCTGAGGCGCGATTGGCGGCGGTCAAGCGGGCTCCTTCTTGTGGCGGCCGATTCAACGGAACGGGCGCGAAAAGTGCCGCTCCGGAAGGGCTTTACACGCTTGTAAGTCTAGCCGTTTCCGGCCTCCAGTTGGCATTTCGCGAGCTCGGACAGCCGAGGGGGCCTCATGGCTGACGACTCGGTTGCCGCACAGCGATCCGGTCGACGATGCCCGGACCCAGCCTGGAATCGAGGCGACGATGGAGGTCGCCGACGGCATAGCGCAACAACCCGGCAGCCGGGCCCGACGTCGCTTCGACGACCAACTCACCGTCGCGCAGCACGACCGGCCGTGAGATCCCCACCCAGGGCGCGCCGGCGACCTCGTCCCAGTGCTCCTCGAGGTCCATCAACACCTCGATGGGGGCGATCCCCAGCCTGAGCAACGCTTCAGCCAAGGCGGCATCGAACCGGACCGGCTCGTTCACGACACCCTCCCGGGGGCGACATCCCACCTGCGGCCCTTCACCGGAACCTCGTCGTCTCGAGCCGTCGTGACGAACACCTGGGCGGCAGGGAGCGCTGCGCCGAGGGCGCCGGCGCGACCCATATCGAGCTCGGAGAAGACATCGTCCAAGAGCAAGAGTGGCCGCTCACCTGTGACATCGGCCACGGCCCAAAAGGCAGCCAGCCTCAACGACAGGGCGAGGGTGCGTTGCTCTCCCTGGCTGGCCAGGGTGCGCGCCGACCGATGACCGATGAAGAGCGACGGCTCGTCGCGGTGCGGCCCCACGGTGGTGGTGCGTCGCTCCCGATCGGCGCGACGGGATTCCACCAGCGCCGCCTCGAGAGCATGCGCAAGGGAAGTCTCATCGCCACCGTCTCCCCACGCTGTCTGGTAGCTCATCTCGATCTCGGTGCGTTCCCCTGCCAGCTTCTCGTAGGTTCCCACCACATGGGCGGTCATGGCCGCCATCGCGGCTCGCCTTCTCAGCACCACCCTCGCGCCCGCCTGCGACATTCTCGCGTCCCAAACGGCAAGCGTCGTGGGATCGGGGTCGCGGCCCTGAGCTTGTCGTAACAAGCTGTTTCTTTGCCGAAGAGCACGGTCATATTCCAATTGGTCGAGCGCAGCCGCCGGTGCGAGCTGGACGGCCACTTCGTCGAGCAACTGGCGGCGATGGGCCGGTCCCCGCTTGACCAGATCCAGATCGTCGGGAAGAAAGGTCACCGCACGAACCTCACCGAGGAGGTCGGAAACCCGATTCGGGCGGCGCTTGTTGACAAGCACCCGGTTACGTCCGCGGGCCGAGATCTCGAGCTCGATCAGAGCAGTCGAGTCCCCGCGCTCGGCCTCGCCTCTGACCACGGCAGCGGTTTCACCCACTCGGACCACGGCGTCATCGCCGACCCCCCGGAGAGATCGGAGGGTCGCCAAATACCCGATCGCCTCCAACAAATTTGTCTTGCCTGCCCCATTGGCACCGACAATGACATTCACTCCGGGATCAGGCTTCCAGTGCAACGAGGGATAGGAGCGGAAGCCCGCCAGGTCCAGCCAGGTCAGCCGCACTTCAGACGGGGCGGACCGTTGACGCGCTCCCCGTGGGTTTGATCACACCCGAACCGGCATCAGGAGATAGAGGAAATCGGAGTGCCCGACGCCGGAGACAACGCATGGCTTGAGACCGTCGATCACTTCGAGCCGAACTCGTTCTCCCTCTATCGCGGCGACGCCCTCTGTCAGATACCTCGGGTTGAAGGCCACCTGGACCTCCTCGTCGCTTCCCTGGTATTCGCCGGAAAGATGCTCCGCCTCTCCGCCGACGTCCTGGCGAGTGACCGTCAGCTCGGCGCCGCCCTCCATGAGCCGCATTCGCACCGGGATATGATCCTCGGCCACGAGCGAGGCTCGTCCCAGCGCCTCGAGCAGCGCTTCCTTGGCCAACTCGATGTGGTTTGGATAGCTCTCAGGGAGCAGCGACCGATACTTCGGGAAATTCCCTTCGATCAGCCGGACCCAGAGATGACCCCGATCGGAGGAAAATACGGCTTCACGGGGATGAATCCCGATCTGGACCTTGCTCGCACCGATGGTTCGCCCCAACTCGCGCAGTGCTCGAGCCGGCACGAGACCGTTTGCTTCCAACTCGACACCGGGAAGATCGCGGAGCGCCAATCGGTACGAATCGGTCGCCACCAATCGCGTACCACCGTCTTCCCCCGCCTCGAATAGAACGCCGGTGAGCAGAGGCCGGGCGGCGTCGGAGGATGCCGCCACAGCCACCTGCGCAATCGCTGCCGCGATGGCGTCGCCGTCAACGCTCAGACCGGACCCGGCCGTCTCGTCTCCCACGGTGGGGAAGTCGTCGACCGCCATTTGACGGAGGCTGAATCGGGGGCCGTTGCCGGTGATCTCCACTTCCCCATCGGCCATCCCGAGGGTGATCGCCCCAGCGGGCATCTTGCGGACCGCCTCGGCAGCCAGCTTCGCCTGGATCACCACCTTGCCCTCTTCCCGGACCTCCACCTCGGTCGAGGTCCGCACGGTCATCTCGAGATCGGTCCCGGTGACCCGCAAGGTGGAACCCACGGCCTCGCACAACAGGCCCTGGAGTATCGGCAAAGCCGACCGAGTGCCCACTGCCCTGTTGGCCCTGGCGAACACGTCGGCGAGGTCATCACGCTCGGCTCTGATACGCACCCTGGTTCCTTCCCTGCTTCTGCTGATGTCTTTCTCGAACCGTAGTAGTAGTCATAGGCGGCTGTGGATAGGTGGAGAACCCCCTAATGGTCATTGCTGTAGCGGAGATTCTCTCCACCAGAGGGTGTGAGGCCGTGCTCCCGCTATCCCCAGGTGAAGCAGTCTGCATGGCCTGGGTGGGGACAGCTGTCATGTTGTCCTCAGGAGCTGGGACAAGGCCGTGACCCGCTCGAATATGTCTCGGTCGGTTTGGATGAGCCGTTTGACCTTCTCGACCGCGTAGAGGACCGTTGTGTGGTCCCTGCCGCCAAAGAGGGCCCCAACCTTGGGAAGGGAGAGGTTGGTGAGCTCTCTGCAGAGGTACATCGCGACCTGCCGGGCCGTCACCAAAGGCTGACGCCTGCTCGGGCCGATGAGATCGGCAGGGGTGTACCCGTAAGAGGCGGCCGACGTCGAGATGATGTCCTCTGGCGAAAGCGGTCGAGCTTCGGCGGTTGGAATCAGATCTTGAAGGACGTCTCTCGCCATTTCCAGGTCGATGCGCTCTCCCGTGAGCACCGCGTAGGCAGTGACTCTGGTGAGCGCCCCCTCGAGCTCGCGCACGTTGTCGGGAACGTGTTCGGCGATGAAGAGCAGAACATCCTCGGGTACGGCGTGGGGCGAGTGTTCCAGGTTCTTGCGGAGGATGGCGAGCCGGGTCTCGACATCGGGGGGCTGGATGTCGGTGACGAGACCCCACTCGAATCGGCTGCGCAATCGGTCCTCGAGCGTCGCCAGGTGACGCGGCGCTCGGTCCGAGCTGAGGACCATCTGCTTCCCCGACTCATAGAGGCTGTTGAAGGTGTGGAAGAACTCCTCGAGGATCTGCTCCTTGCCTTCGAAGAACTGGACATCGTCGAGGAGGAGCACGTCGGTGGTCCGGTAACGGTGCTTGAACTCGTCCATCCTCTTGCGGCGGATCCCGTCTATGAACTCGTTGAAGAAGTTCTCTGAGGACACATAGCGGACGACACATCCTGGATATAGCTCGAGCGCAGCGTGTCCTACCGCGTTCAACAGGTGCGTCTTCCCCAGCCCGGCGCCACCGACGATGAAGAGCGGGTTGTAGTGGCTGCCTGGTTGTTCGGCCACCGCCATCGACGCGGCATGGGCGAACCGATTGGAGGGCCCGACGACGAAGCTTTCGAATCGATACTTCCCGACGAGCCGACAACCGCTCACCGGCAGGGGGCCGTTGCCGTTGATCGCTGCCGGTAGCGACATCGCCGGATCGGAGTCGGCCGCCTCGTCGAGGTCGAGATCGGCAGCTCGCAGCGACTCGGGGTCCGCTTCAAGGTGGAGTGCGACCGCCGGGCCGTAGCTGGCGGCAACAGCCTCCTCGAGCAGGTCGCCGTACTTCTCGACCAGCCAGCGCAGGTGGAAATCGGTGGGTGCCAGGACCGTAACCGCCTCTTGCGAGCTGTCTCCGCTTCGCAGCGGTCGGAGCCACGTCTGCCAGGTGATGGGTGTGACATTTGCCTTGAGGATGTCCTGGAACAGGTTCCAGCCCTCACCCGGCGGAGCATTTTCCGCCATTGCCGTCTCCCTCCCGGACACCCGGCCCGCGAATGTCCACATACCTATCCACACGCTGTGGAGAACCGGACCCGAGGCTCTCCGGCCGACGGAATCCCCGCCAACCTTTGGGGAAGTGCCTCCGAATGAATCGAAGAGCGGCGAGTCTAGGTAGCGTCGGCGGAGGCGCTCAAGAGCGACAAAATCCGGTTTACAGATGGTGAACGGCCGAGGAACGATGGCGAAATGCCTGGTCGGTGCGACCCGTGGCGGCTGTGGCGAGCCCGGCTGAGCCAATATCGTGCGGAAGCCTCATTTCGCGACCTAGGGGCATTTCTCGCGAGCCTGCTCGACGCAGCCGTCTTTGACAATGACACGACCCGTTCCGTAACCTCGCGCTCCCCGATCCCCCCTTCCCGAGCTTTCCATGAAGAGGACTTACCAGCCAAAGGTCCGACGCCGCAAGAGGCGGCACGGCTTCCGTCACCGCATGCATACCCGCGCCGGGCGCTCGATCCTGAAGAACCGGCGTGACAAGGGCCGCAAGCGACTCGCCGCCTGAGCGGCGGCCCTACCCTTCGCTTCCCGCTCGCCGCGACTTCCGGCGGGTTCTCGACTTCGGTCGGCGCCGCAAGCGGGGCCCGGTCACGGTGGCTGTCGCCGCCGGTGCCACCGAGGAGACGAGGGTGGGTTTGGTGGCCGGTCGGGGGGTTGGCAATGCGGTGCGACGCAACCGGGCACGTCGCCGAGTGCGTGCTGCGCTGACAGAGGTGGATTTGCCGATGAGGACGGACGTTGTGGTGATCATCTCAGCAGGGGCTCTCACTCTCCCCTACCGCCAACTCGTCGCCGATCTCAGGGGCGCCTGTCCGGAGAAGGACCGGGTATGAGCGGGGTGTTTAGCACCGTGATGCGTCTCCCTCGGTTGGTTGCCATGGGGCTGATCCGGAGTTACCAAATTCTGGTAAGTCCCCTGCTTGGAGGGAACTGCCGCTTCCTGCCGAGCTGCTCGCAATACGCCTTGGAAGCCATCGACCGTCACGGGCTCTTCCGGGGAGGCTGGCTCGCCATCAAACGTCTTGGCAGGTGTCACCCGTTCCGTCCCGGCGGGTACGACCCGGTCCCTTCCCTGAGCGGTGAGCGTCGCTGATGGGTGCCATCTGGGATGGGTTCAAGGAGGCGCTGGCATACGCCCTCGCCTTCTTCTACGACGTCATACCCAGCTATGGCATAGCCATAATCCTGTTGACCGTCAGCATCAACCTCCTGCTTTTTCCCTTGACCCTTCGCCAGACGCGGGCGACGCGCGCCTTCCAGGCGGTTCAGCCCGAGATACGGCGGATCCAAAAGCAGTACAAGGAGGAACCCGAGAAGCTGCAACAGGAGTTGATGCGGGTACAGCGAGAGGCCGGTGCTACCCCCGGTGGATGCATCGTCCCCCTCCTGGTGCAGATGCCGATCCTCCTCGCTCTGTTCCAATTGCTCAACGACCCGGCGAAATACCTGCCGGCAGAATCGG
>DATADW010000266.1:0-7038 GCA_036258335.1 Acidimicrobiia bacterium
AGCGGCCAACCTCGGGCTTGTACATCGTGTAGAAGCTGGCAACGGCAAGGACCTGCGCCGGGGTCTGCCCGGTCAGCTCGGCGACCTGGGCCATGCCCTCGCGGGTGAGCCGGCCATCGTGCCGCATGGCCAGATAGAGAAGCGGCATCGTCGCCGAGCGCTTCTCCGGGTAGGAGTCGATCAGCGCGGCGGCCCGCTCCAGGGTCTGGGGCGACCAGCGGCTCACTGCGTGGAGACTAGAGAGCGCTTTGAGGGTCTCCCAATCATGAAACGGCAGACGGCGGACGGCAGACGGCAGCCAGAAGAGGTGTCAGGTCAGCCGGTCAATCGGCGGGCGGTGGCGAGATCGGGGGCGATTCCCCACCAGACGTTAGGACCGTCGCAGGCGACGACGGCGCTGCGGCCGCTTCCCTCCCGGGCCGCTTGCTCCGTCTCGCCCTGGGTATCGGTCTCGGTGGCGTCGGGGAAGGCGGCCCTCTCCAGGGCGAGCACCGTGTCGCACAGCGGCGCCGAGCCCTCACCACCGTCGATCATCGTGACACCGACCGCGCTCTCGACGCCATCGGTCCACAACACGATCTCGCCCCCATCCCACGCCGCGGTCCGCTCCCTCGCATCGGCAAGGGCAGCATCACGGTCCCCGCCGGGCGATAGGGCGAGCAGATAGAGGTCGGCGGCGCCAAAGGTTGTGCGACGCTGCTCCTCCCAGTCGCCGCCGGGCGAGGCGCTTTGCGGAGGACCGGTCGGCTGGTATCCGGCGGTGTATCGCTCGGGGAACATCACCTCGGCGGTGGTTGCGGGCGGGCCGTCGTATGCGGCATCGACCGCCGCCCAATCGCCGTCGGCCAGCAGTGCGCAAGCGAACCCGAGGCCCTCGTTGTGGGGGAACTGGAGGGCATCGCCCAGATAAGGCGGAACCGATTCGAGACCTTGCTGGGCGCCGAGCACCGCCGGGTCGAGCAGCGAGCCCATAAGCGCCATCGGGTCGAGAGCACCGGCGGCATAGCGCTGCATGGCCACGGTGGCGTCCCCTTCGACGAGCGACAAGGCGGCGAGCGCCTGATCGGGGTCGGCGGCATCGTCCTCCACAACCGCGGGGAAGGCCAGCACCTGGTCGGTGAGTGCATGGGTCTCCTCATGGGCCAGGCTGATCTGGTCCAGCGCCGGGAGAGCCTCGCCCTCGCTTCCCGTCCTCACCACCAACTCCCCGGTCTCGGGGTCGTAGAACCCGGCGACGCCACTCGCCAACAACTCCGACTGTGCCTCCACGAGGTCGGTACCAGGGGGAACGGCCCCCAGCGCCGCCAGGGTGCGTGAGTCGAGATCGGCGACGTCCGCCGGATAGTCCTCGGCGAGGATGGCGTCGATACGGTCCTCCATCCCAGCGGCGTCCACATATGTCGGGGTGACCTCGGAGACGAACTCGAGCTGTCTGATCTCCTCCACCGCATCGGCGATCGAGGCGATTTGAGCGTCGGCTGAGCTGTCGTCGACCTCGAAGTCGGCCTCACCGCCGACCAGGCATGAGGGGTCGATCCCGCCCTCGCCGCCCAACAAGCCTTCGAGACCCGGGGCTCCTTCGCCACCGAGCAGTCCACCGAGCAGGTCCTCCAACGACCCGTCTCCGCTGCCGCCGAGTAGGCCACCGAGCAGGTCCTCCAAGGAGCCGGCGTCCCCACCGCCGAGCAGCCCGCCCAGCAATTCCTCGAGGCCCTCTGGGGCGGCCGCCTCGAGTTCCTCGACCTGAGCCTCGAGAGCGGCGATCTGCGCCTCCTGCTCTGTCACCTGTGCCTCGAGCGCTTCTATCCGCTCTTCGGCGGCTGTCAGGCGTCGCTGCCTGTCGTAGCCCCAGATGGCGGCGCCGACCAGCGCCAGCACCAGCACGATCGATACCACGACGGCCGATACCGGCCACCGCTGTTTGCTTGGGGGAGTCGTCACGGTCGGGCAGCGTATCCGGACACGGTCGCTACATCGGCCGGTGATGTCGCAACCCATGCTTGTGGAGCGGGACCACCTCCGCCGTACGCCATCCACGCCGGCGGCGACTGCCCGCCACCATGTTTCGGCCATCCTGGCCAAGCTCGGGGTGAGGACCAGGGGCGAGGCGGCGGCGGCCGCTCGCCGGTTGGGCGTACCCAGAGAATGGGGAGTCCTCCCCATAGACACCGCCGACGTCGTTCCTTACGTTCGCGCCGGAGCCGGCAACAGATAACTGACGGAGGCTGACGATGAGACGCAAATTCATCATCGGGATGGCCCTGGCGCTGCTGGTGCTGGTACCCGCCACCGCCACCATCGCCGCCGATGGCCCCCTACCCGAGGTGAAGCGTGCTACTGCCCGTTTCGCCAACCTGGCTCTGGCCGAGGCGGCGGGGTATGAGCGGTTCCTCGACTGCTTCGACTCCGAAGCCGGCGGTATGGGGCAGCACTACGTCAACTTCGGGCTGCTCGACACGACCCTGGAGGCGAAGAAGCCCGAGGCGATGGTCTACCAGGTCAATGGACCCCGACTCCGGCTGGTTGCGGTCGAGTACCTTGTCCCGATCGCCGACTGGACCGAGGATCATCCGCCCCGGTTGTTCGGCCGACACCTCCACCCCAACGAGGAGTTGGGGGTGTACGTGCTCCACGCTTGGATCTTCAAGCGGAACCCCGCCGGGCTCTTCACGGACTACAACCCGAACGTCCCCGCCTGCCCTCAGAGCTGACAATCTCAATGGCAGACGTTCGTCAGCGGTCGACGTCTCCCATGACGGGGTCGAGCGAGGCGATGGTGGCCACGGTGTCGGCCACCAATGAGTCGGCCATCATGATGGGGAGGGCTTGGAGGTTGGCGAAAGATGGAGCGCGGATGTGGCACCGCCACGGCTTGGCGCTCCCGTCGGAGACGATATAGCACCCCAACTCACCACGGGGAGACTCGACCGCCTCATACACCTCGCCCTCGGGCACCTTGAACCCCTCGGTAAAGATCTTGAAGTGGTGGATCAACGCCTCCATCGACTGGTCGAGCCGGGCCCGGGGCGGTGGGGTCACCTTGCGGTCCTCGGTGCGCCAATCGCCGAGCGGCATCCGCTCCATCGCCTGGCGGACGATCCGCAGCGACTGGCGAATCTCCTCGACACGGATGAGATACCGGTCGTAGACGTCGCCGTTCTCCCCGGTGACCACGTCGAACTCGTACTGCTCGATACCGGAATAGGGCTGGGTCTTGCGCAGATCCCAGTCCACCCCGGCCGAGCGGAGGGTCGGCCCGGTGATCCCATAACCGAGGCACTCCTCTGCGGTGATCACCCCGATGTGGCGGGTTCGCTCCAGCCAGATCGGGTTCTGCTTGAGCAGGTCGTCATACTCGGCCAGCTTGGCGGGGAGAGTGTCGATGATGTCCTCGACGTCGTCCTCCCAGCCGGGCGGCAGGTCCGCCGCCACTCCGCCGGGACGGATGTAGTTGTGGTTCATCCGGAGCCCGGTGACCTTCTCGAAGAAGGCGAGCACCGTCTCCCGCTCGCGGAACCCGTAGAGCATCATCGAGATGGCGCCGATGTCCATTCCGTTGGTGGCCAGCGCGACGAGATGGCTCGATACCCGGTTTAGCTCGGTCATCAGAACCCGTATCGCCTGGGCGCGGGGCGGAATCTCTATGCCGAGGAGACGCTCCACTGCCATTGAGAAGACCAACTCGTTGTGGAGCGGCGCCAGGTAGTCCATGCGGGTGACGTTGGTGGGCCCCTGCATGTAGGTGAGGGTCTCACCCGTCTTCTCCATACCGGTGTGGAGGTAGCCGATCACCGGCTTGGTCCGCCTGATGATCTCCCCCTCCAACTCGACCTGGAGACGGAGGACACCGTGAGTGGAGGGGTGCTGGGGGCCCATGTTGACGATCATTCGCTCGTCGTCGGGGCTGTCGTCTTCGATGATGTAGTCGTCGCCGACGACCGTGCCCAGCTGCTCGGCGAGTCGGGCACCGGACTCGACCTGCTCCATCTCCTGGCTGCCCTCATCGGTCGCGTGGAGCATCCAGTCGGTCTCCTCGCTACCGGCGACCCACATGTCAGCGACCCGGGTCTCCGGTGGCTCCTCGACTGCAGTGGTGACGTCTCTGTCGTCTTCGTCGGCCATCACACCGCCTTGGGGGCGCCCTTGAACTGCACGGGGACCTCCCCCACCTGGTAGTCCTTGCGGAGGGGATGGCCGATCCACTCGTCGGGCATGAGGATCCTGGTCAGATCGGGGTGATCGGAGAACCTGATACCGAACATGTCGAACGCCTCCCGCTCGAAGAAGTTGGCACCGGGCCAGATCGGGGTGAGCGAGGGAACCTCGGGGTCATCACCCGGCACGGGCACCCGCAGCCTCAGCCGCAGGTTGTGCCGGTGGGAGAGCAGACCCGCCACCACCTCGAAGCGGATCGGCTTGCTCCGGAGGAAGTCGACCGCGGTCACATCGACACAGACCTCGAACCCCGCCTCAAGAGCCCCCTCGGCGAACCGGCGCAGCGACTCGCGGGGCACGACCGCCACGTTCTGGCCAAACGATGGCGACCACTCCACATCGTCGAAGGGCTCGAGCAGCTCGCGCAGGACGGGATGGTCGGGAAGGTCCCGGCCCGCCGGCTCCTCCTCTGGTGGGGCCGCTTCACCGTTGGTCAGACCAGAACCCCCTCACGAGCCAACTCACCCGACATGATCTTGTCGTGCAGGGTGAGGATCCCATGCATCAGCGACTGCGGCCCCGGGGGGCAACCTGGCACGTAGATGTCAACCGGGACGACCTGGTCAACGCCCTGGACCAGGGCGTAGTTGTTGAACATGCCGCCGGTGGAGGCGCACGCACCCATCGAGATGACCCACTTCGGCTCGGGCATCTGGTCGTACACCTGGCGCAGCACAGGCGCCATCTTCTGCGACACCCGCCCGGCGACGATCATCAGGTCGGCCTGGCGAGGCGAAGCGCGGAACACCTCCATCCCGAAACGGGCTAGGTCGTAGCGGGCGGTCCCGGTGGCCATCATCTCGATGGCACAGCAGGCGAGTCCGAAGGTGGCGGGGAACATCGACCTGGTCTGCGCCCAGTGGACCGCCTTGCCTAGCGTCGTGGTCAACAGGTTCGGTGGCGTCGACGACTTGGCCATCAGGCAGCCTCCCTGCTGGTGCGGGGGGACGACCCCCCTGCACCCCCCGACCGCGATCGGATATGGAAATCAGCAACCGGGGCGAGGGCCCTGGTGATCATGCAGCCTTCTCCCCCGGTTCCACCTGCGCCTGGTAGCGAGCACGTCGAGGGATGTTCCAGTCGAGTGCCCCGCGACGCCACACATACACCAGCGTCTCGAGCACCAGAAGGGTGAAGATCCCGATCGCTACCACGCCGTACCAACCCAGTTCGGTGAAACGGGACGCCCAGGCAAAGAGAAAGATGATCTCGACATCGAAGATGACGAAGAGCATCGCCACCAGGTAGAACTTGACCGGGAAGCGCTGCACTGGCTCGACCTCGGGGACGATCCCGCACTCATAGGGCGCCAGCTTCTCCGGCGTGGGCCGCTTGGGCGACAGCAGATACGAGGCGCCGAGCGACACCGCCACGAAACCTGCGGCGAGCAGGAACATGAAGGCGATTGGCAGGTACTCGCCGAGCTCCACTAGTCCGCTCCTCTCTGCGCGTCAGCCTAGAAACCGAGCGGGGTTAGCTCCAAGACAGGCGTGACTCGGCCAGACGTCGGCTGGTGCACCATCTAGCGTCCCCCCATGGCAACTCCCTACCGATCGCTGTACCGCGTCGGGTGGTGGGCGCACAAGCTGGTCTGGAGGCTCTCCGGGGGACGGCTCGGAGCGGGGGCGATGGGGCTGCCGGTGCTGGAGCTCAGCACCATCGGCCGGCACAGCGGCGAGAGGCGTGCCGTGCTGCTCAACTACATCGAACACCCCGACGGGTACGTCGTCATAGCCTCCAACGCCGGGGACGAGCGCGATCCGGCTTGGTGGCGCAACCTCGTAGCCAATCCCGACGCCACCATTCGGCTGGGAGGCACGGAAGCCACGATCCTGGCGCGTGAGTTGGAAGGTGAAGAGCGCGAGGCTTTGTGGCGGCGGTTCGTGGCGGCGAATCCGCGATACGAGGGTTACCGCCAGGCTTCGGGCCGGCACATCCCCGTCGTCCTCTTGCAGACATGAGCGACCGACATGTCCACGCGCGGTCCTTTGGTCGCGCAGCGTCCACATACCACGCCGGGCGGCCCGGGTACCCGTTGGAGGCGGTCCGGTGGGCGACGCCGAGCGGCAGGAGGGTCGTCGACCTCGGTGCCGGGACCGGGAATCTGACCGCTGCCCTGCTCGCTCTGGGACGGACCCCGGTGGCGGTCGAGCCCGACCCCCTAATGCTGGCATGGTTGCGCACGACAGTGGCGGGGGTGGCTGCCATCGCCGGGTCGGCCGAGGAGATCCCGCTCGCCGGCTCTTCGGTGGACGGTGTCGTGGCGGGGCAGGCGGCCCATTGGTTCGATATGCATCGGGCGGTCCCCGAGATGGCTCGTGTGCTCCGTCCCGGCGGATCGCTCGGGCTCATCTGGAACCGGATCGACCCGACGAGCCCCTGGGTCATCGAGTTGGTGGCGATTCTCCGAGAGGCGAATGCGAGCCGTGTCGGGCACGGGGTGGACCTCTCGGCGTTGCCCGAGGGCGGCTTCCAGCGGCCGGTACGGCAAAGCTGGCGGTTCCGCCAAAGGCTCGACCGCTCGGTGCTCATCGACCTGGTGGCGAGCCGCAGCTACGTCATGCGACTCGACGAGAAGGCGCGCAGCGAATTGCTCGACAGCGTCGAGCACCTCGCCCCGGCGCGGGACCGGTTCGAACTGCCGTATATCTGCGAGGTTTGGCGGGCGTTTCGACGGGAGTGACCGGATTTTCGCCACCGATGAGTTCTCGATCCTGCCACTGTCACTAACTCTGATGAGGACAATCGGATGACAGAGACAATGGATGTCGAGCACGCCCCCAGAGCGGGGAGGCGGGAGTGGATCGGGCTCGCCGTTCTGGC
>DATADW010000267.1:0-2403 GCA_036258335.1 Acidimicrobiia bacterium
TTGTAGTGCTCGGCGCGCAGCTCCTCGACGCGGTGGGCGTCTATCTGGAGGCTGCGTTGCGGCCCGGCCAGGTCGGGGAGGTGGGGGAAGCAAACCGAGCGGATGGTCTCCCAGGCCCGCCCCGAGGGGACGATGTGATCCTCCGATTGCTCGGCGGTGTCCTCGAGGACGAAAAGACCATCCGGCGCCGGAGACCCCGGTTCCAGCAGCCCGTCGAGCGGCGGAGCGGGTGCCACGCCCAGGGCGAATACCACGTGGTCAAACTGGAGGTCCGGGGTGCGGCGGTCGTCGAACACCGCCATCGGATAACCCCCGACCTCATCGATGCCCGAAGGAGCGGACCGCCACAGGACGGTGACCAACTGGCGTCGCTCCAGGTCCGAGAGGGTGCGGCGGCTCAACGCCGATAGGTCGGCGAACTCTCCGGTGAAGCAGAGCACCACCCGGGCGTCGCCCTCAACCAGATCGAACACTGCGGCGACGGCGCGCTCGCCCGGTCCAACGACCAGGACGTCGAGGTCAGGGGTAGCCAGGCCGGTGCTTGTGTAGTGGATACGCTCGCTCAGCGACTCGGGTAGTTCGTACGGCGGGAGCAGCGGCGTTTCGTCGGCCCGCTCCGCAACGGCACAAGCAGTTCCCAAATACGTGTCCGGCGCCGACTCGACCAACACCGAGCCCTCGGGACCGCTGGCGATCCTCTTCACCGGCGACTGGTAGCGGACGGTCAGACCGTAACGGCCTACTGCGTCCTGGGGCCGGACGGCATCGCCCTCCTCGAGCACCAACACGTCCTCAAGCCCGGCGTGCTCGGCCTCGACCGCAAGGGAGAGCGCCGCCGGCGTTCCCCCGACGACGATCAGGTCATAAGTGACCAGCCCCAGCCTCCCTTGCCGCAGCTTTCCGATGGCGTCCGGAACTACGAACCCGACGGACCAACGGTAGCCAGGTCCTCGAATCTGCACTGCCGGGGATCCTTGTCGTCTCGCAGCCCCTTGAACGACGGAGCCCGGAGCCGCCCCGCCTCGGTGAGCTGGCGGTAGTCGACCGTCGCCACCAACTCGGGCTCCACCCAACGGATCTGACGTACCTGGGGGATGGACCTCCGCTCTGCGGGATCGAGCACCGGTTCGGCCCGCCCTCGGGCTTCGACCTCGGCCAGCACGGCCGAGAGCGAGTCGCGATCGAACCCGGTGCCGACGTTGCCGACATAACGAAGCCGGTGTCCGTCGTAGACGCCGAGCACAAGCGACCCGATTGTCCCCGATCGGTTCCCCGACCCGGGACGCCACCCCAGGACCACGACGTCGGCGTCGAGCACCGTCTTGATCTTCACCCAGTCGGGCGAGCGACGACCCGGGTGGTAGCGGGAGTCGATGCGTTTCGCCATCACGCCCTCCAGGCCCTGTGCCTCGGCCGCGGTGTACAGGGCTTGGCCGGTGCCGATCACGACCGGCGACACCTGGAGGCTGGTCGATGCGACCACCGTCTCGTCGAGTAGTCCCTGCCTCTCGTCGAGCGGGCGGCCGGTCAGGTCCTCGCCGTCCAGGTAGAGGAGGTCGAACGCCATGAAGGTCACCGGCGCCGATCGAGAGGCCCGCTCGACGTCAGCCGGCCTGCGGAGGTGCATGCGGTGCTGTAGGGCCTGGAATGAGGGGATTCCGTTCTCGAGAGCGATGATCTCACCATCGAGCACGGCATCGGTCGCCACGAGCCGGTCGTGGAGTCCGGCCAACTCGGGGTAGGCGACCGAAACGTCGTGGCGGTTGCGCGACACCAATCGGGTCTCGTGGGTGCAGATCGCGATGGCGCGGATCCCGTCCCACTTCGGCTCGAAGCTCCATGCCGGGTCGTCAAAGGCGTCGCCGCCCAACGTGGCCAGCATCGGGTCGGGCGGGGGCAACGGCGCAGGGTCGGGGCGTTGATCCTCGGAGAGGATGGCTAGCCACTGTTCCTTGCCACTTTCGACGCCGGTGCGGATGAGGTGCCAGATACCCCGCAGCCGGTTTCCTTCCAAGCGGAACGTCAGCTTTCCCGGTTCGCGGTCGAGCATCTCGTAGCTGCCCTGGTCGAAGATCCTCACCTCCCCGCCGCCGTACTCCCCTTTCGGTATCGACCCGGAGAAGGTGCGGTACTCCCACGGGTGGTCCTCGACGTGGATCGCCAGGGTGCGTACCTTCGAGCGGAGTGGCAGACCCTTGGGCACCGCCCAGCTCACCAGGACGGGGGTGTCGCCGTTGAGCATCTCCAGCCTGACGTCATGGTGGAGGCGGGTCGCGTAGTGCTGCTGGATCACGAAGTGGGTGCCCGTTCGAGCCACCGCAGGGTCGACGTCTCCATCGAAAGACCCCGGCGGCTCAGGTGTTCGCTCGAAGCTGCGCTTGCGGTCGTACTCAGACGCCTTGG
>DATADW010000268.1:0-4675 GCA_036258335.1 Acidimicrobiia bacterium
ACGAGCTCGTCGCGACCCTGGAACAGGTCGCGGAACGGGACCGGCCCGTCCGCGCCGGTGACCTTGACCGCACCGTCGAGCTCGACCATCGGCAGCCGCCGCCGAGCCGCGGCGATCGCGTCGCCCTCACGGGTGTGTGCCTTCTCGCGGACCAGCAGCTCCTCGCGCGCCGCCTGCCAAGTGGCCAGGTCGACGACTGGAGGCTTGCCGGGGAGGTTGCTCCTCGCGTTGCCGGTCGTAGTCGTCATGGTGTCCTCCGCTGTCTCGCCTCGTGCGCTCGCCTGGCTCCCTGGCGCGCCTGTCACCTGAGACGACTCACGGTACCGAGACTCATCGATCCGAGTGCAAGGTTGCCTTCCGCGGTGGTGCGGCGGCACAGTCTCCCCGGCGACGCCGATGGATGGCATCGGCGGTCACGGCGAAAACGACACCGCCCGACGCCAACAAGACCACGGTCGGGATGACGTCGGTCTGATGGCGGCTGGGCATCCTCGGCGGGCTCCACAGGCGGTGGGTTGGTCGAGCACGGGGACGGCCCACACGGCACGGCCCGCGTACCATGCCGACGTGGAGTCGCCATACTCGGTTCGCTACCGGGAGTACGCCGAGGCGATCTGGGAGATCGAAGAGGAGGGGATCCCGGTCATCCAGGCCCGGGTGGCCGATTGGCTAGGTGTCAGCCGTGCCAGCGTCAACGAGATGGTGCACCGGATGGCCGACGAGGGGCTGCTCGATCTCGACGACCGGATCCTGCTCACCGAAGAGGGCCGACACCTGGCAGCGGTGATCGTCCGCCGCCACCGTCTGGCGGAGCGTTTCCTCTCCGATGTCCTCAAGCTGCCTTGGGACCGGGTCCACGCCGAGGCCGAGGTGTGGGAGACGACCATCTCCGACCAGGTCGAGGAAGCGATGTGGGCGGTCATGGAGGACCCGAAGACCTGCCCGCACGGCAACCCCATCCCGGGTGCCGGGTACAAGCCCCCGAGGATGAAGCCCATCATCGAGATGGAGGGCGGTGAGTCAATGCGGCTCGAACGGATCTCCGAGGAGCTGGAGCTAGACGCCGAGCTGATGGGGTTCCTCGATCGAAACGGGTTGCGGCCTGACGCCAAGGTCGAGTTCGTGGGGCGTGACGTGCAAGCCGGTGTCATGGTGTTGGTAAACGGGTCCGAGGTCGCCATCGGCTCATTCGCAGCCGAGCGGCTCTTCGTATCCGCGTGACATCCGGGCATCTTCGAGGTTCCGCTGCGGTTCTACGATGAGGCTTTCGAAAGGCGAGGAGCAGCCATGCGCGATGCGGTGATCGTCGATGCGGTCCGGACCCCGGTCGGCAAGAGGGGCGGGAAGCTGAAGGATTGGCACCCGGTCGACCTGGCGGCGCACACCCTCAAGACGGTGGTCGAGAGGAACGACCTCGACCCAGCGTTGATCGACGACGTGATCATGGGAACCGTGATGCAGACCGGCGAGCAGTCGGTCAATGTCGGCCGCAACGCAGCTCTCGCCGCCGGATTCCCCGAAGAGGTGCCTGGGACCACCATCGACCGTCAGTGTGGGTCGTCGCAGCAGTCGGCCCACTTCGCCGCCCAAGGTGTGATCGCCGGCGCCTACGACGTCGTCATCGCCGCCGGAGTCGAGTCGATGACCCGCATCCCGATGGGTATTACCACCCAGCAGGGCCCGGGTTTCCCGTTCGGACCGAAGATGCTGGAGCGCTACGACCACGGCCTAGTCCCCCAGGGGCTCTCTGCAGAGATGATCGCCGAGAAGTGGGGAACCAGCCGCGCCGAGCTGGACCGGGTCAGCTACGAGTCGCATATGCGAGCCGCCAAGGCGACCGAGGAGGGCCGCTTCGAAACCCAGATCGTTCCCACGCCAGTGACACTCGAAAACGGGAACGAAGAGACGATGACCCGCGACGAGGGGATCAGGGCCGACACCACCGAGGAGAAGCTGGCCACGCTCAAGCCGGTTTTCAAGATCGACGGGCTGATCACCGCGGGCAACTCGTCGCAGATCTCCGACGGTGCCGCCGCCGTGCTCATCATGGGTGAGGACACCGCCGAGGAGCTCGGTATACAGCCCATGGCGCGTTTCGTCGGGTTCTCGTTGGCCGGGGTTGACCCGATCATGATGCTGACCGGGCCCATCCCGGCCACCACCAAGGTGCTCGAGAAGACTGGGCTGACCATCGACGAGATCGACCTGTTCGAGGTGAACGAGGCGTTCGCATCTGTCATCACCGCTTGGCGGCACGAGCACGGTGGTAGCGATCCCGATGCGCTGTGGGAGAGGACCAACGTCAACGGTGGCGCCATCTCCCTCGGCCACCCGTTGGGCGCCTCCGGGGCCAAGCTGCTCACCTCCCTGGTGCACGAACTGCAGCGCACCGGGAAGCGCTATGGCTTGCAGACCATGTGCGAGGGCGGCGGGATGGCCAACGGGCTGATCATCGAGCGGATCTGAAGTGCACGCTCCTGCCCGCTAGCTGCGGCAGGAAATCGTGACCGTTGTCGACGTTCTGATCGCCGTGGCGATCGGTGCGGCCATCTGGTTCCTCGGCAGGTGGTTCATAAAGATGCTGGCGACCCCACCCCCCGAGGTGGACCCCGAAGACGTGGTCCCGGTGAGACAGGACTACCGGTGCTCGGTTTGCGGGACCGAGGTGACGATGACCGTCTCTAACCAGGGTGACTTCAGCCCGCCCAAACACTGCCGCGAGGAGATGGACCCGGTTTGGCGTCCCTGAACCGTCCCATCAAGGGCGTGGTGCTCGACGTCGGTGAGACCCTGGTAGACGAGACCGAATATTGGGGCCGCTTCGCCGACCGGCTTAGGGTGTCGAGGTTGACCTTCTTTGCCACCCTCGGTTGGCTTCTCAAATCGGGCGCTCCCCACCAGGAGGTGTTCGCCCGCGTGTCCCCAGAAACCGACTGGCGTTCCCTGGTTCGGGACAGAGAACCGCCGTTCGGAGCCTCGGATCTCTACCCCGATGCGGTCCCGACGATCGACCGACTCCGCGCCGCTGGTTTGTTGGTGGTGGTAGCGGGGAACCAGCCCGAGGCGGGAGAGGGTGCGCTCACCGAGGCCGGTGTCCGAGCCGATCTGGTAATCAGTTCGGATCGTCTCGGAGCAGCCAAACCAGATCCACGGTTCTTCGTCGAATTGGCCGCGGCGGTGAACCTGGACGCGTCGGAGATGGTGTCGGTCGGCGATCGGGTTGACAACGATGTTCTGCCCGCGCTCCAGGCCAGGATGGCGGCCATCCATCTCAGGCGCGGTCCCTGGGGTATCGCCCACATCGACCACCCGGGAGCGGCCAAGGCCACAGCATGCTTGGACTCTCTCACCGAGGTAGCCGACCTGCTTGCACCCTTGTAATCACATTGTTGTCGTTATCCAAGGGTGTGGATAGGCCTGTGGAAATCCAAGTGGTAGGTAGGTAAGCACGGGGGTGGCTCACAGGGCGGGGCTCACATGGCGGGTGGTGACGCCGCCGCCTGCCGTCTGCCGTCTATCTGTAATTAGTCGTCATCAAGAAGCCGGCGGCGAGGGCGACGAGACCGCCGATGAGAACGAGATAGTCGAGTTGGAAGACGTATCTGGCCACGACTGCAAGCACGCCGATGCCCATCAGACCGAACATGGTCACCACATACCAGGTGGGCGACGGTGGCTTCTTCTTCACCGATGGCGTCGCCCGATACGGCTGTCGGGGTCGCGCCCCTCTCTTCTTGCGCGTCTTCGACTCGGGCATGAATTGGCAGGGTAGCCGAGGGCGTTAGCGTGCTCTCATGACCCGAGTGCTGGTGATCGACAACTACGACTCGTTCACCTTCAACCTCGTCCAGTACCTCGGAGAGCTCGGCGCCGATCCCATGGTCAATCGCAACGACGAACTCACGCCAGAAGACGCATTGGCACTGCGACCGGACCGGCTGGTGATCTCGCCCGGCCCGGGAAGGCCGGAGGACGCGGGGAAATCGATCGAGCTGCTCGTCAGGATGGCGCCCACCATCCCCACCTTGGGTGTATGCCTCGGCCACCAGGTGGTGGTGGCCGCATACGGCGGCAAGATCGATCTCGCCCCGGAGCCACGGCACGGCAAGACCTCGCGGGTCCGTCACGATGGCCGTGGGGTGTTCGCCGGGCTGGCCAACCCGTTCACCGCCACCCGGTACCACTCGCTCGCCGCGGTTTCCCTACCCGAGGAGCTCGAGCCGTGCGCATGGAGCGAGGACGGGGTCATCCAGGGTGTGCGGCACCGGGAGCTGTCGGTCACCGGAGTCCAATTCCACCCCGAGAGCGTGCTCACCACCGAGGGCAAGAAGCTGCTGGCGAATTTCGTCGCCGACTGACCGGCGCCACGGATGCCTTCGGCTCAGGGCTGGGTCGGTGCGACGGTCGGCGGGGGGACCGTGGTCGGCGGCTCTGTGGTCGGCGGGGGCCCTTCCCCCAGTATCACAGTGATCACGGCTCCCGGTTCGACACTCTCACCCGCCGAAGGCGACTGGTCGACCACCCGCCCATCGAGGCCGGGGTCGTCCACCGGCCGGGTGCCTGCTTCGGCGTAGCGCAGGTCGCTGTCGGCGAGCCGCGCTTGAGCTTCTCCCGAGGTGAGCCCGGATAGGTCGGGCACCTCGACCGGCTCGGGACCGGAGGAGAGGAACACGAC
>DATADW010000269.1:0-4110 GCA_036258335.1 Acidimicrobiia bacterium
CGCTACGGCGAGGAGGGCGTGAAGGTCGTCACCGGGTTCGACCCGGCGGTACACGGGTTCCGGTTCACCAACCGCTTCCTCGGATCGGCGGTCTTGTCCGAACTCGGTCGTACCGGGCGGTTGGGCGAGGTCACCGGCCTCGGGGTGCCCAATGTCGTGCAACGGGCTCTCGGTCTCATCGGCGGGACACGCTTCTGGGACGGATTCGGGCTGTGCGGTGGGATGTCCTGGCTGGCTCTCGACCGCTTCGACGCCGGTGACGCCCCCGAGGAGGATCCCGAGCCGCCGGTCCCCGGAACCGAGCTCTTCCGAGGTCTGGTCGCCCGGCAGGCCGATTCGCTCGCCGGCACCGATCTGGTGGTCCGCTGTCTAGGAGCGCAGGTACTCCACGACCACGACCGGTGGTGGTTGTTCTGGCGTGACAGCCTCGGAGCCCTGACCGAGAAGCTGGAGCTTCCCCGACTCTTGTCCGGGCTCGACGCAGGGCGGCCGGAATCCGTGTGCCTGATCCGGACTTCAGGCGCCTCCGATCCGGGGGCCAATCATCAGGTGGTGGTCACCGGGTACGAGGATCTGGGCGACGGTCGGGTCACCCTCAGTCTGTACGACCCCAACCACCCTCGGGCGGCACCCACCATCACGTTGAGCACCGGTCAGCCCGGTCACCGCATCGCACCGGTTCAATCGAGCGGCGAGACGGTCAGGGGCTTGTTCGTCTGGCCTCGGACCGGCCGCTGAACATAGGTAGGCGGAACCGCTCACCCAGAAAAAGCCTGGACCTCGCATGGCTCCTCGCCTGGGAGCAGGGGGCGGGGGTAGACCCGCCAGGTGGTTTCCCCTGCTTCGAACAGGGTCGCCTGGTTGGCGTCCCTGAAACCGGCGACCAGCGCCTCGGCGTCCTGGCCCTCGAAGGCGGCGCACTTGATGCCCTGCTGTCCGTCCAAGTCGTCCCAGGTGGCGGGGTCCTCGTCGATGGGGAAGTCGACAACCTGGTCGAACTCGTCTCCTGTCTGCTCGGCTTCCTGGGCGATCACCTGGACTCGCTCCGGCTCGAGTTCGGAGACCTCACCGTCGGCGGTGGCCACCCCGTCGAGCACCCGCACCAGCCCGGCCAGCCGTTGCACCTGCTCGCTCTGCCCTTCACCGATGTCGAGGGCGTACACCTCGAAGCGGTGCGGACCCTGGTGGTCGTAATAGGTGATCACCGTGGTCGATGCGTCGGCGATCACGTTGGCCGAGTTGTCGTCCACCTCATCGGTGATCTGGTCTATCCCGGTGACGAGGACGGCATCCATCACCAAGTCGAGCTCGTCCTCGGTCAGCTGGCGGACCTGGTAGTTGGGCCACAGCGGCTGCGGGAAGATCTCGATCATCGGACCTTGGAAGATGAGCCGACCGTCGCCGGTCAGGACGTAGCGCGGTCCCCGGCCAAGGGCGAACTCGATGGGGACAAAGCCACCGACGTCCTCGACGACCAGAACGACGTCCTCAGCGGGGGGAATCGTGGTCTCGGAGGGGGCGGTGTCGGTGGTGCCAGCAACGGTGGTCGCTGCTCCGCCCGTCGTCCCGCAGGCGGCGAGCAGGAGAGCGACGACGGCGAGGCCCTTGGCGTGGCGGTTCATGCCGTCTTGGACGACATACGTGACCGCCTCGGTTCCCCCCCCGGGTCAGACCGTCCTGCCCCTACCTTCGGGCAGGTGGATGTCGGCGTCGTCGACTATGCCGAGCTCGTAGTCGGCCAGCGCCTCCTCGACAACGTCGATCGCCCGATCTATCTCCTCCATCGTGGCGACCAGTGGCGGGATGAACCTGATGATGTTCCCGTCAGGCCCGCACGGGATCAGGATCAACTCGTTGGCCAGACCGTGCCTGGAAATCTGGTCCATTGCCGCCGGGTCGGGCTGGCGGGTCTCCCTGTCCTTGACCAGCTCCACCCCGATCATGAGACCGAGCCCCCGCACGTCGCCGATAGATGAATAGGCGGCCTGCGCCTTGCGGAACCGCTCGAAGGCGCGCGCCGACAGGTTGGCGGCATGGGGGAAGAGTCCCTCCATGACGTTCATCACGGCAATGGCGGCGGCACAGGCCACCGGGTTGCCGCCGAAGGTGGTCCCGTGCGAGCCCACTGGCCACGACTCCATCCGCTGGCGCGACGAGCCATATGCGGAAAGGGGGAGCCCGTTGGCGATCCCCTTGCCCAGGGCGATGATGTCGGGGGCGATCCCGTAGTGGTCGGCGGCCGTCCAACCGCCGACGCGCCCGAAACCGGTCTGCACCTCGTCGAAAACGAGCAGGATCCCTTGCTCGTCGGCGATTCGGCGGAGTTCCTGGAGGAAGCGCTCGGGCGCCGGGTAGTAACCCCCCTCCCCCTGGACCGGCTCGATCAGGAAGCAGGCGACCTGTGCGGGTGAGATCTCATGGCGGAACAGACGCTGCAACTCGTCGAGGGCGAGGTCGGTGGCCTGCTGCTCGTCGAGGCCCCATCGGTAGGGATGAGGGAAGGGGGAGACGAACACCGAGCCAAGCACCGGGTGGTAGCCGTCCCGGTATTTGGCGTTCGACGTGGTGTACGAGACCGATCCCATCGTCCTCCCGTGGAATCCACCCCGGAAGGCAATCACGGCTTGCCGACCCGATGTCCTGCGAGCGAGCTTGACCGCCGCCTCCACCGCCTCGGCGCCGGAGTTGGCAAAGCCGAACACTTCGATCCCTGGTGGGGTGATGTCCGCCAGCCGCTCGGCGACCTCGACGATCGACTCGTAGCGGAAGACGCAACCCGAGTGAGTCAACCGCCCCATTTGCTCCATGGCGGCTGCGGTCACGTCAGGGTGGTTGTGTCCGAGGTTGGTCACCGCGGTCCCGCAGGCGAAATCGGCCCACCTGTTTCCGGCATGGTCGTAGACCCAGAGGCCTGCGGCGCGCTCGACCACGATGTCGGTGTCAAAGCTGAGAACCGAAGCCACGGCCGCGTAGTGACGGGAGATGAGGTCGGACATGGCCGGCATGGTACGCAGAAGTCGGAAGGCGGAAGGCGAAAGGCGGAAGGAAAAGACGCTAGAGGGCCGACTCGTCAAGAGTTACGCACTGTCCGTGAACTCGACTCCGCGCTCTCCTTCGACAACTTCGCCGACCACCCAGGTGGTGTGGCCGAAATGGGCGAACGACTCTTGGACCCCTTGCTCAGCGCCAGGGGTAACCACGGCGATGAATCCCAAACCGAGGTTGAAGGTCGATCGCATCTCCAGATCGGTCACCGCTCCCATCTCCTGGAGGACATGGAACACCCGAGGCACTTCCCAGGCTCCCTCTTGGACGACCGCCCGCGTCCCCTCGGGGAGGATCCGCGCCAGGTTTGAGGCGATTCCGCCACCGGTCACGTGGGCGAGGCCGTCGATGCCTCCGGACGCCGCCGCGTTGAGCACTGCAGGCGCGTAGATGACCGCCGGGTCGAGGAGCACCTCCGCCCAGGTGCGGTCATCTCCGGGGAAGGGCCCATCGAGGTTGCGCTCGCCGATGATGGCTCGCACCAACGAGAAACCGTTGCTCCGCAGGTTGGGGCTGGCGACCCCAATGATGACATCGCCGGGGCGGATGGCGGATCCGTCGATGCGATCGTCCCGTTCCACCACCCCAAGCGCCGCTCCGGCCAGGTCGACCTGGTCGGGTGGCATCACCCCGGGGTGCTCGGCTGTCTCACCTCCGAGCAGCGGCACGCCAGCGAGGGCGCATCCCGCAGCCACCGAGGCCACCATGGCCCGGTCGCGGTCGGGCTCGAGCCGCCCCACCGCCACGTAGTCGACCAGTCCGAGAGGGGTCGCCCCGGTTGCAGCGAGGTCGTCGACGCACATGGCGACCAGGTCGTGCCCCACCCCATCCCAGCGAGCGGTGCGCCGCGCCAGTTCGAGCTTGGTTCCCACGCCGTCGGTGGTGAGCATGAGTACCGGGCGCTGGTACCCGGGAGGCAGCTCGACGCCGCCGGCGAACCCTCCGAACCCGCCGACGACGTCACTACCCCAGGTGGCGGTGACCAGGTCGGCTATGGCGTCGACATGGCGGTCGGCTGCGGCGAGATCGACGCCGGCCGTCCGATACGAAGCCATCAGGCGGGGG
>DATADW010000270.1:0-2762 GCA_036258335.1 Acidimicrobiia bacterium
GCCCACTCCCCGGCAACCTGCTCCGCCCATCGAGCGGCCGGGATCACCTCGACCCGGAGCGTCACCCCCCGGCGACCACTCGGTCGACGAAGTCTCCGCTCCCTGGGTCCTTGAGAATCAGCTTGCGCCTGCCGTCGGGGAGCGTCTCCTCCTTGATGACGATGTGACCGTCGTAGGTGGCCGGCTCGCGCTGGACGCGCTCCGTTTGCCCACCGCGCCACTCCATCTCCACCGGCTCCCAGCGCCTCGACTCGGCAGAGCGGTAGCAGGCGTCCATGATGGCGTTGACTACGTAGCCGTCGTAGAACGTCTCCTGGGGCTCGCCGCCGTTGTCAATGGCGTCGAACATGTCGCTGAACATGTCGACGTATCCCAGCTCGGAGACCTCGTCGCCCACCGGGAAGAGCCAACCCTTCTCCGTCTCCGCTTTCTCGGCGACGTAGCCGCCGCTCCCTCCGGCGGTGAACATCTCGTACCCGGTGCGGAGGAAGTGGTTGAGCCAGATGGTGCCATCGGTGCCAGCCACCTCGTCGCGCAGGTCCATGCCGCCCCGGAAAGTCCAACTCACCTCGAACTGGCCGATGGCACCGGATTCGAAGCTGATGAGGGCGATTGCGTTGTCCTCGTCGTCGATGGGGTGGACAAACGTGTCGGTCCAACAGGTCACCTCGACGGGCCGGTTGTCCTTGCCGACGAAGTTGCGGATGATCTCGATGCAATGGCACCCGAGATCGATGATGGCACCGCCCCCGGTGAGCCGGCCGTCCCAGAACCAGGCGCTGTGCGGGCCGGGGTGGGTCTCGCGGGAGCGCACCCAGGTGACGTCGCCGATGGCTCCCTCCCGCACCGCAGCCACCGCCTTGAGCGACTTGGGCGTGTAGCAGAGGTCCTCCAGGTACCCGGCGAACACCCCGGCTGATTCCACCGTGTCGAGGATCCGCTTCGCCTCGGCTGCGTCGCGCGCCAGCGGCTTGGTGCAGAGCACCGCCTTGCCGTGCGCCGCCCCCATGGCGACGGCCTCCTCGTGGAGATGGTTGGGCAGCCCCACCACGACCACGTCGGTGTCTGGGTCGGCGACGGCATCCTCCATGCTGGTGGTGAATCGGGGGATGGCCCACCGGTCGCTGAAGGCGGCACCCCGCTCCTCGCTGCGCGAGTAGACCACCTCGACGCGGTCCCGTCCTCGCTGACCGTGGAGGGTCTGCGTGTAGAACTCGCCGATCAACCCGGTCCCCAGCATGGTGATGCGATGGCTCCGCATCGATTCCCTCCACCTTGTCAATGGGCGCCGATTGTATAGACAGGCTCCCCGGAGGGCTCTGACGAGAATTGTCCTGCCAACCCAGGGTTGGGGATTACCCATCGGGTAGCTGCCAACCCTGGGTTGGGGAGTTCCTAGCCTCGGCCACCCATGGCCGGCCCTCTCCCCCGCCGTCTCCTCCCCGACACCGCATCCGTCGACCGCGGGCGGCTCAGCATCGGGGGGTGCGACACACTCGAGTTGGCCGCCGAGTTCGGTACCCCGCTCTTCGTTTACGACGAGGAGCACCTCCGGGCGAGATGCCGCGAGGCGGTGACCGCCTTACCGGGGGGCGCCGCTTATGCGACCAAGGCTTTCCACTGCGTCGCCATGGCCCGACTCGCCCACGAGGAAGGGATGCTGCTCGACGTGGCCAGCGGCGGCGAGATGCACGTGGCGCTCGCCGCCGGGGTGCCGCCGGACAAATTGGTGCTCCACGGCAACGCCAAGAGCGACGAAGAACTCGCGGCGGCGCTCGAGATCGGCGTCGGGAGAATCGTGGTCGACTCGTTCGACGAGATGGACCGCCTCGACCGTCTCGCCGGCACCAAACCGGCACCGGTCCTGGTCCGGATCACTCCAGGTGTGGAGGCGCACACCCATCGTTTCACCGCCACCGGGCACGACGACACCAAGTTCGGCTTCACCGTGTCCACCGGCGCCGCTGCCGAGGCCGTGGAGCGGGCAAGGGGATCCTCGTCGATGGACCTGCGGGGTCTCCACGCCCACATCGGCAGCCAGGTGTTCCGGCTCGAGTCGTTCGAGCGAGCGGCGAGGATCGTCGCCGCCGTGGCGGCGCCCTTCCATCTCCCCGAGTTGTCGCTGGGTGGTGGACTCGGCGTCCCATACGTCGAAGGAGAAGTGGCTCCAGGTCTAACCGCTTGGATCGAGACGATCGAACAGGCGGTCCGAGGCGAGGGAGTGACCTGCCAGGTCCTGGTCGAGCCCGGGCGGGCCATCGTGGCTGGCGCCGCGGTCACCCTCTACTCGGTAGTCACGATCAAGGACATTCCCGGGATCCGCACCTACCTGGCGGTCGACGGCGGGATGAGCGACAACCCCCGCCCGGTGCTGTACGGGAGCGGCTACGAGACCTTTCTCCCACGAGCAGCAGATGCGCCCCGGCCCCGGACGGTCACCGTTGTGGGCAAGCACTGTGAATCGGGCGACGTCCTGGTGGAGCACGGCTCGGTGCCCGATGACGTCGCGGTCGATGACATCCTCGCCACCCCGGTCACCGGCGCTTACGGCCAATCGATGGGCTCGACATACAACAAGGTGCCGCGCCCAGCGGTCGTCTTCTGTTCGGACGGGTCTGCCCGGTTGGTGGTGCGGAGGGAGACAATCGAGGACCTGCTCCGGCTCGACGTCACCTGACCGCCCCAGAGGGGTCGGTTACACTCGCTCATCCCTCGCCCTCGTAGCTCAGGGGATATAGCACTGGCCTCCGGAGCCAGGTGCG
>DATADW010000271.1:0-2229 GCA_036258335.1 Acidimicrobiia bacterium
CAACGAGATCCTTCACGGTTCGGGAAGCCAGTACCTCGCCTGACTGGGCTGCGGCTTGGACCCGAGCGGCGATATTGACCCCCAGACCGACCACGTCGTCGCCGTGCCGCTGGATCTCACCGGTGTGGAGGCCGGCTCGTATCTCGATCCCAAGGCGACGGGTGGCGTCTCGGATCGCCGTGGCGGCCTGGATCGCCCGGGCCGGTCCATCGAATGTCGCCAGGATGCCGTCACCCGTCGCTTTCACCAGCCGGCCCTGATACCTCGAGATCTGGCGCCGGGCGATCTCGTCGTGGGCGTCGAGGAGCTCACTCCACCGCTCGTCGCCCACAGCCGCGGCCCGCTCAGTCGACGAGACGATGTCGGTGAACAGCACCGTGGCCAACATTCGGTTGACATCGACGTGTCCACGGGCGCCCGTTAGGAACTCCTCCACCTCGTCGATCACCGCATCAACGTCTCCGACGCCGAGTCCATAATCGGCTCCAGGTACTTCGACGAGGCGAGCGTTGGGGATGTGTTCGGCCAGGTAGCGCCCGTTGTCCACGCTCAACAGCACGTTGTCCTTTCGGTGGACGACCAGCGTCGGCACTTGGATGGCGGAGAGGACGTGCCTCACGTCGATCTCGAACAGCAGCTGGACAACGGCCGCCGCCGTTGAGGGGCTGGCAGCCATCCGAAGAAGGCGAGCGTATGCCTCTCGCGCAACCTCGTCATCGGCGAGGCTGGGATTGGTCAGGGTGAGGATGTCGCCCCGACCCCAGGTCTGCTCAGTGAGGGATGCGATCACATCCACCCGCTCGGGTGAGACGCCGATCGGGTAGTCGGGGGCCCAGGACATCCGTGCAGTCGAGTTGGCGAGGATGAGCGCGCTGACGCGCTGGGGGTAGGTAGCGGCGAAAGTGGCCGCCATCATGCCTCCGTCGCCCGCGCCGAAGAGCGCGGCGCGTTCGGACCCGGCGGCGTCCATAACCGCTCGCACGTCGTCCATCCAGTCCTCGAGGGGTGGCATAGACCCGGCAGGGGCGGGGTCGGAGAGACCGATGCCGTACTTGTCGAACGAGATCAGCCGGCTGAAAGAACCGAGCCGGTGGAGAAGGTGGTCGAAACCGGGAACCTCCCACCTCGCCTCGAGGTGGCTGAACCATAGAGACACAAGGACGAGATCAAACGACCCGGATCCGGAGATCTGGTAGGCGACATGGATCCCATCTCGCCGGGCATACCGGGTCTCTGGGAGCATCCTCAACAAGCATGACTTCGGCTTCGTCGGGCGTCAAGGCGTTGATCCGAACCACGGTATCGGCCCTTCTCGGGGACGGTCGGACCGACCTGCTGGTCCGTCTTCCGAACGACACGTTGGTCTCGGGATGAGCGCCACCACGTGGGCCGAGCTCCAGCATGGCCACCGATACTTGATGTGTTGCCCGGAATTACTGACCGATGCGTCCGTCAATCCGCTCACGCAACAGGTCGGCGTGCCCCATGTGGCGGGCGTACTCCCCGATCGTTCCGACCAGTACCTCGCGCAGGGAAATCGACCCACCGCCGCTGCCATGCTGATTCAGGGGGTCGTCACCGGTGATGTCGAGACTGGGCGCCTCGGCCACGAACCGCGTGGCGAAATCCACCTCCGCACGCCAAGCGTCCCACGCCTCCGCAACCACCTGGGGGTCGGGAACAGCACCATCGAAATCACCGTCACGGTCGGTGTCGGAGCAGAACAGCCGGGGCACGTCCTGTCCCGCCATCATCACCCGGAACCCCCCGCGCTCCATCTCGGCCAGATGTCGCACCAATCCCAGTAGCGACATCGTCGAAGGCTCGACGGAACGCCGCGCCAGAGCTTCCGCATCAAGACCCGAGCACTTCAACTCCAATGTGAGGCGTTGACAGCGCAGCGCTTCGACCAGCGTGGTGCGCTCGTCGCCCAACCTTGGTCCCTTCTCACGCGGGTCGTCGTCAGACGGCCTGCCGTCCGCGGTGAACATGTCGGCTCGTCGGGTCGTGGCCATGGCCGCAATCATCACAGGACCGCCCAGCCGACGCGAGTTGATTCCTTTGCGATTGACATCGGCTACGGCCACGGTGTCAAGTATCTACGGGACCGCACACTCAAACGAACGGAATGAGCCACGACACCGTGCGCCGGCTTCACGAGGCGCTTCGCCAGCTCGCTGCGAGCGACGAACTCGAGGGGGAACGGCGAAGAGGTCGTCTTTGTTCAGG
>DATADW010000272.1:0-9040 GCA_036258335.1 Acidimicrobiia bacterium
GGCATCGGTGGTGTCCTCGAGCCGCCATCTGCCCGGCCCGTGGTCGTTGAGGATGGTGCATTCATAGGCAGCCGCTGCATCTTGGTGGAAGGTGTGCTGGTGGAGGAGCGGGCGGTTCTCGGCGCCAACGTGACCATCACATCGTCCACCCCGATCGTCGATGTCACCGGCGAGGAGCCGGTGGAGCACAGGGGCCGGGTCCCGGCCCGATCGGTGGTCATACCCGGCACGCGTCCCAAGCAGTTCCCCGCCGGGACGTACGAGGTCCCGTGCGCTCTCATCATCGGCCACCGGACCGCTTCCACCGACGAGAAGACCTCGCTCGAGGAGGCCCTCCGCACCCATGAGGTGCCGGTGTGACCCTCACCGAGACCCTCATACATCTGATCGAGATCGGCTCGGTCACCGGGAACGAGAAGGAACTGACAGACCACCTCGCCTCCCGTTGGTCCGACCGGCCAATCGCCCGCAACGGCAACAACCTCGTGGTGGGCGCCTCGGGAGACCGCCCGCTGGTGCTGCTGGTGGGCCACCTCGACACCGTTCCCTACCAGGGTCAGCCGCCGGCCCACCTGGCCGATGGTCGGGTCAACGGGGTCGGGGCATCCGACATGAAGTCGGGTCTGGCGGTGATGGTCCACCTGCTCGACGACTCTGACATCGCCGAGGGGCAATTTGACGTGGTTGGGCTGTTCTACGACCGGGAGGAGGGCCCTGCCGCCGACAACGGCCTGGAGCCGACGCTCGATGCCTTCCCCTGGCTGGGAGAGGCCGACTTCGCCATCGTGATGGAGCCCACCGACCTCGAACTGCAGTTGGGCTGCCAAGGCGTGCTCAACGCCACCGTGACCTTCGGTGGACGGTCGGCGCACAGCGCCCGGCCTTGGCTGGGAGAGAACGCAGTGACCAAAGCGGGGGAGTGGCTGGCCATGCTCCACCACCGGGCGCCCGAGCCGTTCCTCGTGTCAGGGCTGGAGTACCTCGAGGTGTTCTCGGTCACCACGGCTCACGGCGGGATAGCCCGCAACGTGATCCCGCCCTCATTCGAGATCAACCTCAACCACCGCTTCCCACCATGTTTCACCTTGGAGGAGGCGGAGCATCGGCTCCGAGAGATCGCGCAGCCGGCCGACGAAGTGGTGGTGCTCGACCGGGCGCCGGCGGCGCCCGTGCCCGAGGGGCACCCTTTGCTCGACCGTTTGGAGCGCGCCACCGGCGCGCCACGCACTCCCAAGCAGGCATGGACCGACGTCGCCCGGCTCACGGCGCGAGGGATCCCAGCGGTCAACTACGGGCCGGGCGAGGTGGCGCAGGCCCATCAGGCGACGGAGAGCGTCGCCGCCGCCAACCTCGACCTGGCCATGGCGGCGATGAAGCGGTTCCTCACCGAGGCCTGAGGGTCGACTCGGCGCCCAAGCCCCTCACCCCATTGCCTGGCGGTACACCTCGAGGTAGCGGTCGGCGGCGGCGTCCCAGGACCAGTCGTGCTCCATCCCGCGACGCTGCATCGCCCGCCACGTGGACCGGTCCCGCTTGGACACGCGAATAGCCCGGCGGATCGACTTGGCCAGCTCCTCGACTATGGGGAGTCGGAAACCAAAACCCATCCCGGCGTCCGGATCCTCGTCCAGGTCGACGACGGTGTCGTTGAGGCCCCCGGTGAGATGAACCACCGGCGGGCAGCCATAACGCATGGCATACATCTGGCCGATCCCGCAAGGCTCGAAGAGGGATGGCATCAGGTAGGCGTCGGCACCCCCGTACACCAGACGGGCCAGTTGCTCGTCGTAAGGGAGATGCCTCACGGCAGTGGAGTGCTGTGCTGACCAGCCGTCCACCAGCGGATCGAGCTCTCCATTGCCCACCAATACGAGACGCATCCCCTCGTTGCACAGCCGGTCGATCGTCGGATCGAGCAGGTCGATCCCCTTCTGCGCAGACATCCGGCCGACGTTGCCAAGGAGGAACCCGTCATCGAGCCCGGCGAGGTCGAGAAGTGTCTCCCTGTTGCCCGATCGCTTCCAAGCCCTGCGGGGGCCGTAGGTCGTCGGAAGAGACGGGTCGGTGGCCGGGTCCCAGACGGTGGTATCGATCCCGTTGAGGATCCCGGCCACAGGGTGTGGCAGCGAGCGGATCACTCCGTCGAGACCTCCTGACACCGCTGAGTCCACATAGAGCTGGGCGGCGAACCCGGGGCTGACGGTGGTGACCCGGTCGGCCCCGACGATCCCCGCCTTCAGATAGTGGGCCGAGCCCCACCATTCGAGTGCGCCCTGGGGTATGACGTGTTCCAGTCCCACACCGAGGAGAGTGGCGCTCTCCACGAGAGGCCCCATGACGGCGTACCCGGCGTTGTGGACGGTGATCACCGAGGGGACTGGGGCGAGCAGACAGGCAGGCCCGGGGTGGCCGTCGTGGACATGGAGCAGGTCCCACGCCCCCACCATGGCCACCACGGCGCGGGAGAAGCGGCCCCATCTCCACCACTCGTCGGCATATCCCGTCCCGGGGACGGGCCCGTAAATGCCCTCGCGGTCGAAAGCCGGTGGGTCGTCCACCAGCAACACGGTGACCTCGCCCTGCTGATGGCGGTACACCAGCTGAGCGGGTCCGGCCGGTCCCACCGGCTCCCCCAAGTCCAGCAAGTGGCGGTAGCGGGGCATCGCCACCCCGACCTCGACTCCCTTGCCGGCGAGTGCCGCCGCCAGCCCGGCCACCGCCTCGCCCAACCCACCGGTGCGGGCCAGCGGGGACATCTCGGCGGCGGCGAGGAGGACCTTCATTAGTTATCCCCGACGGCGAGAAGAGCGCATCCGTTGCGAAGCTAGACGGCAAACGGCAGACACCGGACGGCAGCCAATCCGAATCCGTCCCCCTGAGGCGAAAGGGACCCGCTGCGGAGCAGCGGCAGGGGTGGCAGCAGAATCTCCCGAGGTTGCGCCTTGTCCCCACCGCTCGCATGTGACTGCTGCGTGCCAACATCGTGGTTCGATCACGGAGGTTGAGGTGAGGGCAGCCATTGTCAGCGAAGTTGGGGTTCCGCCGCGGGTGGGAGAGACCGAGGAGCCCGTGGTGGAGGCGGGAAAGGCGCTGGTGGAGGTGACGGCAGTGGCGCTCAACCCGGTGGAGCTGCGGGTTGCCGCCGGTCGAATGCCACAGCAACCCCAGGTCCCGTATGTGCCAGGTCTGGAGGGCGCGGGCACCGTGGTGCGCTCGTCACGGATCGCGCCGGGAACGCGGGTCCGGTTCGAGGGCGATCTGCCCGGGTCGGGCGTCAATGGTGTCCTCGCCGAGATGGCTGCCGTGGACGAGGAGACGCTTGTCGAGCTACCCGTCGGTGTCCCCGATGCGCTGGCGGCGGCGGCGGGCGTGGTGGGCGTCACCGCACGTCTCGCGCTGCAACGTGCCGGGTTCGTTCCCGGGGAGAGCGTCGCCGTGCTGGGGGCGACGGGAGGGGTTGGTCAGATGGCCGTGCAGCTTGCCAAGACAGGCGGGGCGTCGGTGGTGGTGGCGGTCGGGCGTGATGCGGACGCCCTTGAGTTGGTAGCCGGATTGGGGGCGGTCCCTGTGCCGCTCGACGGCGACCTCGCCCAGCGCCTGGTGAGCGTCGCAGGCGGGCGACTTGACGTTGTGGTCGACATGCTGTGGGGGGAACCCGCCATGGCGGCGATCTCGGCTCTGGCCCATCACGGCCGATTGGTGAACATTGGAAACTTGGCCGGCACGGACGTCGATCTGCCGCTGGCGTCGATGCGGCAATACCGGAGCGCCGTGATCGGCCTCTCCTCGGGATGGACCGACATTGCCGACAAGGTGGCGGCATACAAAGACGTCCTGGCGGGTCTCGAGGCCGGAGAAATGACCGTGGAGCACGAGGTCTTCCAACTCGACCAGGTGGACACCGCCTGGGAGCGGCAAGCCTCGTTCCCGCACCGCAGGATCGTGGTTGCCATACGCTGAGCGGCTGGCGGAATCAGCGGCTGCGCCCACCCAAGTAGCCGACGACGAGTACCAATGGGATCACCACCAGCAACAATGACGGCCTGACCACGGCAACACCCAGGACGACCACCAGCACCGCAGCCACCCAGGGCCGGACGGAGGTCAGAACTGGCCAGGCGAACCAGATCGCCCCGAGCATCGCTCCCGACCGTGCGATGAGGCCCCCGGATACCTGCGACACGAGGGGCAGACCTGGCCACACGAAGAAGGCGAGGCCGCCGACGACGAGGACGATGGCAACGACACCCAACGCCGGCCGTAGCGAGCGCCGGGTTACCGGGTCAGCAGCCGGGCTCAATCGGAGGAGGCTCGCTGCCGTGCCCGGTAGGCGCGGGCGTTCACCAGGTTCCCGCACGGGTTGGCGGCGCACCAATGGCGTGACCGGTTCTTGGACTGGTCGTAGAAGAGCCAGGCGCACTCGTCGTTGCGGCACGCCTTCATTCGCTCCCAGCTGCCGTCGGCGGCGGCCGTGGCCAGGATGGCGAGCAGGGTGCCAAGCGCTCCATCGAGCCCTTCACCCAAGGGGCCAAGGGTGGAGTGCCCTTTCGAGTCGATACGGAGCCCGATTGGAGCCGATCTCGCTTCCCGGTCCAGGGCAGCGAGTGTCTCGGGTTCGGGATCGGCGCCGTCGTTGACCCGACCGAGCTCGCGCACCGCCTCGCGCAACGCAACCGTTCGGGCCAAATCGAGTGGGGTCAACTCGATCCCCTCATCCAAGAGCCCGCGACCGACCATCCACTCGGACAACTGCCCGGGTGTCGCCCAATCGTCCTCACCTGTCTCCACGTCGAGCGTGTTGACGAACTGTTGGAGCAACTCGAGCCGACCCGGGGCGGGCTCACTCATCTTCCATCCTCAGTCGCGTCTGGAACCTGCTCTCCCGGTCAGCTTCTCACAACTCGGCGGCGATTTCGGCAGACCGAGCCATCCGGCTCCTCGCCGGGGTCGGCCTCCAAATCCCCCGGTAACCGCACAGGCAGGTGTAGGCGACCTCGAAACCATGGCTCGTGTGGCGCAGCGACTCGATGGCGTCGGTGCCCAGCAGCACACGCGAGCGATGAAATGGGCAATACGGGGCGAACATCAGGCCCTCCTCTCGCCGCGACGGATCCGGCGCACCAAGCTGTCTCTCTCGGCGATTTCCCGGAACGAGTCGGTCAGTGCCTTGGCCATCTCCAGCGTCAGGTACTGCATTTCTCTCCTCCTCTACCGGTCAGAACCCCGCAGGGCCCCGTCTGGTTGCATCAGTGTCTTTCATATTATGCCACTGATCGCATAAGGAGTCAAGACTGTTTACTCCTGACGTTCGAGAATCGGCTTCCGACTTCCGACTTACACTCGACCGCCATGCCGATCGAGATAGACATTGCCCACGTCGCTCGGCTTGCCCGGATCGAATTGGACGAGGCATCGCTACGGCGGTACGCCGAGCAGCTGGGCGTGATACTGGAGCACGCCGCCCGGGTGCAGGCGCTCGCCACCGACGGGGTCGAGCCCACGGCTCACCCCCTTCCGATGATCAACAGCTTCCGCCCCGACGACGTGGCCGACTCGCTCGACCATGAGGAGGTGCTCGCCGCCGCGCCCGACCGCGAGCACCGCTTCTTCCAGGTGCCACCCGCTTTGGGAACGCCATGACCGGCTCGCCGGCCGACCTCACCCTGGCTCAGGCGGGCCGGGCGCTCCGGTCGGGTGATCTCACCGCGGTCGACCTGCTCGATGCCGTGCTCACCCGCGCCACACTCACCGAGGCACAACTCCACTGCTATCTCCGCATCGACCACGACGGGGCGAGGAGCGCCGCAGTCGAGGCGGACCGGGCGCTGGCTGCGGGTGACGATCTGGGGCCGCTCCACGGTATCCCGGTGGTGTTGAAGGACAACATGTGCACCCACGGCGTTGAGACGACCTGTGGCTCGCAGATCCTCGCCGGGTACCTGCCCCCATACGACGCCACCGTGGTCGCCCGGTTGCGCCGGCGAGGCGCGGTGATCACCGGCAAGGCCAACCTCGACGAGTTCGCCATGGGCTCATCCACCGAGAACTCGGCATACGGGCCGACCCGCAACCCCTGGGACCCAGACCGGGTCCCGGGTGGCTCGTCGGGAGGGGCGGCGGCAGCGGTGGCGGTGGGGTCGGCAATCGCCGGACTTGGCTCCGACACCGGTGGCTCGATCCGTCAGCCGGCGTCGCTCTGCGGTGTGGTGGGGATGAAGCCGACCTACGGGCTGGTTAGCCGCTACGGGCTGGTGGCATTTGCCTCGTCGCTTGACCAGATCGGTCCCATCTCGAGGACGGTCGAGGACGCCGCCCTCCTGCTCGAGGCGATCTGGGGTCACGACCCAGCTGACGCCACCAGCTACCGCTCAGATCCCCCTGTCATCGCCGGTGACCTCGACGCCGGCGTCCACGGGCTCCGCATCGGGTTGGTGACCGAGCTCTCGCAGGCGGGCATCGACCGGGTCGTAGCCGAGTCGTTCCGCAACACCTTGACCGGGCTTGCCTCCGCCGGGGCCGTGATCGAGGAGGTCTCGCTCCCCACAGCCTCAGAGGCGGTGAGCATCTACTACCTCATCGCCCCCGCCGAGGCGTCGTCCAACCTGGCCCGCTTCGACGGGGTGCGCTACGGGCTCCGTGTCGACGGGGCCACCGCGGACCAGATGATGGCGCGGACCAGAGCGGAGGGGTTCGGACCCGAGGTGACCAGGAGGGTCCTGCTCGGGACATACGCCCTGTCCGCCGGCTACTACGACGCCTTCTACGGTCAGGCGCAACGGGCCCGCACCTTGCTCATCGACGAGTTCGCCGCGGCGTACCGGCGGTTCGACGTCCTCGTTTCGCCGACAACGCCCACCACCGCATTCCTTCTCGGCGAAAAGACGCAGGACCCGCTCACCATGTACATGAGCGACGTCTGCACCATCCCCTCCAACCTGGCCGGGCATCCTGCCATCTCGGTGCCGTCGGGAAGCGACGCCGACGGGCTGCCCATCGGATTCCAGGTGATGGCGCCGGCGCTGGGGGAGGCCGTCCTCTTCCGTGTGGCGAGCGCGGTGGAGGCCATCAGCGGCCCGATGGGCCGTCCGGTGGTCGATGCGGTGGCGTCGTGAGCTGGGAACCGGTCATCGGGGTGGAGACCCATGTCGAGCTGGCCACGGCGTCGAAGATGTTCTGCGGGTGCCGGGTGAGGTTTGGTGCCCCCCCGAACAGTGACATTTGCCCGGTCTGCCTCGGCCTCCCCGGTGCGCTGCCCGTCCCCAACGAGCGGGCAATCGAGCTACTGGTGGCAATCGGTCTGGCGCTACAGAGCGAGGTCGTCCCCCGCTCGATGTTCCACCGTAAGAACTACTTCTACGCCGACATGCCAAAGAACTATCAGATCTCGCAGTACGACGTCCCGGTGTGCCGGGGAGGCCAGCTCGACGTGGAGCTGGACGGCATCTCCACCCGAGTCAGGATCCATCGCGCCCACATGGAGGAGGACACCGGAAAGAGCATCCACGTTGGCACCGGTGGGAGGATCCACGCCGCCGGAAGCACCCTGCTCGATTTCAACCGGGCCGGTGTCCCGTTGGCGGAGGTCGTCTCCGAGCCCGACATCCAATCGCCGGCGATGGCGCGCGCCTATGCCCAACAGCTCCGGTCGCTGGTGCTGGCGGTGGGTGCCTCCGACGCCAGGCTTGAAGAGGGGAGCATCCGATTCGACGCCAACGTCTCGCTGCGCCCGGAGGGGACCGATGGTCTCGGCACCAAGGTCGAAGTGAAGAACATGAACTCGTTCCGTTCCCTGGAACGGGCGCTCAGCTACGAGATCGAGCGGCAGCGACAGTTGCTCGAGGCGGGGGAGCCAGTGGTCCAAGAGACACGGCACTGGGACGAGGAGGTGGGGATAACCCACGGGATGCGGAGCAAGGAGGAGTCCTCCGACTACCGCTATTTTCCCGAGCCCGACCTGGTACCGGTGGTGGTCGACGACGCCTGGAGGGCGAGGGTGGCGGAGACGCTTCCCGAGCTCCCCGCTGCCCGCCATCTCCGCTACCGCGAGCTCGGAGTGGAGCCGCAGGTGGCGGCGGTGCTGTCGCTCTCCACCGACGGGCTCGCCGAGCTGTTCGACGCGGCGGCGGCGCTGGGAGCGGACCCGAGGATGGCGGCCAACTGGCTCACCGGTGACGTCAGAGCTCATCTCCGGCGGGACGGCGGAGACCTGGCCGAGACCGGGCTCGATGCCGCGGCGCTGGCCGAGTTGAGCTCCCTGGTGGGTGGCGGGCGGCTATCTCCTTCCGCCGCCAAGGAGGTGCTCGCTGGGGTCATCGCCGGAGAGGGCCGCCCCGGCGAGGTGGCGACCGGTCGCGACCTCCTCCAGGTGAGCGATCGCACCGAGGTGGAGACCCAGGTGAGCGAGGTACTGGACGCGCACCCTGAAGAGGTGACCCGAGCGCGGGGCGGTGAAGAGAAACTGGTCGGTTTCCTCGTGGGCGAGGTGATGAAGGCGTCCAGGGGCAAGGCCGATCCGAGGCTGGTTGCGGAACTGGTGCGAGCCCACATCGCCTCGTGACGAGGCCAGTCATCTTCGACTGCGACGGTGTGTTGGTCGACTCTGAGGACCTGGCGTGGCGAGCATGGCGCCAGGTACTTGGCCCGCACGGCATCGAACTGACCGACGAGGACGAGAAGGGGCTGACCGGTCGGACCGACTCGGATGTGTATCGACTGGCTGCCGGGCGGGGGTCGCTCGATGGCGAGGAGGCGACATTGGATCGTGTCGGGAGCGTGCTCGATGACCTGTTCGCAAACCTCACCGTCTTCGACGACGCTGTCGACACGGCCGAGCATCTGGCCGGGATGGGCGTGCCGCTCGCCGTGGCGTCGTCTTCTCGGCGGCGCCGTCTCGACCGCACCCTTTCCGTCACCGGGCTCGACCGGCTATTCCGGGTCACGGTGGCCGGCGACGAGGTAGCGAATGCCAAGCCGGCACCCGACATCTTCCTCGAAGCGGCGCGGCGGCTGGGGACGCACCCCGAGACCTGCTTCGTGGTCG
>DATADW010000273.1:0-2166 GCA_036258335.1 Acidimicrobiia bacterium
CAGAGCACCTGGACGATGCCCTCGAGCAGACCGGACTCACCCTCGACCGTGACGACCTCTGCTTCTTCTACACCGCCACCTACGACCGGTATCGGGGCACATCGGACTACCTGAGCAGGTTCCCCGGTCTCGGTGCCGGCGGTGCCGAGTGGATCGCGGACCATGGCGTCAAGGCGTTCGGGGTGGACTCGCCAACCCCGGACAACCCGGCATCGAAGACCTACCCGGTCCACATGATGTCGCGCCGCGAGCACATCACCCATTACGAGAACCTGGTCCTCACCGAGGTGGTTGGCAAACGCTTCACCTTCGTCGGGTTTCCGCTCAAGGTGGTCGGCGCCCACGGCGGCCCCACCCGTGCGGTGGCTCTGTTAGAGGAGTGAAGGCCGTTCACCCCGGCTGGATCAGACCGAACTTCCAGGTGGGGTCGCCCGGCACCATCGTCCCTTCCACCTGCGACCGGTTGCCCATTTGGCGCGCCCGGGCCACCACCGCCCGTCCCAGGGCGAGCTGGCTGCTCTCCCACTCCGCCAGCGCCTCGTCGAGGTCGGAGGATCTATCGATGGCATCGCGCAGCGCCCATGCGTCGGCGCACGCCTTGGCTTGACCGGCGGCGAGATGGGGCCGCGCCACGAAGGCGGCGTCCCCCATCAGGCACACCCGACCAAAGACGAGACGCGGGCTCTCCAAGTCGACCACTGCCTGGATCAGGGTCTCCTTGGCGCCGGTGACCACTTCGGCCAGCGTCGGGGCTAGTTGCTCGGCGGCGGCAGTGCGCATCTCGTCGATGTGACCGGGGTCGATCGCCCCCGGCGGGACGGTCCAGGTGCGGCGCTCACCCCAGCGGTCGGTCATGAGCGACTCGAAGGCTCCCCCGGTCGGTGCGTTGCGGTACCACACCGAGTTGACCTGTCGGCCACCGATCTCGGGATCATCGCCAGGGATCGCATAGGCCAGGATGTGGCTGTGGTCCAGGACCTGGTAGAGCATGGCATCGGCAAGATCGGACCTGGCGCCAGCCGAAAGGCCGGCTTCGTCGGTGACCCCCCGCCAGGCGACGTACCCCGAATACTGCGGTGTGACCTCGGGAAGGAGGCTTGAGCGGGCCGTCGAGGCGATTCCGTCGGCGCACACCAGGAGATCGCCATCGACAGTGCTGCCGTCGCCGAGCCGCACGACCACTCCCGACGCAGTCGGCTCGAAGCCGACCATCTCGCTTCCCAGGTGGTACCGGCTCTCGTCGAAGGCGCCGAGCAGGGCGCGGTACAACGTGCTCCACCCGGTGAAGCGGTAACCGTCGGGGTCGGATGAGATGACCCGGCCGGCCCGGTCCAGGTACGTCCAATACTCGAGCCGCAGGCTGACCCGGCGCTCCTCACCACCCCGCTCGACGAAGTACCGCTCGGTGACGGGGAGCACCACGATCCCCGCCCCCCGGTCGCGCAGCGGGTGGGGCGAACGCTCGTAGACGTCGACGTCGCACCCAAGTTCGGACAACAAGACGGCAGCGGTGAGACCGCCGATCGAGCCGCCGGCCACGAGGACCTTCATCAGCTCGTGCGGGGGACGACCCCCCCTACACCCCCCGGCCTGCCCGCACTAAACGACCATTCACCAGGAGGGCGGCACGACCGACGAGCGCCGGAGAAACCCCTCAACCGAGCAACTCGACGGTGACGAAGCGGAGCACCGTGTCGCCCACGTTCTCCAGGTCGTGGATCATGACCTCGTCCGGGGAGTGGACCAGGAACATGGTGTCTCCATCCGCATAGTCCCTCACCAGGTAGCGGCCGTCATCGAAACGCTGCAGCCCCCGACTGCCGGAGACCACTGTCCAGAAGTAGGGCCGGGTATGGGCGTGGAACGGTCCCCGCTCCCCGGGTTGGAGGGTGATCTCCCAGACCTTCACCCGATCGTTCTCGAAACGGAGCGACGTCCCCACCGCCAGGTTCCCATGCGCCTCGGCCAGTTCCTCCTGGTACTCGGCAGGATCGAAACGCCCCTCCTCGATGATGCTCATTCGGTCACCTCACGCTCAGTTGTTGCACCGTCCAAACCAAGGAAGGGACCGACGGCGGCGATGAACCGAGCCGGGTCCTGGATTTGCGGAGCGTGGCCGAGACCGTCCAGCCGGCTCATCTGCGAGCCGTCAATCAATGCGTGGAG
>DATADW010000274.1:0-6893 GCA_036258335.1 Acidimicrobiia bacterium
CGCTCCGGTGCGACTGTCACTCTTCGCCCCGCCGATGGTGCCGGGGGGATGTCGTCTTCGAGGATGGCGTCGTTGAGCTCGGTGGTCTCGGGCAGCGGTGGAACCCCGAGCTCTTCGTCGAGGACGCGGACCGCCTTGAGATACTGCTCCATGGCCGAAGCGCGGTCTCCCGCCCAGGCGTTGAGCAGCATCAACTGACGGTGGGCCGCCTCGTCGAGCGTGTCGAGCGAGAGCCAGCGCTCCGCGGCGTCGATTGCCTGGCGGTACATCCCGGCAGCCGCCTGTCCGATGGCTAGGCGTTCCAGGATCCCGCCGAGACTTCGCCGGTGCATCTCCGCTTGGGCCGACTGCCAGTCGTCCCAGTCGGGACTATCGCGCAACGAGAACCCGGCGAGGAAGTCGCCGCGGTGCAGGTTCGCCGCGTCGTTGAGGATCGGGACACATCGCGTGCAGACCTCTCGTTCGGGGTGTCCGTGCTCCCCGATCTCGGCGAGGCGGTCCCGGACGGAGTCGAGATCTACGAACACGTTGGTATCGGGCTCGAACGAGACCCACTCACGGTCGGCGCGGACCCAACGATCGGCGAGCGCCGACCGCAGCGTCGAGAGGGTGCGGCGCAGGCTGCCCCTAGCCCGATCGGGATCGTCCCCCGGCCACAGCAGGGTCGCGAGGACATCGCGGCTGTGTGGAGTGCCGGTGACGGCGAGGTAAGCGAGCAGAGCCACCGCCTTCCGCGTGTCGACCTTCATGGGGTGGCCGTCGACCAGGATGTCGGGCGGTCCGAGCAGATGCACCCGCAGGGCAACGGAGTCTTGTCCGGCGGCGTGACGATCTCCCATCCTGAGCCGAGATCGTAACGATGGCCCAATATTTCGGAGCGTGATCACCGCGGCGGTCGGTCGACCTGGGTTGATCCCGGGCGGTGGCGACAACTAGGCCCTTCATTTGCTTCGTCCCGGGTGCCGATGATCCCTTGGGAGCGCCCCGGTTCAAGTAACAAAAGAGTCCGGCGCTCTCTGCACGACATTTCAACGATCAGGGGCCCGGGCCGGTCGGTCTTGGGCCTGATTGTCGTAACGGCACCGTCACGGGAGTAGGGGACCCTGACGCTGACCGCAGCCAGGAGATCGAGTGGTACGGCGCGGTGAAGAGACGAAGGAGAGGGAGGAGTGGGCTATCCCGTCGCGCCCGCTCCGCATTCTGGCGATGGTCTGCCTCGCCCTGGCCGTGGCCAGCTTTGTCGTCTCTTTCGTCTTGCAGTCGTCGGGCGAGTCCCCAGACGTCGAGGGGATCACCATCGGGATCGCCTTCGTGGCGCTCAGCACCGTGGGGGCCCTGATCGTGCTGCGGCGGGGGAACCCGGTGGGTTGGCTCATGTTGCTCGACGGGCTCGTTGTATCACTGACCGCCGCAGGGGCGATTTGGGCGATGACCGGTGGCCCGGGGGCCGCGATCGGCCAGTGGTTTGCCGTCTGGGGTTGGAACGCCGGTCTGGCCATGATCCCACTGCTGTTCCTGCTGTATCCGACGGGCCGGCCGCCGAGCGCCGGCTGGCGTTGGGTGATGCGTGTGACCGCAGCGGCCGCCGGGCTGCTGGTGGTCCTGAGCGCCTTCGGGCAAGTGGAAACCGGCTTCGTCAACCCGATCGGCATACCGGCGCTGGTCGAGGTGGGCCTGGCGATCGGTCCCATTCTCTTGGACGGATTCCTCGTTCTCGCGGTGGTCTCGGTAATCGCTCTCATCGTGCGATTCATCCGCTCTGACGGGTTGGAGCGCCGACAGATCGGGTGGCTCCTCTATGCCGCGGCTGTGTTCATCCTGGTGGTCACCGCCCTCGACCTGCTCGAGCTGAACGAGACCCTCGAAAGCATCCTCTACGGCGCGGCCTATCTGTCGCTCCCTGTCGCGATCGGGATCGCTGTCTTTCGCTATCGGCTGTACGAGATAGATCGGATCGTCAATCGCACCGTCACCTACACCGTTGTGGTGGTGGCGCTGGCCGCGGTGTACCTCGGTGGTGTGGCCGCCTTGGGGGCTCTGGTCGGGAGTGAGAACCCGCTTGCGGTTGCTGCGGCCACCCTTGCCGCTGCCGCTCTGTTCACGCCTGTCCGGCGCTCGGTTCAGGGCTGGGTAGACCGGCGCTTCTCCCGATCGAAGTATGACGCCCAGAGGGTCGTTGAGGACTTCACAACCAAGCTGCGGGACGAGGTCGATCTACTCGGACTCAGCACGGAGTTGAGGCGCGTGGTCAACGTCACCCTCCGTCCGACGATGGCGTCGCTTTGGCTCATGGAGGAACGATGAGCCCGCGCACCCAGTCAGTGCTGGCGTGGTCGCTCTTCGTCTTGATCCTGGCCGGCGTCGTAGTTAACCAAATCGCTCAGCACACCTTCGACTCGCTCTCCATCCCGTACCTGGCCATGGCGCTCGTTGGGGCGGTGATCGTTTCGCGCACCGGGGGTAACCGCGTGGGATGGGTCATGGTTGGCATCGGGTTGATCGCGGTGTCGAGCGCGTTGACTGGAATTCTCGCTGATCGGAGCAATTTGCCCAAGTGGTCGTTGGTGCTCGGTTCACTGTTTTCCGATTCGATGTTCTTCGCCACCCTGGCCGGGACCTTCGTGTTCCTCCCCCTCCTCTTTCCTAATGGGCGCCCTCCGACTCCCCGCTGGGGTTGGGTTGCGTGGGTGGCCGTGGGCGCGGTAGTGGTGAACGCGGTGCTCGTACTGATCCAGCCCACCGTGGCCGGCGGGGTCCCCAACCCGCTCGGGGTCGCCGGAGCCCCGGGAGCCGAGGACTCGGCCATCGGCACGGCCGTGATCGTCGTCCTGCTGGCGTGCATGGTCCTGGCCGCGGCGAGTCTTGTGGTCAGGTTCCGGCGCTCTTCAGGCGTCGAGCGCAAGCAGGTCGCCTGGCTGACGTACGCGGTGGCAATGATCGCGGTCACGCTCGTCGCCCAGGAGCTTGCGCCCATCTTGGGTCTCGATGTACCGGATTGGATTGAGAATTTCTCATTCGTGTTCGCAGTGTCCGTCTTCCCGATAGCGATCGGGATTGCCGTGCTCCGCTACCGCTTGTACGACATTGGCCAGTTGGTCCGACGGACGGTGACCTACACACTTGTTGCCGTGCTCCTTGCGGCGATGTATCTCGGCGGCATCGCCGCCATCGGGGCTTTGGTGGGGCGAACAAGCCCGCTTGCCGTGGCCGGCGCCACATTGGCCGCCGCGGCCTTGTTCAACCCGGTTCGGCGCCGCGTCCAGGCATGGGTCGATCACCGCTTCGACCGTGCTCGCTACGACACCGAGCAAGTGGTGGAGGGCTTCTCGGCGCGACTACGCGAAGTGGTCGATCTCGATGGGCTCTCCAAGGACCTGACCGGCGTGGTGACGGTGACGCTCCGTCCGGTCTCCGCCGGCGCGGTGCTGATAGGGGAGTCGGGCAGATGAACCCGATCGTGCGCCGCCGCTGGGGCCTCGGGGCCACACTGCGCCCGGCGACGATGTCGTTGGTGCCAGTCGGAGAGGAAGCTCGATGAGAAGGGCAGCGCTGGTCGTGTGGCTGACCAGCATCGTCTCCTGGTCGGCAGCCGTTGTCCTCGGCGCGTATGCGCCATTAGCGGGTGCCAATCCAGTGCTCGAGGCGGTCGAACTGTTCGCATTCGTCATCCTGGGGACGTTCGGATACCTAATTGTCCGCCGTCAGCCGACCAACGCAGTGGCTTGGCTGGCAATCATCCCCGGCCTGGTCTTCCCGCTGGAAGCAATGCTGTCGGACGTCGCTCACTTTGCCCTCACGAGTTGGGGGCCTGATCATTGGGTGACCGCAGTGGCTGGGTGGTGCGCCCTCTGGGTGTGGATCCCAGGGCCCTACTCGATCCCCTTCCTCCTGGCGCTCTATCCGGATGGTCAGCCGGCATCTCCCCGGTGGCGGCCGCTGCTATGGCTGCTCTGGACGCTGGTCGCCCTCTCCTTCTTCATCAGCGCCTTCGCCCCGGGACCGGTGGACGAAGTTCTGTTGCCTGGTTTGAACAACCCGCTAGGAATTGCCGCCTTCATACCCGTCGCAGAAGCGCTCGCACCGATCGTCTTCAACGCCATCCCAATCGTCTCGCTGATAGGCGTCATCTCGCTCGTGTTTCGCTTTCGCAGCGCCGGCGCGGTGCAGCGCCAGCAGATCAAGTGGCTTGCTTGGGTCGGCGTCGTCGCGGTCATCTTTTTTGCCGTGACCATCCCCGGCGACGTGCCTCCGCTGCTGTCCTCTTTCATCAACATCGGCTTTGTCATCCTCGTTGGCAGCACGTTGTTCGTCGCCGTGACGCGCCTCGGTCTGTACGAGATCGACCGGCTCATCTCGCGGACCCTTGCCTACGCGATCGTGGCCGTGGTTATCGCCGCAGCGTATCTCGGGGGGATAGCAGCGCTCGGCGCCATCGTTGGTCGAGACAATCCGCTAGCGGTGGCCGGAGCCACCCTGGCGGCCGCGGCGCTTTTCAGCCCGGTGCGGCGGCGGGTCCAGGCGTGGGTGGACCGCCGCTTCGACCGAGCACGGTACGACAGTGAGCAGGTCGTGGCCGGGTTCTCGGCGCGGCTGCGCGACCAGGTGGAACTAGATGGACTCACCGCCGACCTGGAAGGAGTGGTGAACCGCACGCTTCGTCCCACCATCACCGGGGTGTGGCTGGCATCGACTCGGGGTGATGCCTGATGACCGGCCCGGGCCGAGGGGCACTGCCCGCGGAAGAGGAGGTGGTGGGCTTCGGCTGGCGGCGACCGCTGGCCTGGGGCATCGCCGTGATCGTTCTCGCCATCGCCGGGTACGTGATCGTCATCACGTTCCGCCAGGGTGCATTCGACCGAGCGGATGGGGATCCGGTCTTGGTGCTGATCCCCTTGATCACCGCGGCGGCGGCGATGCTCATCCTCGCCTCCCGGCCCCGCAACCCGATCGGTTGGCTGCTCATGGTTTGGGCTCTGGGTTCGGCTGCGTCGGGAATGGCCGACATCTTGCTGTCGTCCATGGTCAGCCCCCCGGAGATCACCTTCGCCGTGTGGCTCTTGATCTGGTTCCAGGGCTGGTCCTGGGTCCTGTTTGTCTTCCCGATCTTCCATCTGCCCCTCGTGTTTCCAACCGGCACGGTTCCCACTCCACGCTGGCGATGGCTGGTGGCGTTGGAGGCGGGGATGCTCCTGGTCTTCACGTTCCTCACCGTCTTCACCGCAGAGCTCGAGCTAGTAGTTGGGGAAACGACCATCTGGTCGGTGCCCAACCCGATCGGGTTCATCACCGATGAATTCTGGGAGGGAGGCTTCTCGCCTGCGTGGGGCGTGGGGCTGATGCTCCTGACTCTGGGGAGCGCGTCGGCGATCATCGTCCGCTATCGCCGCGCTCGGGCGGAGGAGCGCCAGCAGATCAAGTGGCTCGCCTACGCCGTCGGCATGTTCGCAATCGTCTACTCCTCCATGTTCGCCTTCTCCGGTAGCGCGGAGCCGCCGGCGTGGCTGGACGTCCTCTTTGTCACCTCGATCGGCGCCATCCCGGTGGCCATCGCCGTGGCTGTGATCCGCTATCGCCTCTATGAGATAGATCGAATCGTCCGCCGCACGTTCGGCTACACAGCCGTAGCTGCGCTGTTGGCGCTCGTCTACCTGGGGAGCGTCTCTGCCTTTGGCGCCATCATCGGTCGCGACAGTCCCCTAGCGGTGGCGGGCGCCACCCTGGCGGCGGCGGCGCTATTCAACCCGGTCCGGCGGCGGGTCCAACGTTGGGTGGATCGGCGCTTTGACCGATCCCACTACGACGCCCAACAGGTGGTGGAGCAGTTCTCTTCTCGGCTGCGCGCCGAGACCGACCTCGACGGCTTGCGCAGCGATCTGAGCGGGGTGATCGAGGAGACACTCCGCCCCGCCACGATGTCGCTCTGGGTCCGGGAAGACGCGACGTGAAGCTCCGATTCCAACTCGGTTTTCGGCTAGTCGTTGCAGCCATGGTGACCGTCTACCTGACCTGCGCTTTTCTGATCCAGCTGCTCAATTTAATGAGCGGTCACTTGGCCGAGGACCCGGCAGGCACTATCGCCCTCCTCCTTGCCTTCTCCCTTACATGGCCACGGGTGTGATGATCCTCCTCCGCCACTCCGGCAATGTGATGGGCTGGATACCCTCTTCCATTGCTCGGCTGGTCGACGGCTTTGCATCACGGATTCGCGAAGAGGTCGATCTTGGGGTGCTCACCACCGATCTCACCGGAGTAGTCGGTCGAGCGCTGCAACCGGCGTCGGTGTCTCTCTGGCTTCGGGAAGACAGATGAGCCCACGCCCATTGTCTCGGCGATTCGTGCACGGAGTAGGGCTTGCGCTCGCCTTCGGTTTGTCGCTCGCCGGGCTCATCATCGGGGCGATCACGTTGCCCGATAGCTGGTGGCTCCTCAGCTGGGTGGGCTTCCCCATGGTGGGCGCTTTCATCCTGTGGAAGCGGCCGGGGCACAGGATGGGGCACCTCCTGCTGTTCATCGGGCTGGCCTGGAGTCTCACACTCTTCCTCGAGGGGTTGCTCGATGGGGGAATGACCGACCTCGCCCGCGTCTGGGTCGAGATGCTCAGCTCGATTCTCAGCTATTGGGCATTTGTGGCCCTGGCCCTCATCCCCGTGCTGTTTCCGCACGGCGCGCCCGCCACCGGGTTCGACCGGTTCCTGAGCCGTGCGCTTCTGGTCGTCTGGGGGGCGGTTGTCTTCGCCGAGCTGATAAGCCCGGTTCCCAAGGAGATCACCGGTCTGGTGAGCCCGCTGGCCCTAGAGGGGCTCTCGGGCTTCTCGGCGTTCATGCTCGACCAGGGTTTCTTCCTGATCCCGCTTCTCCTCCTCGTCGCCCTTGGCAGCCTGGTAAGGAGGTGG
>DATADW010000275.1:0-2287 GCA_036258335.1 Acidimicrobiia bacterium
GTGCGCCCACAGCCACTTGCCGTGGCCGAACGGGTGGCAGTTCGTCTGCTGCACCGGCGTTCCCGTCGTCGCACGGACGTGGGCGACGAAGAGGTGCGACTCGACGTGGCCGGCGAGCTGGCGCAGGTTGCGGTCGTTCCATGCCGGTTCCATGCTCTTGAACGTGCCGGGTCCGTATCGGCTGTACCAGCCGATCCCGAAGCCGTCCCCGTTCGTCGGCTCCGCGCCCATGCGCGACTCGAGGCTCTGCTCGATCAGAGAGTGCTGCGGCCCATAGAGGACCTTGTCCATCAGGACCGGCTTTCCGGAATACGCAAGCCAACGACACATGATCCGTCTCCCTTCTGAATGACCAATATCGAGGTACGCCCCTTTCAAGCGGACAGAAGCGCGAGCGTTTCGCTGAGACGCCTCCTCCGGTAGGTCTAGTCGGTTCTAGCACCGGCCGGGCGCGCAAACAACGCATTCACCCAGGTGATTCGACTCGGAGCCGCCGCGGTGGACAGCATCCCTCATCCTCCGGTCGGAGTCCAGGAGGGCGTCGACCTGCACTCCCAGATGGGCGGACTGCGCTCTACGAACCGCTCGTGCTCTCGAATCGCGCTCCGGGGCTACACGATCGACGCAGACAGGGCGTTCGACTTGCTGCGAGACAATCGCAACACAGTGGGCGAAAGCTCGCCGACATCGCCACCCATGGTCACAAGCCTTCCGCTGCTCTCGGGTAACTCGGAGCGGCCGGGGCTAACCCAGCGGCCCGGAGACGGGCGACTCACCGCCTCTTCGGAGGCGGCTGCAGCTGATCAACCCAAGCTGGTTGCGGACGACGGTCTCAGCGACGCCTGACGCACTCGAGGTGGTTCCTGCGCGGGCAACGACTGGACAGCAGCGAGGGTCGCGATAGCCCGCAGGCGCCGACCGACTTTGCGCACCCTACAGACGCCGTAGTCAGCAGAGGCAACGAGCGGATGCGGCCTTCATCGAGCCCCGTGGTTGCAGGTGGCAACCGGTGGCAAATGGCCAGCCACGAGAACGACTCGAACAAACCGAAACCGTTGTCGTGGGCTGCGACCGGTTGCCTGAGTCCTTCCACGGTAAGGAGGAGCGTTGCGCGCGCTAGCGGCCGCTAGCGAACGACCTCCCCTCGTGAAACAGGGCCTGGGGGCGAGATTAGTCACAGGGGCCGGGGATGAGATCAGTCACGATTCTGTCGTCTACACTCGCACGGGGTGGCGATTGAGGTCGACGCTCAGAGGCTTCAGCTCGGCGACGTGATCCTGATCGATTTTTTCCGACCAGGATGCGAACATCGAGGCGACGGTGGTTGGTCACTCCCCTGAGGTCATTCGCGAAATCGAACGGAGCGACAGCACCGTACGCGCCACGCTGCGTGTCCCCGGTCGGGACGACTTCGTGATGGAGTGGCCGCTGGACACACACGTCACGGTCGTTTGCGGTCCTTAACCCGCGCCTGCCCTCTCGGTGAGGCCCAGGCGGCGACCGACTCATCTGCGAACTGCCCGACCCCGAGGAGTCACTCCGACTCGTGCTGCGCGTCACGGGCGCCTGACAACGAGGGAACACTGAGGGAACACCAACACGTCCACGGGCGTCCACGCCCGGTCACTCCCCTCGGTCGATTCCTCCGACTTGCGGGATTTCTTTGGTGTACGTGTCCCGCGTCTGCCCGCGGCGCCCGCTTCGTTGCTCGATGGTAAGGAGGGGATCGACTACGCCATGCATGACCAGCGCGCCGCTGGCGCACAAACCGGCGCACGGCGACTAAAAGGCCTGCAAATCAGCTAGTTCGTAACGGTCTCTAAAACCGCCGCACCAGCTCTGGGCCGGCGCCGCCCTAGGTTCCGAAGAAGACCGTGACCGCTCCCACCTTAACGGCACGGGGGCGTCAGCACGCGTCGTCTGGGTCCCCGCCCACTCCACGTCGATCGCCTCGTCAATCTCCCGGAGCACGATCCCGACAACGGCCATCGCCTAGCAGGCAGCAAAGTGGTGGTCATCCAACGGGGCACGCTCGCCGTGCCACTCAGCAAGGAGGTCGTACTCGCTTGACTTCGTCCGCAGAAGCTCGCCGAGGCTCATCGGCGACGCTCCTGATCGCGCTCCTTCAGTCGCTCGAGCACGTTCAGCCCGCTACCGGGAGCGATCTGACCCCTGCTACCGGAGTCGGGCTTGCCAACTGCCTTCTCCGGTAGCACGGGTTCGAATCCCGTATGCGCCTTTCTACCCTGCGCCGTTGATCGAAACCGCATGGTTGAGCGGGCCAGGC
>DATADW010000276.1:0-4184 GCA_036258335.1 Acidimicrobiia bacterium
CACCGGGCCTGCTCCCGCCTCGGGCAGTCATCAACAGCGAAACGACGATTGGAGAAACGCTGCCGGCACCTCTGGAATCGATCCGACCGGCGAGGCACGGATCGGGCCTGACGTCGTGGCCGGCCAGAGTGTCCTGGCCACGCTGGATACGCACTGCACATCAAGCGCGTCAGCCTGGGTTCAGGTGGTTCAGCTAATTGTCAGTTCTGTACACGCCGACCTACGTCATGTAGGCGGCAGTTTCAGGCCTGTCCCCCAGGGGCGGACCTGACGGAAAGGGACAGCGAAATGTGCGGATCCACCCGAATCGGAGCGGTAGTTGCGGCCATCGGCCTCACAGTTGCCGCATGTGGCACCAATGCCACCGACGACACCGGGCCCGTCTCATCGGGACTATCGACCGGCGTTAGCTCCGAGTCATCGCTGCCGGTGGGCGACCAGCCCGTCGATCTCAAGCCCGCCGACTTCACGGTGGAGATCGACAACCAGTACTGGCCGATGACGCCGGGGTCGCAGTGGACTTACCGCGAGGTCGACGAGGAGGGCAGCGAACTTCTGGTCGTTGTCACGGTGACGACCGAAACAAAGCTTGTTGCCAACGGCATCTCCGCACGCGTTGTGCGCGACACCGTAACTCAGGACGGCGAGGTGATCGAAGACACCTTCGACTGGTACGCCCAGGACGCCGACGGGACCATATGGTATCTCGGTGAGGACACGGCCGAGTTCGAGGATGGCGAAATCGCCAGCACCGCGGGATCATTCGAGGCCGGGGTCGATGGAGCACTTCCAGGAATCATCATGCCCGCCAACCCCACCGACGGCATGAAATACCGTCAGGAGTACTACAAGGGCGAAGCCGAAGACAACGGCGAGATCCTGAGCACCGAGGAGCAGGCCGACGTGGAGGCCGGCCACTACGACGACGCGATCCTCACCAAGGACACCATCACCATCGAACCCGAGGTTCTCGAGTACAAGCTCTACGCTCGAGGCGTCGGCCCGGTGCTGGTTTTCGGTGTGTCAGGCGGCGGAGGCCGAGAAGAACTCGTCGAATTCGGCCAGGTTGATGAAGCCGTCGCCAGGGCCGCCGGCACCACGCCACTGGGCGAGTCCTACCTTCCTAGATGATTCAGTTCCATCAGAGTCCTCGCGCGAGTCAGGGTGTGTCAGCAACCTTGTGGCACGATGATGAGACGGCACATAGGTCTCAAAACGACAAGCGGTACCGAGAAGAACAGGTGGCGAGCTGTTTGTAATACATTCAAACGATCGGGTTCTCCCATTCCACATCGAAGGCGAGCGGTCCGATGGTTGCGGTCGACCCGGCTCAGTTCCGCGGGGTGTTGCCGCTCCCGATCTCGTCGCTCAAGTCGGCGTTTCCTCGTCCGAGCGCTGGATCGACAGGTAGGCCACGGCCCCGACCGGAGAGAAGCCGGGGCGGGTGGGTTCGGCGCTCTAGTCCTTGGAGGATCCGGATACTGCCGTCGGTCGATCAAGCTCCGGGAATCGCGTGTATCCCAGGGACCCCGGCGTGATCGAATCTCCATATTGATCGCAGGCTGACCTGCCTGCCGCACGAAGGAGTGAACCGTGAACGACATTGCTTTGGTTGCCCGTCTTCGATGCCGTGTCATCGTCGCCGTAATCGCGATTCTGTCGCTGGTGGCTGCGGTACTGGGGGTTACGACGCTGGCAGAGGGAACGGAAGAGACCGCCGTCGTCGTCGCAATCCTCCACCCCATGCCACCCCTTGGGAACATCGACTGCTGCCACTGAGCGGAGCAGCCAGCAAGATGTCGGTCCCAACCCCGAGCGGCCGCCTGACATGGTCCGCCCTGTCCGACCCTGGCGCGACAGCGATTCGGCCCAGAAACCGTTGTTCCGCAAGGGTCTCCGTGCACCGAAACGAGACCTTTCCCTGTTTTGCAGTTGCTCGAAGCCCTCACTCGTGTCGGCCTCCCGTGCGAGCCGCACAATGAGCCCGAGCGCGCCACTACAACATCCGTTCGACAAGGAGTGCGAGGCATGATCGATCAGTCCAGGGTGACCTCGGGGTTCGACGTCGAGTTGGTGATGGGTGAGGAGTTCATCCGCTACTTCCTGCTCTGCTCGCTCGACACAGGCTCAATCCCGTTGTTCTCAGAGTCTCGGGGGATCAAGGACGACGGCACGCCCTTCCACGACGTGACGATCACCCACCCACCGGCCGAACTGCAGGACCGGCGGCTCTACCCGGTGCACCCCGAGTACCTCGGCAACGAGCACCCGTTCCAGCACCTCGCACCGGTCTATTCGGCGCAAACCGACGAGTTCGCCGTCACCATCCTGCCGGGCGGCGCCGAGGGTGACATTTCGCTGCGTGTGTTCCCCTCGATCTTCGACCTGATCCAGGACCCGCCCACCGGCATCTCGAACGTCCTCCACATCGACCTGAAGATCAGCTTCCAGGTGGTGAGCACTACCCGCGCCGACGGCCTGCTCGGTGACATCGGCGTCCAGCTGACGCTGCTCGATGCCTCCGGGCCGCTAATTGACGCCGCCGTGGCGCTGGGGCGGAAGAAGGAGGACATCGTCGCCGACCTCAAGGAGAACATCGACCGCCGGGTGCCATTCGCGGTGGCCGGCGGCGGCGCCCTGCAGCGTATCGAGACCCGCACCTACATCGGCGACCCGGAGCGGCCCAACGGCATCGGCGTCTACATCAACCTCGCTCTGCGCGACGGCCCGGAGCCGGGGTCGCTCCTCACCGAGCCGCGGGGCGACGTCGCCTTGGCCCAGAACCTCCTCGAGCCTGACAAGACGATGGCCTTCGCCTTCCCCAGCGAGACGTACGGGAGGCTGAGCGACGACCTGAAGTTCGGCATGGCGGTGGAACGGCCCGATGCCCCCGGCGAGTACCACTTCCCGCTCATGGACGGTGACGACCAGATCGGGATCATCAAGGGGATCTCGGTCGAGCCGGAGAGCGTCGCCGGCGGCGCCTTTACCAACGTGCTCGCTATCGACATCCACGGCGAGTACGAGATCGATAACTTCTTCGACCCGGACTTCCATCTGCGCATCCGCCTCGTGCCGACGACGGCGGCGAACGGCTTGTTCGACTTCGATGTGCAGGACGACCTCGACCTCAGCGCAGCGGCGTACATCGTCTCGATCCTCCTGGGTGTCGTCGTCTCCTTCGTGCTGCCGCAACTCGGCATCCCGCTGGTGTTCCTACTGCCGCTGCTGCTGAAGTTGGGCGAGCACGTCGCCGAGGGCATGGCCGGCTCGGTCGTTCAAGACGAGCTCGAGCGCACGTCGTTCCTCGACACGCTCCCCCACAAGCTCATCGTCGAGGCCCGCCGCTGGGATCCCCTCTACACGACTCTCCACCGCGTCGAGACCGCCGACGTCGAGGTGTCCACCAACGGCGATGGATTCGCCTTCGACGCCGAAGCGCTCTTCGTGGGACGCGGCACACGACCGCTGCAGTCCATGGTGATCCGCTCCGAGACGCGTGGTCAGGACGGGGCGGTCGACGGCCTCGTCTACCGGGCCGCCGACATCGGCCCCTTCCTCACCACCGACCTGGTGGACGTGTTTGCCGCCACCGACCGCATGCCGCATGTAAGCCTCCTCCCCCCCGAGAGCGACATCGAGCGGCGCCGGGTCGTCCTGACGATGCAACAGGTGCTCGACCGCATCGACGCAGGCGATCGGCACGTCGGCGACCTCGACTACCTGCCCCAGAAGGCGGACATTCGAGAGCACCAGATCTTCCAGCTCCTCGCCGTCACCCCTCGGGAGATCGACGAGATCAGAGCGTTTAGCCGGGACCGCCTGCGAGCAGAGGTCCGCGCCGAGAGCGGGGCGGTGCTGCGCGAGGCGGCAATCGATCAGCTGCGGTTCGAACTGGGCCGGGAACCCACGCAGGAGGAGATCGAGGCGCGCCTGCGTGAACTGATCGAACTGGTCGTCGAACCACTGCTACCGGGCCGGTTCCTTACCGAGCTCGACCGGCGCCTGACCTTCGACCTGGCACCGAACGAGTTCGCCGGCCTGCAGCGCCAGAAAATCCTCGTACTGGGGCGGGGAGACTTGGAAATCCGCACCACCCCACGCGGGACCGTCTATTACCGGGACTACGAGCGGCCCTTCCAGCCCGACGTCTCCAAGGCCGACAATCTGCTTTCGCTGCCGCG
>DATADW010000277.1:0-7321 GCA_036258335.1 Acidimicrobiia bacterium
GGTCGGTGTTGAAGGTCGCCTCGACGGTCGACCCCGGCGGGCATCCGTCCCCTTGGACGGTCACCTCCTCGCCGCCGGTAACACCCGACTGGGATGCGGGCTCGAGAATCCGAGGTCCTTCTTGGGCACCGGCGGGGCCGCAGGCGAGCACGACGGCGGCGACGGCACAGACCACGATGAGGCGCTTCATCGTCCTGTCTCCTCTCTTCGATGGGACGCGCGACGCCGGGTGGCGTGTCCAGGTTGGTGGTGAATATGCGTACCCGGGGGGTACTCGGCGGCTCTTCGTCGTTGAGAATTCCGGCCAACGTTTCGACCGGGACGCTGGGGAATCCACCGACTTCGCTGCGGAGATCGATCCGACGAGGTGTGACATGGGGATCGAGTCCACGGTCGGAATTGATTAGAGGAACGGAATCATCGCGAACAGGCCTCGCTGGCAGTATCAGCCCCAAGACATCGTTCTGAAGACACAATGACGACTGCATGTCAACTCAGGTATTGGGCCGAAGCCATGGCTAGGACCGCGATGGCCAGTAGGACGTCGTACAGGCTTCCGAGGCTAGCCAGGCGGGGGCGCCCAGGGTTCAGACGGGAACACAGGCGATAGCGGAACTACGCGGGAGACCCGGTGGCGAAGGTAGCCGAGATCGACAGACGGTCTGCCTGCACAAGGAGGATGCGGAACGGGCGCTGCAACAGAATCAGATGGCGACCCGAGGCGGTGACAGACGTCCCGACGGCGCCGCGTCGATGAGTTCATGTGAAAGCTCCCGACGGTTGCAGGTCGGTTATCGACGGGCGAAGGTCAGATGGGTGACGCCGCTCGGTGACGAGACAGCCTCGATGTCGTAGCGCTCCTCGACGCCCTCGACGCCGTCCCACAAGCGAACGCCGCGGCCGAGCAGGATCGGCACCTGCACAATGTGGAGCATGTCGATGAGGCCGGCGGCCAGGAAGTCCCGGACGACCGTCGGACCTCCGCCGAGCCGTACGTCGAGGTCGCCGGCTGCCTTCCGGGCGAGGTCGAGCGCCTCCTGGGGGTTGGCGTCGACGAAGTGGAACACGGTGCCGCCCTCCATCTCGATCGACGGACGCGGGTGATGCGTGAGAACGAACACCGGCGTGTGGAATGGTGGGTTCGGTCCCCACCAGCCGCGCCACTCGTCGACGGTGCCGACACCGGTCCATGGGCCGGTCTGCGGGCTGAACTTGCCCCGGCCCATGATCTCGGCACCGATGCCGAGGCCATGGCGTACGGCGAACGCGTGGTCGACCCCAGCGGTGCCACCGGTCTCGCCGAGCATCGAGCGCCAGAATCCCGTGGCGAACATCCACTCGTGAAGGCGCTCCCCGGCGTGACCGAACGGGGCGTCGAATGTAATGCCGTCGCCGGTCCCGAACCCGTCAAGCGAGATCGAGAAGTTGTGGACACGTACCTGGGACATGGCTGCCTCCCCGAGGTAGGGGTTGCGATGTGCAACTGCTCACCGCTGACCTAAGCGAAAGCAGTGGCAAGATTGCAACCACCTTGAAGAGTACGTGGACAGGTGAGCCCGAGGGCTCAGCCGGCGGCGCCTCCGGTGAATGTCCAGGAGGCGAGATGCAGCGACGGGGCCACGATCAGACCCGGACCGAACTCGGAATTGGCGTACCTTGCGTCACCACCCACTTTGATGAGGTTCTCCTCTGAGAGCGCCTCGAGGAATGACTGGGTGAAGCGCAGGTTTCCCACTCCGCCGGCGATGGCCCCGTCCTCGATGAGGAAGGTCCCGTTGCGGGTGAGCCCGGTCACCACCTGGGTCCGGGGGTCGAGGATCCGGCAGTAGTTGAACTCGGTGATGAGCAGCCCCCGCTCCACCCCGGCCGCGAGCTCGTCCGCGGTCGCCGAGCCGGGCGTGACCACGACGTTGACCGGCACCGGGCCGAAGCCGCTGGCGCCCAGAGCATGGCCGGTCGAGGTCACTCCGGCCCGGTGGGCGGTGCGGCGGTCGTGCACCAGGCTGCGAGTGATCCCTTGCTCCACGAGGGTGAGAGGTCGTTTGGGGGTTCCTTCGTTATCGAACCCCAGGCCGATCGCATCGGGGCGTAATGGGTCGTCGACGATGGTCAGCAGTGGAGAGAACTGGGGCTCGTCGAGGCGGACGAAGGAACTGCCGTCGAGATGGGCCTGGGCATTGAACCCGTAGGCGGCGAGGAAGACGGCGATGGTGGCGACGCACTCCGGGCTGAGCACTACTTGATACCGACCGGGCTCCAGGTCCACGAAGGCGGCAGAGCGATGCGCCAGCTCCGCGGCGATGCCGCCTGCAGCGGCAGCATCGAGGTCGGCGAGCCCCAGCGAGGTCTGGTGGGCCGACCCCGCCGAGGTGTCGGTCTGCTGGATGCCGTCGATCGTCGCCCGCGTTGTTCGACCCTGAGCCTGATGCCCCGCCGAGTTGGCGAAGGCAAAGCTGATCGCCTGGGTGTCGGCGAACCCGGCGGCGCGCAGCCCGGTGTCGGCAGCGATGAAGCTCCGCACCATCTCCGCTCGCTCTGCGGGAAGCGCATCGGCGGTCTCCGGGTCGAAATGGTCGATCTCGGGTATCTCGGAGGGTGGCGCCACCCCCGGCCAGTGAGGGTCCACCGGCTGCAGCCGGGCCGCGTCGACGGCATCGGCGACGAAGCGATCCAGAGACTCGTCCGCGAGGTTGGAGGTGGTCGACGATGACACTCGTCCGTCCACGGCGACCCGCAACTCTGCCTCAGCAGTCTCCTCCCCAACGTGCTGGTGGATGAAAGAGTTGGCGAACCTGGTCAGACCGTGCCGATTGGAGACGACCCGCACCTCGGCTTCCGCCTCGGCTCCCACCAGCCCGAGGATGTGCTCCGCCAATTCCTCTAAACGCCTCATCCCAGCACCCCGACCCGCACTCCCCGGAACCGGGCCGGTGACGCGGGATGCCCGGTGTGCCCGATCTGGATGGGCTGGCCCTTCCCGCAATTCGGGGTTCCCCAGGGGCGCCACTCCTCGGACCCGGCCAGCATGTCGAGCGATCCCCAGAAGCGAGGCGTGATCCCGGTGTAGGTCGGGTTCCGCACCATCCGCCCCAGCTTTCCGTCGGCCACTTCCCATCCCAGCTCGCACCCGAACTGGAAGTTGAGCCGCTTGTCGTCGATGGACCAGGAGCGGTTGGTGGACATCAGGACGCCGGAGCGGGTCGAGGCGATGATCTCCTCCAGCGAGGAGTCGCCGGGGAGCAAACCCACATTGGTCATCCGGACCATCGGGAGCCGGTTGAACCCGTCGGCCCGCACCATCCCCCCGGGCGGCAGCCCGGCGAGATGGGCCGAGTCCCGCCCCGAGAGGACGCCCACCCAGACCCCGTCACGCACGATGTCCACCCGCTGCGCCGCGGTCCCTTCATCGTCGTAGCCGAAGGTGGCCAGGGCGCCGGGGATCGTGGCGTCGGCCACCACGTTCATCAGCTCGGAGCCATAACGGAGCCGGCCCAATTCCCCGAGGTCGAGAAACGAGGTGCCCGCAAACGCCGCCTCCCATCCCAGGATCCGGTCGAGTTCGATGGCATGGCCCACCGACTCATGGATCTGCAGGGCCAGCTGACTCGATTCGAGGATGAGGTCTGTCTCCCCGCTGGGACAGGGCGGCGCCGACAGCAAGGCAACCGCCTCCTCGGCGATGCGGCCGGCGTTGCCGGGGAGGTCGAACTCCCGCACGACCTCGTACCCACCGGTGCGGTAGTCGCCTGCGGACTGCGGATAGGAGCGGCGCTGGGTCTCGGTCTCCCCGACCGCGGTGGCGTCCATCCCGCCCCCCGACTCGACCAGCCGCTGGTGGATCTCGTGGCCCTGGCTCGACACGAGGTACTTCTCGGTCTCCCAGAACCTGAGGTAGGCGTGGGCCACCTTGATGCCCTGCACCGAGGCCATGGTGTCCGTGACGCCCACAACCAGATCCGCCTTCTCGGACAGCGGAACCGCGAACGGGTCCTCCACCACCGGGGTGACATACCGATCCTGCACGGCGGGGACCTCGGCGAGATGTAGGTCGGGGCCAGGCACCAATGCCGAGGCGTGGGCGATGGCGGCGGCCCGGGACCCGGCTGATTCCGCCGCTTCGAGATCGCTGGTGGCGGCGAAGCCCCACGAGGAACCGATCAGGGCCCGCACCCCGACCCCGGCCGCCTCGCTGCGATCGGCTGCCTCCATCTCGCCGTTCCGCCCGAGCAGCTCCTCGCGTCGGGAGGTGACCACTCGGGCGTCGGCGTACACCGCGCCCCCGGCAAGTGCCGCTTCCACCGCGGCGCGGGCTGTCTCAAACATGCCGGCTCCTACCCCGTCCCCCGGCTCGATGCTAGGACCGCGGCGCGGAGCCGAGCCCCGGCAGCTTGGGCCTCACCGCTACTCGTAGGGCAACTTGACCCCGAACCGGTTGTGCAGGGCGTACATATCGTTGAAGCCTTGCTGGCTGAGCGGATAGCCGTGGGGAACGTGACCAGTCAACCGCGACAAGCGCCTTTCTTGATGCACAAGTTCAGATCGGCTCGTCGTTCAAAGCTGGTCCTAGCGCAACCAGGGCGACCCCCGGCTGGGCGCCTATAGGTTGAACCGCGACTTTGAGCGGGGAGACTTGGCAATGGTCCTCGAGCGAGATGCGTACCCATCCGGCGTGCCCTGCTGGATCGATACCGCGCAGCCCGACCCGGAAGCTGCGGTGGCCTTCTATCGGGGCCTCTTCGGCTGGGAGTTCGTCGATCGGATGCCGGCCGACGTTCCCGGGCAGTACTTCCTGGCTAAGCGTCGGGGCCGTGACGTCGCGGCGGTGGGGTCCGTCCGGGAGGGGATGCCCACGACCCCGGTGTGGAGCACCTACATCGCAGTTGACAGCGCCGATGATGCCGCGGCGAAGGTTGAGGAGGCGGGCGGGACCACCCTCATGGAGCCGTTCGATTTCCTCGACGCCGGTCGCATGGCCACCTTCACCGATCCGTTCTGAGCCGTGTTCTCCGTATGGGAGGCGAATCAGCACATCGGTGCTCAATTGGTCAACGAGCCGAACACTTGGAACTGGAGCGATCTCAACACGCGTGACCCGGAAGGGTGCAAGGCGTTCTACGGCGCAGTGTTCGGCTGGGAGGCCGATACGGTCGATCTCGGCTTTGGGCAGGCCACGATGTTCCGGAGGCCCGGCTACGGGCACATCCTCGACTTGAAGGACCTCGACCTGCGCCGCCGCCAGGCCGCTGCCGGGTGGCCACCGGGCTTCGAGGACACCATTGGCTGGATCAGACCCATGACGGCTGATCAGTTCCCCGACGCCGTGGCGCCAAACTGGAGTGTCACCTTCGCGGTCGATGACACCGACGCCATGGTGCAACTAGCCACCGAACTGGGCGGGGCAGTGCAGATGCCTGCCATGGATTTCGGTGAGGTCAGGATGGCGGCACTTCGGGATACCCAGGGCGCGGGTTTCCTTGTGAGCCGGTACCAGCCGGGCTAATCCGCTCCCCAGGAGCATCCTGACCGACGCGCACCGCCTGCCGGTCGCCGCCTCATCCGGGCGTTCCAGGGTGCTGCCTGGCAGCGGCAACTCTGTTTGACGAGGACCAGACTGACAGCATATGCCAACTCATTGCCGGCACCGAACCCCCCGACCCCTACATCGAACGACGGCGGACCGACCTCCGGGAACGGATCGCCCGGTGCGGCCAGCAACTCGAGCGTTACCGAGCCGGTCTTGAGTCACAACCAGACATCGGCGACGTCGTCGGGCGGTGGATTGCCGAGGTACACGCGGAACGGCGTCGGCTGGAAATCGGAACCAAAGCAGCCGGCTTCGCGAAGAAACCCTCTGAAACTTATAGGATTTCCTTCGTGTCGGAGGACAGACACAAACCTTGAGTACACGGCAGGTTTGGAGGGAGTCCGCCGCGTAGCTGCCTCACGGCCCGAAGGCGAAGCTCTTATGAGTTGGATAACGAACGCTGATTGGGAGCCGGTTGACAGGGGACGGAGACGCGTAACGGCAACCTCTTGGTGGTGCCTGGGGTTTGAGGTTGATACGTCAGGGAGCAGTAAGAGTGACGTCTCAGCTCAAGAAGAACGCAAGTTCGGACCCATGTAGGCAATTCGGCCCTATCACAGCACACGCCCTTACAGTATTGAGAAGGCGTGAGCACTTCGTCTGTCGCCGGGAGTCAGCGACCTCTATCTCGCCGCGAACGCGTGAAGCTGTCCATTCATCGGGGACTCGACAAGCATCTCAGCCCGCTCGGCGTGTGGGCCATGCATCGAACCAGAGGATGGTTGGCTGAGCGCTGGAAGGTCCACGCCCTTCTCTTGACGACACGTGGAAGGCGGTCGGGACGCGACCGCACGGTCGTGCTGCAGTACTTCCCCGACGGTGACGCAATGGTGGTGGTCGCCGCCAACGACGGGGGCGAGACGCATCCAGGCTGGTACTTCAACCTGACGACGACCCCGGAGGCGGTCGTCGAGGTAGACGGAAAGCGGATTCCTGTGGACGCCACCGAACTCGGGCCCGAAGAGGCGGCTCGCTGGTGGGAGCGGATTCTGCGGCATTCTCCGGATTATGAGCTCTATGAGCGCGCCACCACCCGGCGATTCCCGATCATCCGACTGATTCCGACCAACAACGATACGGCGCATCCCTGAGCGTTCGAGGTTCTTGGCTCTGTCGCCTTTCGACCGTTTCTAGTTCCGTATTGGCTCCGGTTCCCCCTGTCGGCAAACCGGGCGATTTCCAAGCTCGGGAGGTCGAGCACTGCAGGCCCCAAGGGAAGACAGACCTCGGGCACCACCAGCGGAACGGGCGAGCACAAACGGACCGGCGCCACTCCCGTGCCGCTGGCGCCCACGAACGATTGGGGCGGCCGACCCGATATAGTAATCAGGTCGACAACCCAGATGCCGGACGCGTGATCGACGCGCGGCCGCTGGATGGAGGGAAGGAAGCGGCCGCCAGACTCCCAACTCCACCAGACTCCGACTCTGGGAGCAGCCACGTCCGCATCGTGGATGGGCATGTTTAGGAGACTTGTAACAAGGCGGCGGCTCCAGCACCGTCTGGCAGTCAACACCGGTCCAGACTGAGCGGTGACCCCGGCTCTCGTTGTTCGAGACCTACTGAGCGACCGAGTCTCCATGACCTTCGATGCGGCGTGCATCGGGCTTATCTGGGGTGGAGAAGGAAGGTCAGGTGGAGATTTCGGTGGCCATCATCGCTCGATCATGCTGCGAGTGTCGGCCGGTCGGAACGAGACGAAGGGATGGGATCGCACGAAGTCGCGCAGTGCCTCAT
>DATADW010000278.1:0-9596 GCA_036258335.1 Acidimicrobiia bacterium
TCCAGGAACCGGCTGCCTCCCTGCTGCGTGACGCCGGCCTGGTGTTCGAGCAGACCGACCGCTCGCTCTCGGTCAGGGTGAGCAACGTCGAGCTCGATCTTCTCTTCGTTCGGGCAGAGGACATCCCCGAGCTTGTCGCCGATGACGTGGTCGATCTGGGGATCACCGGCCAGGACCTGCTCGCCGAACACGGCGGTCAGCCGGAAGTGCTCGCCGAGCTCGGGTTTGGCCACTGCCGGCTGGCGCTTGCCGTCCCCGCGGCCTCGGCGGTCGAGAAGCCGGAGGAGCTCGCCGGTCTTCGCGTGGCCACCGCCCACCCCAACGTGACCGCCCGCTATTTCGAGGACCTCGGTGTCAGCGTCGCCATAATCCCGCTACGCGGCTCGGTGGAGGTCGCCCCGACCCTCGGAGTCGCCGACGCCATCGTCGATCTCGTGTCCACCGGGAGCACCCTTTTGGTCAATGGGCTACGGGTCGTGGGGACGCTCCTCGGCAGCGAGGCGGTCCTGGCGGCCGGGGCTGGCGCCCGCAGCGAGCGCGCCACAAAGGTGGCCGAGGTTTCGACCGCCCTGACCGCGGTGGTCGCCGGACGGCGTCGCCGGTATGTGCTGCTCAACGCCCCGGTCGAGGCGGTCGACAGGATCGGAGGGGTCATCCCCGGGTTGGAGGCCCCCACCGTCGTGCCGCTCGCCGAGCAAGGCTGGGTGGCGGTGCACTCGGTGGTGGATGCCGACGATGTGTGGAACATCCTGCCCGAGTTGGAGGCAGCGGGCGCCAAAGGAATCCTGGTCCTTCGGATCGAGCAGTTGATCCCGTGACCGGAATCCCCAGCCGACCCACAGTGGCCTGCCGGTTGCACCGGCCGGGCACAACCCGCACCATCACGGACACCGCAACGTGCTGACCAGGGTCGTGCTCGAAACGCTGACGCCCGAGGAGCGGCGAGCGCTCACCGGGCGATCGGCGATGCCCGACAGAGCGGTGATGGAGGGGGCCGCCGCCATCGTGGACGCGGTCTGTGCTGGGGGCGACGCCGCCCTCGCCGAGGCGGGAAGAGAGCACGGCGGAGGCAGAAGGGAGGGCGCGCTGGTATCGAAGGATGAGCAGCGTGCGGCGCTGGCGAAACTCCCGAGACCGGTGCGGATTGCGCTCGAGCGTGCCATCGAGTCGGTGACCGCGTTCCACCGGGTCCAGATCCCTGCCGATGTGGCCGTGGAAACCACGCCGGGGGTGGTGGTGGAACGGCGGTGGTCACCGCTGCACCGGGTCGCGGCCTATGTGCCCGGCGGGCTCGCCGCCTACCCATCGACCCTGGTGATGACGGTCGTCCCCGCTCGGCTGGCCGGTGTCGGTGAGATCGTCGTAGCCAGCCCGGCGGGCCCGGACGGGGTGATGGCTCAGGCGCTCTTGGCGGCGGCAAGCCTGCTCGAGATCGACGAGCTGTACGCCATGGGTGGTGCACAGGCGGTGGCGGCGCTCGCCCACGGAACCGAGACCATCCGGCAGGTAGGCAAGATCGTCGGCCCGGGCAACACCTGGGTGACCGCGGCCAAGCTCCATGTGCTCGGGGTCTGTGCCATCGACATGCCGGCTGGTCCCAGCGAAGTCTGCGTCCTCGCCGACCGCGCCTCCGACCCGAGACTGGTGGCGGTGGACCTCCTCTGTCAGGCGGAGCACGGCCCCGATTCGCCCGCCGTGCTGGTCACAGCCGACCCTGGGCTGGCGGATCGGGTCGATGCCGAGATCGAGCGTCTTCTCGCCTTGCTCGACCGGAGCGAGATCCTGGAGAGGGCGATCTCCGACCACGGGATGGCGGTGATCGCCGCCGACCATCACCAGGCGGTCGCCTTCGCCGAGGAGTACGCCGGCGAGCACATCACCATCCTCACCACCGACCCAGAGACGGACTCCAAGGCGATCACCTCTGCCGGATCGGTGTACGTCGGTCGCTGGTCGCCCGAGTCGGCCGGCGACTACGCCACCGGGGCCAACCACGTCCTTCCCACCGGTGGGCTGGCAGCTGCGTACGGCCCGCTCTCCGTGGAGGACTTCGGATCGTGGCGCCAGGTTCAAACGCTGACCGAGGCAGGCCTCCGCCGGCTGTGGCCGACCATTGCCGTATTGGCCGACGCCGAGGGGCTGACCGCCCATCGGCTGGCAGCCGAGCTCCGGTTCGAGGACAAGTCGTGAGCCGTCCCATCTACGTGTGGCAGCCGACTACTGAGGAGATCGCCCGGCGGGCGGAGATAGACCCGTCCCAAGTGGTCCGATTCGACCACAACACCTCCCCGCTCTCGCCCGCTTGGGCGGCCAATCTGGCGGCGCAGTTGGCGCCCGGGCTCAATGAGTACCCCGGTGCCGACTACTTCCCGCTCCGCCAGGCGGTGGCGGGCTACATCGGGTGCGCCCCCGAGCAGGTGGTGCCCGGCGCCGGGGCGGACGAGCTGATCGACCTCTGTGCCCGCGCCTTTCTCCCCGTCGGTGGCGTGGCGGTGAGCGCCCCACCCAGCTATGCCATGTACGCCGTCGCCACTGGCCAGCGCGAGGCGAAGCTCGAGCTGGTCTGGCGCGAACCACCTGACTTCGCCCTGCCCGAGCGGTTCATCCACGCTGCCGCCGGGGCCGACGTGGTCTGGCTTTGCGTCCCCAACAACCCCACCGGACGGCGCGACACCGACGACGAGATCGAGGCCGTGCTCGAAGCCAGCGCCGGTGTGGTCGTCATCGATGCCGCATATGCCGAGTTCACCGGCGACCGTTGGGCGCCATGGGTGGAGAGGTGGCCCAACCTCGTTGTGCTGGGCACCCTCTCCAAGGCATTCTCGCTCGGTGGGATCAGGGTGGGCTACGCCATCACCGCTCCCCTACTTGCGGCGGAGCTGCAGCGCTGCCGTCCGCCGGGAAGCGTGTCATCGCTCTCCGCAGCCATCGCCTCCGAAGCGCTGCGCAGGCCGGAGGACGCGAAGGACATGGTCCAACTCATCGCAGATGGCCGCAATGAGCTCTCGGAAGGGCTGGCGGAGTTGGGTTGGGTGATGCTCCCCAGCGTGTGCAACTTCGTCCTCGGCCGAGTGGGACCGGGGGCCGGTGCCCTGGCCGACACGCTGATGTGGGAGCAGGGCCTGGTGGTGCGCTCCTTCCGTCCGGGGTCAAGGCTGGAAGACCACCTTCGTGTCACCGTGCGAACCCCGGGCGATCACGAGCGGCTGTTGTCCGCGGTGGAGAGGACTGGATGATGTCACGAAGTGCAGAGACAAGCCGCGAGACCAGGGAGACGAAAGTGAGGGTCGCGCTGGAACTGGATGGATCGGGCCGCAGCTCCGTCTCGACCGGGGTCGGCTTCCTCGACCACCTGCTCGGATCGCTGGCACACCATGCCCTCTTCGACCTCGAGATCGAGGCCACCGGGGACCTCGAGGTCGACGACCATCACATCGTCGAGGACGTGGCTCTGGTCCTCGGTGAGGCCATCGCCCACGCACTTGGAGACCGCTCCGGTATCACCCGATTCGGCGACGCGGTCGTCCCCATGGACGAGGCCACCGCCCGCGCCTCGGTCGACGCCGGTGGACGGCCGTTCGCCGTCATCGAACTCGAGCTGCGCAACGAGCGGATCGGCAACCTCACCACCCAGAACCTGCCCCACGCCCTCGAAGCGCTCTGCCGGGCCTCCGGGATCACGCTCCATCTCGAGGCGATGGGCGCGAACGACCATCACATCGCCGAGGCCGCCTTCAAGGCGCTGGCCCGGTCGCTGCGCGGCGCCGTCGAGATCGACCCGAGACGTCAGGGAATCCCATCGACCAAAGGCGTCCTATGACCGCTCCGCTGGTGGCGGTGGTCGACCATGGCGCTGGGAACCTGGTCTCGATCGCGCAAGGGCTGGAACGAGCGGGCGCCACGGTGAGGGTGGCGGCAGGGCCCGCCGGTTTGACAGGGTGCGATGGGGTTGTCCTCCCCGGTGTAGGCGCCACCGCAGCGGCGATGGAGCGGCTCCGCTCCGCTCGAATGGTGGAGCCCCTCAGGGGATGGGACGGTCCCATGCTCGGGATCTGCGTCGGTCTCCAGCTTCTGTTCGAAAGGAGCGAGGAGGACGGTGCCGACTGCCTAGGGATCCTCCCCGGTGAGGTTCGCCGGCTCAAGGCGCGCCGGCTTCCCCACATCGGTTGGAACGACATCCTCGTCGAGAAACCCGATCCGCTATTCGATGGACTGCGCGACGGGGCCCTCGGCTACTTCGTCCACAGCTACGCCGCGATGCCCGATGACCCGGCAGTGGTGGTCGCCAGTGCGGAGTACGACGCGCCATTCGTGGCCGCCGTGCGGTGGGGTGAGGTGTGCGGTGTCCAGTTTCATCCCGAGCGGAGCGCCGCCACCGGTCTCCGGATCCTGGCCAACTTCGTTGACTCAATCCGTTGCGGCGTCACGGCAGGGGCAATGGCCGCGTTTGGTGACGTCAGAACGGGGATGTGATGCTGCGGACGCGGGTCATACCCTGTCTCGACGTGGCCGGTGGACGCGTCGTGAAGGGGGTCAACTTCGTCGATCTGGTGGACGAGGGTGACCCCGTCGAGTTGGCCGCCCGCTACACCGCCGAGGGTGCTGACGAGATCTGCTACCTCGACATCGGCGCCGCTCCCGAGGAGCGGGCAACTCTGCTCGATCTGGTGCACCGGACCGCCCGGGAGGTGTTCGTGCCGCTCACCGTCGGAGGCGGTGTCCGCTCACCCGAGGACATGCGGTCGGTGCTGCGCGCCGGTGCCGACAAGGTGGCGGTCAACACTGCGGCGGTGGCAGTTCCCGACTTGATCGATCGCTGCGCCGCCGCCTTTGGTCGCCAGTGCGTAGTGCTGGCAGTGGACGCCCAATCCTCGGCCGCCGGGCGGTGGGAGGTGGTGGTCAACGGCGGCCGTGCCCCAACCGGGCGCGACCCAATTGACTGGATCGCCGAGGGGGTTGAGCGGGGAGCCGGTGAGATCCTGCTCACCTCGATCGACCGGGACGGCACCAACAACGGCTACGACCTGAACCTGCTCGCCGCAGCCACGGCCGTCTCCCATGTTCCTGTCATCGCCTCGGGTGGCGCTGGCGTCCCAGCCCACTTCGTCGATGCCGTGACCGAGGGCGGGGCAGCGGCGGTGCTCGCCGCATCGACGTTGCACCGAGGGACACTCACCATCAACCAGATCAAAGGGGCCCTCGCCACCGCCGGCATCCCGGTGCGAGAAGCGGCGTGATCGACCCAGATGCCGTCGTCTGGGACGAGCGGGGGCTGGTGCCCACGGTGGTTCAGGACGCCGCCACCGGGCGGGTGCTCATGGTCGCCTGGATGGACCGCACCGCGCTCACCACCACCGTCACCAGCGGGCAGGCCCACTTCTGGAGCCGGGCGCGGGCCGAGTTGTGGCGCAAGGGAGCTACCAGCGGCAACACCATGGAGGTCGTCGGCATCGGGCTCGACTGCGATGGCGACACAGTGCTGATGACGGTCAACGCGGCCGGTCCTGCCTGCCACACCGGCACGACCTCCTGCTTCGACGGCGCCGGCGAGGGGACGACCCTGGGTTCGATCCTCGAGCGCCTCCAGGGAGTGGTGGCGAAGCGGGCGGAGCAACGCCCGAAGGGCTCCTACACCGTCGAGTTGCTCGATGGAGGTGTCGACCGGGTGGCGAGAAAGGTGCTAGAGGAAGCGGGAGAGCTCGCTTTCAGCGCCAAGGATCACGCCGCTGGTGAGGGTTCATCGGCCCGCGTGGCGGAAGAAGCGGCCGACGTGCTCTACCACTTGTTGGTGCTTCTCCGGGCGACGGAGGTCGCCACATCGGACGTCGCTTGTGTGCTCGAAGACCGTTCTCGATGAAGGTCAGGCCGCGGTCCGCTTCACCGGCGGGAGACCCTCGGCGAAGGCGTCGCGACCCAAGAGGTGCAGCCCCAGCGTGATCAGACCGAACCCCACTCGGTCGCGCAACGCGACAGGGCGGGGAGGGGTTACCCAGCCTTCGTCGACCGCACGGCGAGACGACGCCTCTCGCAACAGCTCATTCATCCTTGCCTTGGCGATACCGCCGGTGTCGTACATCGCGGTTTGCTTGCTCCTTGCTCGTCAGGCGGACTCGTGTCCTGAAGCCGTCGCTCCGGCTTCGGTGGTCAGGTATGAACCCAGCGCCGCCGATGCCTCGGCGGTCATCCCGGTGCGTGCCCCATAACGGGAGGTCTCGCCGTGCCGACCGATCACCACCCGTACCAACCCGGCGCCACGCAGGATCCCAAGGTGGTGGTGAACGGTCGACTTGGCCAACCCAAGCATCTCGGCGAGGTCATCGAGGCTGGCCTCGGCCTCGGCCAGCCGGCGCAGGATTCGAAGCCGCCGCTCGTCGCCGAGAGCCTTGTAGGTCTTGACCATCCACCCAGGCGGGGCGTCAGGATCGGCTGATAGGTACTCGTCGGCGACGCCGTAGATGACGATGAGCATCGACCCGTGGTCGTCGATCACCGACCAGGGGCGAAGGAGGACCGAAGGGGCCAACACAAGTCGCGTCACCCCGGCTGGGATGCGGTAGTCGAGCCCGTTGGTCGCCAACTCGATGAGACCCTCCGGGGAGGTCGAGCCCACCTGGGATCGCTTCATCTCGGCGTCGCGCTGCTGTGCAGCCGGCCACTCTTCCGTCATCGGCGCCAGGCACTCCCACCAGAACCGGCGCAGGGCGGCGGTCACCCGCGACACCAGCGAGCGCGGATCGAGCAGCATCAGGCGCCGGATCGCATCGGTGAATTCCTCCTTGCCGACGTACTCGGCCAGCGCTTCCTCCAACGCGGCGGTGTCCCCGCCCGCCGCCCGGCGGTGGACCTGCGTCGGTGGCCCTCCGTGCTTCCCGCTGATGAGTGCCAGCCGAAGCTCGGTCGGGTCGAGATCGGCGAGCCAATCGAAGAAGCTGTCGGGGTCGTCTGGCTCCGGTGCCCCGGCCACCAGACCCATGACGCCGAACCACGTGGTTCCCCATGCTCCACCCAGCTCGCCCATTTCGGCGACGAGGTCGTCGGGGACCCGCTTGGCCAGCTCATCGAACCACTCGACACCTACCTCGTAGGTGGCTTGCTCCTCGTGGTCCATCTCTCTCGCCCAGGCGGCGATCAATAAATCGACCACCGGCGAGGTGATCAGATCGATGGGGAGCCTGATTCGTCCGCCGGTCAGATCACGGATCTTGGGTGCCTCGGGAGTCATCATCGCGTTCGAAGAATATCGAACCGAGCGAAAGATGTCAAGGAGGTTCCTGTCAACCATGGGTTGGCGGATCAGCGGCCCAGGTTGAAGAACTCCGGATTCGGCCGCAGATCGGTGAGGTGGGCCATCCGGTTCGACAAGGCAAACAACCCCACGATGGCGCCGATATCCCAGATGTCCTCGTCGCTGAACCCCTGCTCGCGCAGCCGTTCGAGATCGGTCGATTCAAACTCCTCGGGGGTGCGGGCGAGTTTTACGGCCACCTCGAGCAACACCTTCTGCCTCACGGTGACCGGTGCGGTGCGATGGTTCACCGCCACCTGGTCGGCGATGAGCGGGTCCTTGGCCCTGATCCGAAGCACCGCCCCGTGGGCGACGACGCAGTACGGGCAGTCGTTGGCGGCGCTGGTGGCCACCACGATCATCTCCCGCTCGGCCTTGGTCAGCCCGCTTTCCTTCTCCATCAGGGCGTCGTGATAAGCGAAGAAGGCTCGGAACTCGTCGGGGCGGCGGGCCATGACCAGGAAGACGTTGGGGATGAAGCCGGTCTTGGCGGCGACAGCGTCGATCCGCTCCCGGAGGTCTTCTGGCAGATCGGCGACCTCGGGGAAGGGGAACCGCTCCGCTGCGCTCACGCCACCTTCTCGTTCTTCCCGATCACCGCAATCCCGTCGTCGGATACGGTGAACCGGCTCCGGTCGTGATCGAGATCGACCCCGACCTGGAACCCGTCAGGGATCTCCACGTTCTTGTCAATGATGGCGCGCTTCACAACCGCGTTTCGGCCCACTCTGACGTTCTCGAAAAGCACCGAGTCCTCCACCAGGGCGTAGGAGTTGACCCGACACCCCGGCGAGAGGATCGATCCCCGGACCAGCCCACCCGAAACCACGGCCCCGTGCGACACCAGCGAGTTGAGTGCCCGGCCGGCCCTGTCGGCGCTCTCGTGGACGAACTTGGCCGGTGGGTGGGGGAAGTGCCAGGTGAGGATCGGCCAGTCCATGTTGTACAGATTGAAGACGGGCTCCACCGACACCAGGTCCATGCTCGCCTGGTAGTAGGCATCGAGCGTCCCCACGTCGCGCCAGTAGCCGTGCTCCCGCTCCGTTTCCCCCGGCACCTGGTTGCGGTCGAAGTCGTAAACCCACGCATCGCCCGCCTCGGTGAGCAGGGGGATGATGTTGCCCCCCATGTCGTGCTTGCTCGAAGTGGACTCGGCATCGGTGCGGAGGGCGTCCACCAGCGTGGGCGTCGTGAAGATGTAGTTGCCCATCGAGGCGTAGGCACGCGTCGGATCGCTGGGCATCGATGGCGGCTCCGCCGGCTTCTCCAGGAAGCTTTCGATCTTCCCGGTGGCATCGGAATCGATGATCCCGAAGGCGCTCGCTTCCTCGAGCGGCACAGGGATCCCGCCGACCGTGACGCCGGCGCCAGACTCGATGTGTGCGGCCAGCATCTGGCGAGGGTCCAACCGGTAGATGTGGTCGGCGCCGTACACGATCACGTAGTCGGGGTACTCGTCCTCGACGATGTTGAGGTTCTGATAGACGGCGTCGGCCGACCCGGCGAACCAGTGGGGACCGCGCCTCATCTGTGCCGGGACCGGGGCCACGTAATTCCCCAACAAGGGAGAGAGCCGCCAGGTCAGGGCGATGTGGCGGTCCAAGCTGTGGCTCATGTACTGGGTGAGCACCACGATGCGGCGCATGCCGCCGTTGACCAGGTTGGAGAGAACGAAGTCGACCAGCCGGTAGAGCCCGCCAAAGGGGACCGCCGGCTTGGCCCGATCTCGGGTAAGTGGGTAGAGCCGCTTCCCCTCGCCCCCGGCGAGCACGATCGCGAGAACTGTGGGTTCTCTCGCCACCCCTCGGAAGCTACCTGGCGCCGGCCCGCCAAGCATCGACAGAAGTGAGTCAATCGGGTGGGCGGTGGTCGACCGGGATCCGGAAGGCCACCTGCCCGCCCGGCGCGTCGTCGATCCATATGGTCCCGGAGTGGGCGGCGACGATGCCACTGGCAATCGCCAACCCGAGACCCGCTCCGCCGTCGGCGCGTGCCCTCGATGGATCGGGGCGGGTGAAGGGGTCGAAGGCCCGGGCGGTGAATCCCTCCGGGAACCCAGGGCCGCGGTCGCTGACCCTCACCACCGCCGACCTGCCATCGGCCTCGGCATCGATCTCCACGTCGGTCCCGGAGGGTGCGTGGCGGATGGCGTTTTCCAGCAGGTTCCGCACGGCCCGCCCCAGCGCCACCGGATCCGCTCGAACTGGAACAGGACCGCGAACGCCGACCGAGACCCCAACCGATCGCTTTGCTGCAATCGGGGCGAGCGCCTCGGCGGCCCCTTCGAGCAACTCACCCAGGTCCACCTCTT
>DATADW010000279.1:0-1907 GCA_036258335.1 Acidimicrobiia bacterium
GGCTTCTACCTCGACCATGTCGATCGCGCCCTGGTGCTCCGATGGTGACGATGCCGCTGTCTGGGAGCCGGAGCCCGCCCTAGCGAAGAACGAGCGGACCGAAACGACGCCCACACGAGGGGCAGAGCGGGTCTTCCTCGATCGTGGGTGCCTCACACCACGGGCAGGGGAGATCGGGTACGTCATCTGCGGCGATCGGCGGGACGTCCAGATCGAACCCGGCCTCCGGTGAGCGCCTCAGCCTCACGGCGAGCATCACAGCCCCCGCCGCCGCCATGGCCACCACCACCGTCTCCACGACCCGGTTCCTCCTCGCTCGCTGCCCGTCGGTGTACCGAGCGGCCAACCGGCGCACCGTACCGCCGCCACGGTCGATTCCCGCGTATTTCGCGATCTAGACATGGGCAAAACCAGGAATCGAACAAAGCGGCGGCCGGTACGCTAACCCGCCCCAACATGACCAGAGCAATCCGATGATCGAACTGATCCTCCCCGACGGATCGCATCAGGAGCACCCAGAGGGTGTCACTGGGCACGACGTCGTTGCCTCGATCGGCGCCGGGCTTGCCCGCGCCGCAGTCGCCGCAAGGCTCGATGGTCAACTGCTCGACTTGAGCCGACCCCTACCCGGGGGTGGGCCGTTCGAGGTCCTGGTGGCGGGAAGCGAAGAGGGAAGGGAGGTGATCCGACACTCGACTGCCCACGTGCTCGCCCAGGCGGTGCTCGACCTCCACCAGGGGGCTCACTTCGCCATCGGCCCTCCGATCGAGGACGGCTTCTACTACGACTTCGACATCGGCCGGCCGTTCACACCCGAAGATCTGGCTGCGATCGAGCGCCGGATGTACGACATCGTCGCCGAAGACCAACCATTCTCCCGTGAGGAGCTGACCCGAGAGCAGGCCCTCGACGTGTTCTCCGAACAGCCGTTCAAGCAAGAGATAATCGAGTCGGTCGACCCAGGGGAGACGGGTGGTGGCGAGGTGGTCTCGGTTTACCGCAACAACGGGTTCGTCGACCTGTGCCGGGGGCCGCATCTTCCCTCCACGGGGCGGATCCGTGCCTTCACTCTGCTACGTACGGCGGGCGCCTACTGGCGCGGGGATGAGCGCCGACCCCAGCTGCAGAGGATCTACGGGACAGCTTGGGAGTCGAAGCAGGCGCTCGATGACCACCTGCACCGGCTCGAGGAGGCTGAGTTGAGAGATCACCGGAGGCTGGGGCCCGAGCTGCGGCTCTACGCCTTCCCGCGCGAGCTGGGTCAGGGGCTGGCGGTCTGGCTTCCCAACGGCGGCATGATCCGCAAGCTGATGGAGGATCACAGCCGCCGGCTCCATGAGCGGTTTGGGTTTCAGTTCGTCATATCGCCGCACGTGGCCCGCTCCGAGCTATGGCACACATCTGGGCATCTCGACTATTACGCCGAGAACATGTTCCCCGGGATGGAGGTCGACGAGGGCGTCGAGTACCGGGTCAAGCCGATGAACTGCCCGTTCCACGTTCTCATCTACCGCAGCCACGGCCACTCCTACCGCGACCTCCCCGTGCGCCTCTCCGAACTCGGCTCGGTGTACCGCCGGGAGCGCTCCGGTGTGCTCCACGGGCTGCTCCGGGCAAGGGGCTTCACCCAGGACGACTCACACACCTTCTGCCGCCGTGATCAAGTGGGTGAAGAGCTCGATCTCCACCTCGACTTCGTCCTCACTTGGCTGCGCCATTTCGGGTTTGAGGAATTCGAAGCGGACCTCTCCACTCGTGACCCCGAAAAGGCGATGGGCGACGTCGCGCTGTGGGAAGAGGCGACTGCCGCGCTGCGCGCCTCTCTCGACGCCGGTGGTGTGCCCTATCGGGTCGCCGACGGCGAAGCGGCCTTCTACGGGCCGAAGATAGACGTCCATGTCAAGGAC
>DATADW010000280.1:0-6780 GCA_036258335.1 Acidimicrobiia bacterium
GCGGGACAGCCTGACTTCGAGCTCCTTGTCGTAGTAGCTGTTCCAGGGCAGATCGAGGTTGGTCTTGCCGATGTCGACCACGGTGGCCCGGTCGCGGGCGAGCTCGGCGGCCAGCAAGACCGGGTCGCGCTCGGTCGTCCCGGCGGTGAGGAAGACATGGTCGGCCCCGGCGCCATCGGTCAAGTCCTCCAGCGCCTCGCGGACATGCTCGAACTCGGCCGAGCCGGGAGGAGCGGCCGCCGTGGCCCCCATCTTGACCGCAAGGTCGCATCGCTCGGCGGAGACATCGACACCGATCACCCGCACCCCTGCGGAGCGGAGGATCTGGACGAGCAACTGTCCAACCAGACCGAGCCCGATCACGACTGCGGTCTCACCCAGCACCGCCCCGGAGCGTCGGAAACCGTGGAGGGCGATCGAGCCGACGGTGGCAAAGGCGGCCGCCTCGGGGGCCACACCGTCGGGGACGGCGACACAAAGGTTGGTTGGCACCCAGTTGAACTCGGCGTGGTGGGCGTACTGGTCGCCGGCGCACGCCACCCGCTGCCCCACCCGGAACTCGTCGGCACCCTCACCGACCTCGACCACAACCCCGGCCAGCGAGTAGCCGAGGGGCGTGTAGCTGTCGAGTCGGTTCATCGCTTTGCGGTAGGTGGCGACGACGCCCTGTTGGGTAGCGCTCTCCACCACCTTGCGCACCTGGTCGGGCCGCGCCCTCGCCTTGCCCGCCAGCGAGAGCTTGCTCTCGGCGACCTTCATCCGTTCGGTCCCCGCCGAGATGAGCGAGCACTCGGTCCTCACCACCACCCCGCCGGGGCGCACCGCCGGCGCCGGAACCTCGAGGAGGGTCAACTCCCCGCTTCGGTAATTCTGCGCAACCTGTCTCATCGTCTCCCTGCCGTCATTTCCGTCCCCAACTGCGTACCCAGTCCCGAGCCGACCTCGTCGAGCCAGACCTCCATGGTCAGCAGCTGCCACAGTTCCTTCGATCGATCGGCCACCCCGGCGCGGTCCTCGGCGACCAACCTCTCCAGCGCCGGGCGTTGCAGGAACCCGGATCGGACCAGCGTCCCGTCAAGCACCAGGTCATCGATCATCGGCTTGAGCTCGCGCCTGATCCAGGCGCGCAGCGGGGCGCTGAAGAGGCCCTTGGGTCGCTCGATGATCTCGTCGGGCAGCCAGCGGCGAGCCGCATCGCGCAACACCGCCTTTCGGCGGCGGCCGACGATCTTGCGGTCTCCTGGGATAGCGAAGGCGGCCCGCCCCACCTCGAGATCGACGTAGGGAACCCGCACCTCGGTCGATGCCGCCATCGAGGCCCGGTCGGTGTAAGCGAGGTTGAGGCCGACGAGGAACATCTGGACGTCGGTGAGGCACATCCGGTTCACCGGGTCGAGCGACTCGGGGCGCTCATAGATGGCGGCGTGCTCGTCGAGCAACCGGTCGACCACAGGCATCAGGTCGGGGTCGAGCAATTCGGCAAACTCGGGGCGGCCGAACAGGGCGTAGCTCCGCTGGAAGGCCTCCGACTCGGGGAGGGAGGCAAACCCGACGAAGCGCTTGGCCCAACGGGCGTAGCGGAACCCGCGCCGTTTCCCCGCCACTGGCACCCGATCCACCATCGGCTCGATCAGCCCGTTGCGAAGTGACACCGGGAGTCGCCGGTACCGCGCGGCGAGCAGTGCCGCCTGGTGCTTGCGGTAGCCGCCAAAGAGCTCGTCGGCGCCCATCCCAGATAACAGGACCTTGATTCCGGCCTGGCGCGCCCCTTCGCAGATGAGGACGGTGTTGATCGCTGCCGCGTCCCCGATGGGCTCGTCGAGAGTCCGCACCATCCGGGGGAGCAGGTCGACGATGTTGGGGGCGATCTCAATCTCGTGGAGCGGCAGGCCGAGCTGTCGGGCGACGATCCGGGCGTAGTGGGCATCGTCGGGCATCGCCTCGAACGAGGCATCCTCGCTGCGGAATTTGATGGTGTAACAGTTGAGGGCGGCGTCGTGACGGGCGGCGAGCGCGGTGATTATCGAGGAGTCGAGCCCGCCACTGAGAAAGGCACCCACTGGGACGTCGGCGACGAGGTGGGCGCGCACCGAGTCCTCGATGACATCAGCCAGATCGTCGGCGGAGAGGTCCGCGGCCGGGTCAAGCATCTCGATGGGGTCCCAGTAACGGTGGACCGCCAACCCGGCACCAGGTGAGATCTCGGCCCAATGCCCCGGCGGGAGCTTCTCCAACCCTTGGTAGGCGGAATGCTCCTCTGGGAGCCAGTAATACATGAGCGACGCCACCAGCCCGGTGGGATCGACTCCGAGGCGTTGACCGGTCGCTGCCACCAAAGCCTTCGCTTCGGAGGCGAAGGCGAGGCCGCTGCCGTTGCGGTGGATGAAGAGCGGCTTGATCCCGAATGGGTCGCGGGCCATGACGAGCCGCCCGGTCCGCTCCTCGAATATTGCGAAGGCGAACATACCGCGCAGCATCCGGAGCGACTGCGCTCCCCACCGCCTCCAAGCCTCGAGCAGCACCTCGGTGTCGGAGGAGGTCCGGAACCGAATCCCTTCGCCCTCGAGTCGGTGCCGCAGCTCGCGGTAGTTGTAGATCTCACCGTTGAAGACGATGGCGAGCCCGTTGGAGACGAACGGCTGGTTTGCCGCCTCGGACAGGTCGATGATGGAGAGCCGGCGGTGGCCGAGCCAGACCTGCGGTGACGGATGCCAGTACTCGCCGGCTGCGTCGGGGCCTCGGTGGGCGATGGCGTCGAGCATGGCCGGGGCACCACCCATCAGGGCGCCCAGCTCATAGATGCCAGCGATGCCACACATTGCTACTGCTCCTCGGTGCCGGGCCCGTTCAGACGCCGGCTTCGGCCATTCCCCCTTGGACCGCTCCCCACCCCCGAGGAGCACACATCGGTATCGGCTTCCGCCGGGCGCATCTACAGCCCTTCCTGATCAGGCGGCGCCGGCGCGACGACCGGCGGAGCGGATCAGCGTTGAGGCCGCCTGGCCCAACTCCCTGATGAGCGTCGGGATCCAGTGACCTGCGCGAGCGAAGCCGTACCGGAAGTACTCCATGAGACAAGCCATTCGCTCCCGCCGGCTCAGCGGCGCCGTACGGAGCATGTCGACCCCATGACCGAGGCGTTTCCAGTACCCCATCTCAGGAACCGCTCCTCGCTCCGGTGCCCACCACTGACCCTTGTTCTCCTTGTAATCGGACCGACCGTGGTGCTCGCGGTGCGAGGCGAGCGGTTCGTCGACCCGCTCGAATCCGCCTTGAAGCGTCAGCTCGAGAAAGAGCGCCCGCTCGGCGGCGAACCAGTCACCCATGAGATGGGTCTGCTCCAGCGCGGAGCGTCGGATCACGCCGTACATGGTCTGGTGGACCGGGGGCTGTCGCCAGAAGGAACGCAGCCGGAGGTGCGGTTGTGGCTCCCTGATCCGTGGTGGAGGGTCGGTCTCCCCCAATAGCGTCCCGGCATCGTCGATCACCTGGATCCGACTCGCGGCCAGCACGGCATTGGGGTGGTTGTCGAGAGCCTCAACGCACCGCTCCAGGAAGGTGGGCGCGATCAGGTCGTCATGGGCGAACCACTTGAAGTACTCGCCGCTTGTCAACTCGATGGCGCGCAAGTGATTGAGGTGGGGCCCGACGTTGCTCGGGCTCGGTTCGAAACGGACCCGTGAGTCGGCAGCGGCATAGGAGCGGGCGATCTCGGCGGTGGCGTCGATGGAGGCGTTGTCACAGATCACCAGTTCGAAGTCGGTGAAGGTCTGCGCCAAGATCGAATCGAGCGCGGCCGACAGATAGTCGGCTCCGTTGTATACGGGCAGCCCAATCCCCACCCGCGGCGCGGCAGCATGCATCGTTCCCCATCCCCCGTGGACACTCCCCTGCGGAGATCGTACCGGCGATGAGCCCGCCTAACACTGGGCCGGGAGACCCATTCTGGGGGGCCGGCCCGGGGCTACCATCGCCCATCCCGCCGGAGTAGCTCAGTCGGCAGAGCAACGCACTCGTAATGCGTAGGTCAGGGGTTCGATTCCCCTCTCCGGCTCACATTGACCAGGGGTTTTGCTGCAAAAGGGTGGAGCGGGCCCTACCGATTTGGTAGGCGTTTGGTAGGCGCAGATCCGAGAAGTCCTGCGGCGAGGGCTGCCGCCTCCGCTCCTTGGCCGGGTAGGACGTGGCCGTAGGTGTCCAGGGTGAATGCCACCGATGAGTGGCCGAGCCGCTCCGAAACGATCCTCGGGTTCACTCCGGCAGCGAGCAGATGGGTCGGGTGGGTGTGGCGCAGGTCGTGGAACCTGATCCGGGTGAGCCCACTCTTCGCCACGGCGCGGGCGAACCAACTTCCCACGTTGTCCGGGTGAAGAGGCCGGCCATCCGGAGCGCAGAACACCATGTTCTGATCGTGCCAGCCGGACCCGACGAGCACCCGGAGTTCGAGCTGCTCCCGCCGATGCGCCCGGAGTGTCCTCATCGTGTCCGGGTCGATCTCCACAGTCCGGCGCGATCGCCGGGTCTTCGGCTCCCCCCACACCGGGACGCCGTTCACCGGAGTGAGCGTGCGTGTCACTTGGATCGTGGCGGCGTCCAGATCGACCGCGTCCCACCGGAGTCCGCATATCTCGCCGCGCCGCATCCCGGTGAGCGCCGCCAGCCGGAAGAGCGCCGAGAGGTGGTGGTCGGCGGTCTGCTCGAGGAAGGCGGCGAGCTCCTCGGGTGCCCACACCTTCATCTCCGGCGACCGCGCCGAAGAGAACGAGGGCGGTGAGGCGAGCCGTGCCGGGTTCCGTTTGAGCAGCCCTTCGCGTTCGGCGTCCCCGAGTGCTTTGGACAGAACGGCGTGGACGTAGCGGACAGTGGCCGGCGCCAGCGGTCTCCCATCTTTGCCGCCTCCGGTTCGCAGCTTCTCGTAGAGATGGTCCAGGTGGAGCGCCGTGACCTCCTGGAGCTTGAGGTCCCCGATCGAATGGCGGACGTAGGAGCGGACCTTCTCACGGTAGGCGGCGATCGTGGTGGGCTTGTGCCCAGTCACCGCGAGCGAGTCGAGCCACGTGTCGAGGTAGCCGCCAACGGTGAGTTGGCTCGTCGGCACGTAGCTCCCCGTCCGCAACGATTCGATCTTCTCGGCGAGAGCGGCCTGCGCCTTGGGCTTGGTCGGGAATCCACCCTTCTTCTCCTGCTTCTGCTGGCCGCCCTCTTTCCAGCTCAGATGCCACGTCCACGTCTTGCCGCGCCGGTAGACGCTTCCCTGTGTCGACATCAGCCTCCTGCCCTTCCCTGTCGTGGCGCCGGCTCGAGGTGACCTCGACGGCGCGCTTCCGATATCCATCCGTGGACGGTCCTCACCGGGACCGAATAACCCTTGGCCATCGCCTTGGCCGGCTTCTCGTCGCGGCCGATGTGATAGCGGTAGTGGGCGGCGACGCCCTGGTAGAAGTCCTCGGGATAGGCGCCGGTCTTGGGGCGCGCCGGGAGCCGAGGGGGAGGATCCTGCTCGAGGGGCTCGTCCAGGTCGAGTACGACCGCGTCCTCGACCGGCCACCCTTGGCTATCTCGCCGCACAACTGTCGTGGGATCCCGCCCGGGCGACCGCGGTCGTTGATCGGCTCCGCGCCGACGGCTTCGTGTTCGGCACAGGCCACCTGGAGTTGTCCGGGTCCGGTCTCTTCCACCGGCCAGGAGAGAAGGGCTGTCGGATCGACCCGTCCTAGCCGACCATCGGCGCGGTTGCGGCGTCAACGCAACGGCAGGTTGATCCCCCAGTCCTCCCCGGTAACGAAATAGGCGACCACGAGTATCAGGACCAGGAAGGCCACCCCCACCAAGATCACGATCACTCCTAGCCACGGGAACCGGGCGTTCGGGTCGGACCGGTCCCACTTCCCACGCGGTGTCGGCGGTTCGCCCATTCGGGCGACCTCATCGGGGTCGATGCCCTCCATGACGTGGCGGAGGCGTTCGAGCTTGTCGCCGTCGCCGGTATCGTCCTCCATGGTCCACCCCCTAGTCGGTGGGCTTCTCACGGCCCCGGCTAGCTCCCGGGGTCGTGACACTCCTTGGGGAATCTACCGGGACCGTCTGCCGTCTGCCGTCTGCCGATCTGAGAATCGTTCTCACGTTTGGTAGGCGTTTGGTAGGCGGAGCACCTACCAGGAGACTCATTTCGGCTACTCAGGAGGATGCGCCCAAGGCCTGGAAAGCCGGTCTGACCAGGGAGAACGCACCTTGTGGCTACGTGGGGTACTTTGGCCCTGATCACACTCGTAATGCGTAGGTCAGGGGTTCGATTCCCCTCTCCGGCTCGCTCTGACCTGGGGGTTACTAGCCTCGTCCGATTCCGCCCTCTTCGACTGCGTTGTCTTGCTTGCCGATAGAGACGTTTACAGGTAGTCGCGAGCTGTGCGGGTAAGGCGGTCCAGCGCATAGCGATCAAACGGGGCGGCCGCAACTGTGATGCACGCCAGGTCGACAAAGATGCACCAGAGATTGCGGCGTTGCGCGAAGTCGGCGTCAATCGGTGCGATATCACGATACGCGTGAAATACATCTTGGGGCACTGGCTGGAAGTAATCGACAAGCGTCAAGTCAATCTCGGGGTGTCCGAAGTACGGTGCGGCATCGGCTGCCACGGCGCCGTCATCGGTGCTGACGAAGTTGTGTTGTTGAGCGTCGCCGTGAAGCAACGTTGGTTGTGGCTCTGGACCGCAGAGCGATGGCAGTCGATAAACGAGGCGCTCCACGTAACGCGCAAGAGTTTTCGGTAGGTGCCCCGAG
>DATADW010000281.1:0-8276 GCA_036258335.1 Acidimicrobiia bacterium
CGCGGTGACCGCCGTCGCCTGGCTGCTCGCCGGGAGTCCCGACGACGCGGTGGTGCGGACCGTGTCGGTGCTGGTGATCGCCTGCCCGCACGCCCTGGGACTCGCTATCCCTTTGGTGGTCTCCATCTCCACCGGGCTCGCCGCCCGCAACGGGATCCTGGTCAAGGACAGGCTCGCTCTCGAGCAGGTCCGACTCATCGATCTGGTTCTGTTCGACAAGACCGGGACGCTGACCAAGGCGAGCCACCGGGTCACCGGGGTCCATGCCGTCGACGGCGACGATGACAGCCTGCTCTCGTTGGCTGCCGCGGTGGAGTCCGAGTCGGAGCATCCCCTCGCCCGCGCAATCGTCGCCGCCGCTCACGGTCCGGTCCCCGCCGCCTCTGGGTTCCGTTCCATGAGCGGGCGCGGTGTGGAGGCGACCGTTGCCGGGCAAGCGGTAGCTGTAGGAGGGCCGGCGTTACTGAACGAGCGACAAGTCGAGGTACCCGACCAGGTCGCCGCCGCTGCCGAGGAGTGGAGGAACCGCGGTGCCTCGATCCTCTTAGTGGTAGAAGGGGACCGCGTCGTGGGCGCCCTGTCTTTGGAGGACGAGGTCAGACCCGAGGCCATCGAGGCCGTGGGCGAGCTCAAGCGGCTCGGGATCCGGGTGGAGATGGTCACCGGCGACGCCCGCCAGGTCGCCGATGCGGTGGGGGAGACGTTGGGCATCGACGAAATCCATGCGGAGATCCTCCCCGAGGACAAGCACTCCATCGTCGTCGACCTGCAGGACGAGGGTCACCGGGTAGCGATGGTCGGCGACGGGGTTAACGACGCTCCGGCGCTGGCCCAGGCCGATGTCGGCATCGCCGTCGGGGCCGGCACCGACGTCGCCATCGAGTCGGCCGGGATCGTTCTCGCCTCCGACGATCCGCGGGGTGTGGTCGCCACCATCAAGCTTTCGCGGGCCGGGTATCGCAAGATGGTCGAGAACCTGGTGTGGGCCACCGGCTACAACGTGGTCGCCATCCCCCTCGCCGCCGGGGCGCTGGCATGGGCCGGGATCGTCCTCGACCCCGCCGCGGCCGCCGTGCTGATGAGCGCTTCGACGGTGATCGTCGCCTTGAACGCCCAACTGCTCAGACGTCTCGACCTGCGTCCCGCCACCTGAGCGGCGGGCGTCTCAGCGGCCGGCCCACACGCCCACGGGCTCGAAGTCGAGCGGGACGTCCACCAGGATCAGTTCGGTGACGTCTTCGGCGTTGACCTTGACTTCCTCGGGGCCGGTGAACACGGCGGCGTCACCAGAAGCCACTTGCTCGTCGTTAACGGTGGCGGAACCTCCGATGACGTAGAGATAGCCGCCCCTGCCGTCGGCCACTTCGTGTTCGACCGACACGGTGGGGTTGAGCCGGGCCAGGTAGGCGCCGGCGTCCTGGTGGACCTTGACCACGTCGCCCCCCTCGGGGCCGAGGACGGGCAGGAGCCGGTCGGTGAAGTCCTCTTTGGTGAACTGCCGCTGCTCCACACCTGGAGTCAGTCCGGCGGTATCGGGGAGGATCCAGAACTGGAGGAACCGCATCGGCTCGGTCTCCGAGGCATTCTGCTCGGAGTGCAGCGCCCCGGATCCCAGCGTCATCCGCTGCATCGCTCCAGGCTCGAGCACTCCGCCGCCGCCGACGTTGTCCTCGTGCCGGAAATGCCCTTCGACAACATAGGTGATCCCCTCGACGTCGCGGTGGGGGTGCATCGGCCAGATGGCGCCGGCGATGAGCCGGTCGTCGTTGAAGACACGGAGCGGTCCGATGCCCATCCTCTTCGGGTCGCGGTAATTGTCGAAGGAGAAGTGCCAGCGCGCCGAGAACCAGCCGCCCTCCTCGGAGTGGATCTCGGCATCACGCCTGATCTCGATCACGGTGCTCCTCTCACAAGATCTCGGTCAGTGCGGCGCGGAACTGGTCCAGGTCGTCTCTGTTGGTGTAGAAGTGCGGTCCCACCCTGATCCCAGCGCCGGGGCGGCTGTCGACGATCACCCGCCGCTCGATCAGCCTCTGCGCCACTTTCTCCTCGTCCTCGACGCCGAGGGTCACGGTGCCACCCCTCCACTCGGGACGGCGCTCCGAGCGGAGCGGTATCTCCAGCTCGTCGGCGAGGTCGATGAGCCACTGGGTGGCCCACAGCGAGTGGCGTCGTATCTGCTCGACGCCGACCTCCTCGATGACCCCGTACGCGGCTTCGGCGGCCGCCAGCGCCGGGACATTTGGCGTCCCGGAGAGGAAGCGCCACATCCCGCCCGCCGGCTCCAAGGGACCGGGCCGGAAGGCGAAGGGGTCGCGGTCGGCCTGCCAGCCGGCGAACCGTGGCACCAGGGTGTCCTGTAGGTCGGGTCTGACGTAGAGCCACCCCGCTCCGGGACCGCCGCAAAGCCATTTCACCGAACCCCCGACGGCTGCGTCCACCCCTAGCTCGGTGAGCGAGAAGGGAATGGTCCCCGCCGACTGGTAGCAGTCGAGCACCACCATGGCGCCCGCGTCGTGGGCGGCGCGGGTGATCGTCTCGACGTCGAGCAGGACGCCGCTGCGGAAGAGGACGTGGCTCAGCAGCACCACCGCCACCCGGCTGTCGATCGCCTGGAGCACCGTCTCGGTGGGGAGAGTGATCCCGTCCCAGCTCCGCACCGTCCGCACCTCGGCGGCAGGCACCGAGTGCCAGACGTATCCGACGGTGGGGAAATCGAGGTCGGCGATCACCACCCGGCTGTTGGGCGGCCGAAGGTCGAGGCAGGAGGCGATGACCGCCTCGGCGATGGTGACATTGGGGACCATGGCGATCGACCCGGGCGGGGCGCCCACGAGGGGCGCCAGCCGGTCACCCACCCGTAGCGGTGCCTCCCACCAACCGTCCTCCCAGGCGAGGACGCCGCGGGTCGCCCACTGATCGGCGTACCGCTCCAGACCGGTCCTGGCTTCGACCGGCATCGCTCCCAGCGAGTGGCTCACCAGGTAGGTGCAGGTGTCGAGGATGGGGAAGCGGTGGCGGTGGACAGACGCCGGGTCGTTCACGGCGACAGTCTACGGAGAGCGGTGTTTGCGCACCCCCGCCAGGGCCATAGGATCGTGACGTGACCGATACCCACTCCCTCAGCGGGAAGCAGGTGCTCGCCGTCGTCGAGGCAACTGGAGTGGAAGACGCTCTGGCGGCTCTAGCGGCCATCGGCCACCACCGGGTGGAGGTGCTTCGCGGCAAGACCGGGATCGACCACCTCGACCGCTCCGAGGAGCGTCCCCCCGTGGTGGGGGCGATCGCCAAGGCGGTGTCGGTGTTCGGCGGCGAGCAGCTCGAGCTCGAGGTCTACGAGCGGGAGCTGGCCGCCGGCAAGGTGGTCCTCGTGGTCGGGGTCGAAGCCGAGGAGGAGCGGGTCGAGGTCGCCGACCTCCTCCGCGAGATGGGAGCCACCAACCTCCTCTACCACGGCGACTGGACCTTCGAGTCCCTGGGCGACTGAAGCCCGAAAGGCAGAGCTGACCCAGGGCTACGATTGAACGAAGGCGATCCATGGCCGACACCCCCACCATCGAAGCGGAGAGCTTCGGACCCAACATCTGGCTGATCGACGAGATGTACCGCCGGTTCGCCGAGGACCCGGGGTCGGTGTCGCCCGCCTGGCAGGAGTTCTTCGCCGATTATGGAGGGCCCACCGGCGAGTCGACCGGGATCGAGGAAGCCCTCCCAGAAGCTCCAGACGGGGAAGCCCAGCAAGCCGCGGCGACGGCTCCCCCAGCAGAGGAAGAGCCCGAGCCAGCGGAGCAGCCAGTGGCGGCCGAACCGAAACCTGCGGCGCCAAAACCGGCACCCGCCTCCCCGAAACCGGCTGCCGTCCCGACACCGGCACCGCCCGCTCAACCTGAACCGCCCTCCACCGAAGAGAAGGAGGAAGCCGAGGTCGAGCTCCGGCCACTGATCGGGATCTCGGCCACCATCGCCAAGCGGATGGACGAGAGCCTCGAGGTCCCCACCGCCACCTCGGTGCGAACCATCCCGGCCAAGCTGCTCGAGGTCAACCGGCGGATGATCAACAACCAACTGCAGCGGCTCACCCAGGGCGGGAAGGTCAGCTTCACCCACATGATCGGGTTCGCCGTCGCCCGTTCGCTAGCGGATATGCCGGAGATGAACGTCTCCTACACCGTGATCGACGGCAAGCCGCACCTGGCCAGGCACGCTTCGGTCAACCTCGGCCTCGCGGTCGACCAGGTGCGCAACGACGGGACCCGGGTGCTGCTCGTCCCCAACGTCAAGGGCGCCGAGAAGATGGACTTCCAGGCGTTCTGGCTCGCCTACGAGGAGTTGATTCACCGCGTCCGTCAGAACCGGCTCACCCCGGACGATTTCGCCGGGACCACCGCAACGCTCACCAACCCGGGGACGATCGGGACTGCGCAGTCGGTTCCCCGGCTCATGCCCGACCAGGGGGTGATCGTCGGAGTCGGTGCCATCAACTACCCGCCCGAGTACCTCGGTGCCGATGAGAAGTTCCTCGCCCGACAGGGGATCAGCCGGGTGGTCGCCCTCACCAGCACATACGACCACCGGGTCATCCAGGGCGCCCTGTCGGGGGAGTTCCTCGGGCGGATCCAAGCGCTGCTGCTCGGTGAGTCCGGGTTCTACGACGACATCTTCGGCGCCATGAAGATCCCCTACACCCCGGCCCGCTGGGCGATCGACGACAACCCGGCGATCGGGAGCCCGGACTGGGCGGAGAAGCAGGGTCGGGTCTTTCAGATCATCAACATGTACCGGGTACGCGGCCACCTCATCGCCGACCTCGACCCGCTTCGCCAGAAGCCGCCCCAACTCCACCCCGAGCTCGACCCGCTCAGCTACGGGCTCACCATCTGGGATCTCGACCGCGAGTTCGCCACCGGCGGCCTGGGCGGGCACGAGGTGATGAAGCTGGGCGACGCCCTCTCCCACCTGCGCGATTCGTACTGCCGCACCGCCGGCGTCGAGTACATGCACATCCAGGAGCCGGCGCAGAAGGCATGGATCCAGGAGCGGGTGGAGGCGCCCCGCTCGGAGCTGCCCCGGGAAGAGCGGCTCCGCACGCTGCGCAAGCTCAACCAGGCCGAGGCCTTCGAGCGGTTCCTCCACACCAAGTACCTCGGGCACAAGCGGTTCGGGCTGGAGGGCGCGGAGAGCCTCATCCCGCTGCTCGACACCGTGCTCAACGCCGCCGCCGAGGACGGGATGAAGGAGGTCGTCATCGGGATGGCCCACCGCGGCCGGCTCAGCGTCCTGGCCAACACCATCGGGAAGAGCTACAGCCGGATCTTCGGCGAGTTCGAGGGTTTGAGCCCCGAGACGATCCAGGGCTCGGGCGACGTCAAGTACCACCTCGGGGCCAAGGGCACCCACACCGACCCCAAGGGCCGCGAGCTTTCGGTGCAGGTGGTGGCCAACCCGAGCCACCTCGAGGCGGTGGACCCGGTGCTCGAGGGTCAGGTCAGGGCCAAACAGGAGTTGCGCGGTCCCAACGGGCACCACGAGGTCCTCCCCATCCTCATCCACGGCGACGCCGCCTTCGCCGGCCAGGGGGTGGTGGTGGAGACGCTCAACCTCTCGCAGCTTCCCGGGTACCGCACCGGGGGGACGGTCCACATCGTGGTCAACAACCAGGTGGGGTTCACCACCTCGGTGGGCGACGCCCGCTCCAGCCATTACGCCACCGACGTGGCCAAGACGGTGCAGGCCCCGATCCTCCATGTCAACGGCGACGACCCCGACGCCGTGGTTCGGGTCGCCCAGTTCGCCTTCGACTACCGCCAGGTGTTCAACCGCGACGTGGTGATCGACATGGTGTGCTACCGGCGCAGGGGCCACAACGAGGGCGACGAGCCGTCGTACACCCAACCGTTGATGTACCGGCTCATCGAGCAGCGGCGCTCGGTGCGCAAGCTCTACATGGAGCGGCTGGTCAACACCAGGGAGCTGTCGGTCGAGGAGGGGGAGGCGCTGCTCGAGGAGTACCGGGGCCTGCTGGAGGAGGCGTTCGCCGCGACCAAGGACATGGTCCCCGCCGCCTTCGAAACGATCCAGGAGCCACCCAGCGAGGTTGTCCCCTCCCCGGTATCGGTGGAGCAGCTACAGGAGATCGCCGAGCGGGTCTCCACCCCGCCGGAGGGCTTCACCGTTCACCCCAAGCTGACCCGGCTGCTCGAGGAGCGGCGCAAGATGGTCGAGACGGGGACGATCGACTGGGCGGTGGCCGAGGCCTTCGCCATCGGTTCGCTCGCCGACGAGGGCCACTGGGTGCGGCTCACCGGGGAAGACTCGCAGCGGGGGACCTTCAGCCACCGCCACGCCGCACTCACCGACTACCAGACCGGGGTGGACTGGGTCCCGCTGCAGAGCGCCCCCGGCGAGTTCCCCAGGGTGCGCATCGTCGACTCGCTTCTCTCGGAGTTCGCCGCCGTCGGTTTCGAGTACGGGTACTCGGTGGAGGTCCCCGACGCACTGGTGATGTGGGAGGCCCAATTCGGCGACTTCGGCAACGGCGCCCAGGTGGTCATCGACCAGTTCATCTCCGCCGGCGCCGACAAATGGGGCCAGCGCAGCGCGCTGGTGATGCTGTTGCCGCACGGGTACGAGGGGCAGGGACCGGAGCACTCCAGCGGCCGGATCGAGCGTTACCTCCAGATGTGCGCCGGCAACAACCTGCGGATCGTGGTCCCCTCAACCTCGGGCTCGTACTTCCACGCACTGCGCCGCCAGGTGTCGGGGACGCTGCGCCGCCCGATGGTGATGTTCACCCCCAAGTCGTTGCTGCGGACCAAGGAGACGTTCAGCACGGTGGAGGAGTTGACCGGGGGCGGGTTCCGCAAGGTACTGGGCGACTCCCACGCCGCCGAGACCCCGGGGGTGCGCCGGCTCGTGCTGTGCAGCGGGAAGGTGTACTACGACCTGGAGCGCCGCCGCCGCGAACTGCAGGAGGAAGCGGTGGCGCTGATCCGGATGGAGCAGCTCTACCCGTTCCCCGAGAAGGAGCTGAACGAAGCGCTGGGGATGTTCCCGGGCGACACCGAGCTGGTGTGGGCCCAGGAGGAGCCGGCCAACATGGGCGCCTGGAGCTTCCTCCGTCACCGGTTGGCTGATCTGGCCGGCCGGGAGCCCTTCTACGCAGGCCGCCCGGAGAGCGCCAGCCCGGCCACCGGCAACGCCGCCCAGCATCAAGCCGAACAGGCCGCACTGGTCGACACCGCCATCAAGGGGTAAAGGATTACCGCACCAGATCGGCGAGATGCAGGGTGACCGTCGCCGGACCGATGTCGATCTCAGCGTGGTCATCGGCGCCGAAACGGTGAGTCTCCTGCAATTCGCCCGCCTGGCTGCGCTCATAGACCACCAGCTCCGGTAGCTCGGGGTCGATGATCCAATAACGAGGCAAACCCACCTCGGCGTATTTGCGGAGCTTGCGGACCACGTCCCGCCAGGGGTCGGTGGAGAGCACCTCGACCACGAGATGGGGGACACCGGTGAACCGCACGTTCTCTTCGGTCTCGTCGAAGACGATGACGTCGGGGCCGAACTCGTCTGCCCGTGGTTTCCAGCCCCACGACTCACGCACGCGCACTCCGGCGGGCAGGACGGCCTCGATGAGATTGGCCAGCCTCCGGCACACGTCCTGGTGGAGACCGGTAGGGAATGGGCTCATCACCAGCTCGCCATCGATGTACTCCCCCCGCACATCGGACAGCGCTTCGTACTCGCCCCACGACATCGCCATTCGGTCGCCGCCCCGCAGCGTCTCCAGGATCCGGGTTTCCATGATTCGGGCACTCACGGTACTCCCACCTCCTCCCGACCTACCGCCGCCATTGAACGTATCGGCCCGGTGTGACAAAAGGGGCTACTGAGCAACATCGCTTCGGAACGCCGGCCGCTCATGCCCAATGGAGGAGGGCGATCCACGGCGTCTCTAGTGCCGAGCGCTGATCGACATGTCAACCAGGCGCTGCACCGCCTAGGGATCGATGCCGATGGAAGGCAGGTCGCGGAGTAACTACCTCTTCCCTCTGGTCTTGCGGAACGATCCCCGGGCCCCCTCGTAATAGGCGACGTACTGGTCGAGGGGCACCTTGGCGATCAGGTCGCCGACCACGTCGAGGGGGACGTCGTCGAGCTTCTTGAGGTAGACGCACGACTTGCCCATGTTGAGCTTCTTGCCCGCCTCCGCCCAGCGTTGCTTGAACCACTCCTCGATCTCCCGGTTGCCGTAGACCGAGTTCAGATAGAGG
>DATADW010000282.1:0-4091 GCA_036258335.1 Acidimicrobiia bacterium
GGTCGAGCGATCTCAGCCGGAGCGCCTCCTCGATCCTGGGTAGCGCTGCACCGGGTCGACCCGAGCGAAAGAGAGCCCAACCCAACGTGTCGGCGGCATGGACCGTCGGCCGGGAGCGGTAAGCCTTCCTCGCCAGCGGTAGAGCTCGAGCCGGGTCGCCGTGATCCGCCTCGAACCGAGCCATCTCCAGATCGACCACCTGCCCCGAATCCTCCTGCAGCCGGGCGATGGTTCGCACCAGGTCGAACCGGACGTCCGCCTCGGCTTGGCGACCCTGCGCCGCAAGCGTCTCGGCCAATAGGATCACAGCCTCGGGAGTGGGAAAGCGCTCGACGGAGTCGGACAGCCCCTGGGCAGCTTCTTCGAGGTTCCCCTGGGCCAATTGGACCCGGGCGTCACCAACTGCAGCCAGCGAGAGATCGGGAGCCAGCCGCGCTGCTTCGGCGAACGCCGTCTCCGCCCCACGGAGATCCCCTTTCAAGAGCATCAGGTTTCCCGAGAGTGCGCTGATCAACGCGACGTCGAACACCGAACCCGACCCAGCCAGCCGTGCCTGCTCCATCGCCTCGATCGCTCCCTCGAGATCGCCGTGGAGCTCTCGCAGATAAGAGGTCCTCGACAGCGCCGCCAGACCCGGGCGGAGGTCGAGCATCTGTTGCAGGTGGTCGGCGGCCGACTCGTACTCGCCCAGCTCCACCTCGGCGTCCACGACCACGGCGAGAGGATCGGCTGAGAACGGGTCGGAGGCGTGCGCTGTCAGACCGAGCCGAAGCGCATCATCGAACTCGTGCCGGGCCAGGGCAAGCACGCCGAGCGCGGTGATGGTTCGGGGGTTCCCCGGGGCAAGCTTCTCAGCCTCACGAAGGACCCTGTTCGCCGCGGTGTAGAGCGCCGGGTCCCCGACCTCGGCCGCCCGCTGCAGGTAGGCGACCCCGAGCCGTTGTCTGGTGGCGGCGTCCCCGGGATCGACCGAAACCTGGTCCTCGAGGATGGTGATCGTCTCCACCAGCGACACTGCCCTTTCCGACACCGCAACGCCGGGCTGGCCGCGGGCTGTGAGAAACCGACCCACCGCCAGGCCGGCCGCAAGAGCGACCAGCGCCAGCGCCAGGGCACGGACGGCGGGGGACAATGCCCCCCGCCGCTTCTGTACCGGCGAACCCGGTTCAGGCGTCGCTGTTGGTGTGATCGTGGACGTGGTCGTACCCCTGGTGCGGTGTCGGCATGTAGGGGAAACCGGTCAGGAAAGGCCGGTCTTTCCCGTGGCGCCGTCGTTGAGGGCGTTGTTCGGGAACACGTTGAACGGGCTGTCGAAGCTGGCGCCGGCGCACCCGTCTGCGGGGTCCCCGCTGTCGCTGTCGCAGAATACGCCGGCCACCGCCTGGAGGGAGGTGTCGACGATGTCGTCCTGGAGCGTCCGTCCGTTGGGGAAACCGCTGGGCAGCGTGGTGTTGATGCGGAGCATCTCCGACGGCTGGACGTTCTTGGGTTGGTTGATCCCCGGAATCCCGGTGAGGAAGATCGTCACCAAGTCATTGCGCGGCGCTTGCGGAACCTGGATCCCGCTCGAGCCGTACAGCGCCGGTATCAGCCTTCCCAGCTCGGGGTCGACAACAAAGTCGAGGAACTGGGCGTCGCTCCGAGGCTGGCTGGCGTTGAAGCGATCCTTCTTGCCCAGAGGGATCACGACCTCGTTGACCAGGGGCATTCCAAGTCGCGAGACCTGGACCCATTGTCCGAGGTGGAACGGCTTGGAGCCGTCGCCGTCGGCGAACACCCGGGTCTGTCGGCGGTAGGTCGTCGAGTAGACCCCGAGCACCGGGTCGTCGTCCACCAGCCTCGATGCGGGGATCTCCATCACGATGGAGTGCACGTTGTACCCGGTAGTGGCGTCCACCCCGGATTCGGCATCGAGCGGGAGGAGGTGGAACTGGTTGAAGGGCCGCAAACCGCCCAGGTCGAAGATCGATCCCAGGTCGACGGGGAACACCTCGTCGCGCTGACCGGCGAAGACCTTGATCCCACCCGGGAGGCTGTACACGGCCTGAGCCGCCAGACTCTCGTAGTTGGGGGTCGACCTCGGCCCGATGTTGTTGGGGGGCGAGAAGAGCCCGTTGCCCAGCTTGTTCCTACGGCCGTTCTTGACCTCCGACACGGTGTAGGTCTGCACCACGTTCCAGTCGGCGTCGTCGAGTGTCTCGATCGGGCCGGTGTTGTAGAGGAACGTGTTCGGGTTCTTGATCCTGGTGGTGAACCGGAACTCATAGACGACGTCGTCCTTGGCGTCGCCGTCGTTGTCGATGTTTATCTCGTAGAGCACGTCATCGCCGAACTTGAAGAAGTTCGGGCCACCGGCCGGCTCCTCGAGCGGGATCCAGTTGGCCACCACCACCATGTTGTCGCCCTTCATCCAGGCGTACACATCGGTGTTGTCGGCTACTGGGTCCTCGGTGATCAGCGGCGCCTCGCGGTGGCTGGAGGCTCCTATGGGTGAGAGCAGCGCCAAGAAGAGCGCAGCCGCCAACCCGAGGACCACCAACACCACGGGCAGTCGCCGTCGTGCGAGGGACATTCGTTTCCTCCTACGTCGTGATCATTTCTGTGTTTCCGTGCCCTTGGGTGCCGGTCAGATCGGGCGGCTCGGGCAGCCGCCAACTCCGGCTGACACATAGGCGGATCGCGGGAGCGTCGCCCGGGGCTCATCCCGACTCCCCGGCAGGCAGCACGCCGATGACAACCCACTGATCTCCAACAGGGGCGAGCACAACCCGCAGCGGGGCTGGTGACTCGACGGTGACCGCACGGCCCCATTGGTCGAACTCGGGACCGAACGCCGCGACGAACTGGGCGGCGTCGATCTGATCGTCGAGCGGTCCCGGTTGTCCCACCTCGACCGGCCCGGATTCGCCGCACAGCGACTCGGCCAATCCGGGGTTGCCGAGCAGGCCGCCCTCGTACTCCTCTGCAGGTGCGCAGCCGACGCGCTGGGCAAGCCAGGTGCGTGCCGCTTCTGATGCCCCAGACTCATCGGCGAACCGAGGCTCGACAGTGGTCTCGGCCAAGGAGATGCGCCACCCATCTGACTCGTGGACCAGCCGCCAGGTGACGACGGCTCGCCCGGGGACGAGACCCGAGACCTCGCCGAGCGAGGGGGTGAACGCCACCTCGGTCACGACCTCGGTCTCGTTGCCGAGCTTCTTCCCGGACTGGATGGAGAACCACTCGATCGGTGGGAGGAGGTCGGCATGTGCCGCCTCCCAGCCGGCCGCAGAGCTGTGCTCGTCCCGGTCGGCCTTGCTGAGGAAGTGGAACGAGTCGATCAGCTCGCCCTGCTGCTCGGCGACGAGGAACCCCTCGACCGCCGCCACCGCGGTGGGTGGGGCGGGCGGCGCCTCCGGGTCGGGTGCCTCCGTGGCGGCCGTGGTCGGGTCGGTCTTGGTAGCCAACTGCCGGATGGGCGCGGTGGCCGCGGGTTGATGGCGTTCGATGAGGAGAGTCGCCCCGACTCCAACCGCCAACCCAACCACAACCACGATCACGTCGCGTCGCCTGCGTGTCGGTATTTGCATCCGCCGGTCCCCCTTCGGGTGCCTGCTCGCCGGCGCTGGTTCGGAGCCGGTGCACCGCTGGTTTGGCGACGATGGGGGCAGAGAGCAGACGGAGAGGCCAGGCGAGGCGGAGGAAGATCCACCCGGCGAGTGCGCCGCGGTGGATAATGGCGGTCATGACCGATCAGATCGAAGCCTTGCTCGAAGAGCTCGAGGCCGCCGACCCCGGTGAAGCCCCCGACATATTCGATCGGCTCGTCGACGTGCTCGGAGAGTCGCTGGACCCCGACCCGGACGGCGCCGACTGAGGCAGACCCGGCTCGATCAAGAGTTGGTGGCGCGCCACCAGGCCCGCTCTCGGGCCGAGGCTAAGCGCGCCGTCGCCGAGGGGCGGGTGACGGTCGACGGTGTCACGGCACGTCGCTCCTCCACCCGGGTCGGCTCCTCCAGCATTCTCTCGGTGGACGAGGCAGAGGTCCGCTATGTGTCGAGAGGTGGCCACAAACTGGACCATGCCATCGACGAGTTCGCCGTCGAGATCGC
>DATADW010000283.1:0-9144 GCA_036258335.1 Acidimicrobiia bacterium
GGCAAGGTCGACGTCGAGGGCATGCCCACCGCCGCCGAGCAACCTCCCGCCAGCGGCGGCCCGACCGAGGAGAACCCCGAGGCATGACGATCATCGATCAGGACGTCGCCCACCACCTCTCCGAGGTCGCCGTTTCGGTGGAGCTCGAGACACCCGATATGACCCTGAACATCGGGCCACAGCACCCATCGACCCACGGCGTGCTTCGGTTGGTGGCCAAGGTGGACGGGGAGCGGGTGCGCGACGTGCAGCCGGTGGTTGGCTACATGCACCGTGGCTACGAGAAGATCTCGGAAGTGCGGACCTACCCCCAAATCACCGCGTTGATCAACCGGATCGACTGGGTATCTGGCTACGCCAACGAGGTGCCGTTCATCGTCGCCGCCGAGCGGCTGATGGGTCTCGAGGTCCCCGAACGTGCCCAGTACATCCGTCTCATCCTCACCGAGATGGCGCGGATGTCATCTCATCTCGTATTCATGGCCAGCTACCCGCTCGAGCTGGGTGCGGCCACGCCGCTGTTCTTCGCCCTGCGCGACCGAGAGCGGATACTCGATCTGATCGAGTCGGTAACCGGCGGCCGCTTTCACCCCAACTTCAACCGCATCGGCGGGGTCAAACCGGCATACGGGGCGGGGCCCACCACCAAGAAGGACATCCCCGATCTGCCAAAGGGGTTCTTCGATGAGACGCGGCGCGCCATCGACAAGGTGCTGTCGAGTTGCGATGAGCTCGAGTCGCTGGTGGCAGGGAACGAGATATTTCTCGCCAGGACCAAGGGGGTGGGTCTGATCCCTCCCGACATCGCGGCATCGTTCGGTGTCTCCGGACCCAACATGAGGGCCTCCGGGGTCGCCTTCGATCTCCGCAAGAACCAGGACTACCTCCCCTACGACCGGTTCGACTTCGAGATCCCGGTCGGCTCGAACGGCGATTGCTGGGATCGTTGGTGGGTCCGGCTCGAGGAGATCCGCCAGTCCTCCCGGATCATCCAGCAGGCGATCGACGGCATTCCTTCGGGACCGCTCCAGGCGAAAGTGCCCCGGATCATCAAGGTCCCGGCCGGCCAGGCGTACGTCCGCGCCGAGAACCCCAAGGGGGAGATGGGCTATTACCTGGTCTCCCTGGGCGGGCTCGGGCCCTACCGGCTCAAGATCCGTTCCGCCTCGTTCTCCAACCTGTCGATCATCCCCTGGCTGATGGAGGGCGCCCTGATCCCCGACATCATCGCCATCCTCGGCAGCCTCGATTTCGTCCTGGGGGATGTGGATCGATGAGGCCGGCGGAGGCGCCCTGATGTCGTTCCCGCTGGAACTTGCCATCAAGCTCCTTGCGGCTGCGATCATCATCCCCACCTCGGCGCTCGTGTTCGGGTACGCCGAGCTCAAGATCTCCGCCCACATGCAGAGCCGGATCGGGCCCTATTTCGCCGGGGGCAGATGGGGATGGGCCCAGTTGCTGGCCGACGGGGTCAAGTTCATCCAGAAGGAGGACGTGATTCCCCGCGACGCCGACCATGCGGTGTTCCGCTGGGCACCGGCAGTGGTACTGGTCGGCACCGTCCTCCTCTTCGCCATCATCCCGCTCGGTCCCGATCTGGTGGTGGTCGACCTCGACGTCGGGGTGTTCTACGCGCTGGCGGTGTCATCGCTCGGGACCATCGGCGTGCTGATGGCGGGGTGGTCGTCCGCCAACAAGTACTCGTTGATCGGTGGTTTGCGCGCCGCCGGGCAGCTCATCGCCTACGAGCTTCCCCTCGTCTTGGCCGTGGTCGGCGTCGTCATCCAGGCGGGCACGATGTCGCTCGTCGGGATCGTGGACGCCCAGGGGGCCACGGGGCTGCCCTATGTGATCCCCCAGATCGTCGGGTTCGTCATATTCATGATCGCCGCCCTCGCCGAGCTGAGCCGGATCCCCTTCGACATGCCCATCGCCGAGTCAGAGTTGGTGATGGGATACCTCACCGAGTACACCGGGTTCCGTTTTCTGTTCTTCTTCCTCGCCGAGTACGCCAACATGTTCGCCTTGGCGGTCATCGCCTCCACCCTCTTTCTGGGTGGATACTGGGTGCCTTTCGACGTCGACTTGAACCTGGTCGGACCGCTGGTGGTGGGGGCCAAGGCGGCGCTCATCATCTTCGGATTCATCTGGTTCCGCTGGACCTTCCCTCGGCTGCGCGAGGATCAGCTCCAGTCACTGGCGTGGAAGGTGCTCATCCCGTTGGCGCTGCTCAACATCGCGGTCACGGCCATCCTCAAGGTCGTCTTCTGATGGCTCTCCGGGTCCCGGGGGTGGGCCTGGCCAAGGGCATGTGGGTGACCCTCCGCACCCTCTTCACCAAACCGGTAACGGTCAATTACCCGGTCGTGAAGGAGACCCCGGTCCCCAGGGCAAGAGGTGTCATCGCCCTCGACCAGGAAGCATGCACCGTCTGCATGCTCTGCGCACGGTCTTGCCCCGACTGGTGCATCTACATCGAGGGCCACAAGGAGGAGAAGCAGCCGGACAAGGCGGGGGGCAGGGTGAGAGTGCGCTCGACGCTCGACCGCTTCGACATCGACTACGCACTCTGCATGTACTGCGGGATCTGTGTCGAGGTCTGCCCGTTCGACGCTCTCTTCTGGAGCCCGGAGTACGAGTACTCCGAGTACCGGATGGGGGAGATGCTCCACGACATGGACCGGCTCCAGGACTGGCTGGCCACCGTTCCGCCGTCGCCGGAGCTGGAGAAGTGAGCGTGGTTTCTCTGACGGCCGCCCACTGTGCGCGCCGTTGGGAGATCTCCCAGCCCCCCTACCCGGTGATTCGCAGCGGGCCCCCTCACCGCTGCGGGGGGACGGGGGCCGTCTGCCGTCTGCCGTCTCGAAGGTCATGAAATGACCTTCGCTGATTGGATCGCCGAGCCCGCCAATTGGGCGTTCCTGGTGCTGGCGGCGCCGGTCGCTTTCGCCGGGTTTCGGGTGGTGACGACGAGGAACGTGATCCACGCCGCCCTCTACCTGGTGATAACGCTGGCGGGGACCGCCGGGCTCTTCCTCCTCCTCTCCGCCGAGTTCGTCGCCTGGGTGCTGGTCTTGGTCTACATCGGTGCCGTGATCGTCCTCTTCCTATTCGGCATCATGATCACCCGCGCCCCGATGGGGAGCGACATATCACTCGACCATCGTCGAAAGGCGCCGGCTGCTTTGGTTTCCGCCGGTCTGTTCGCCGTCCTGGCGTGGGCGACCGTGTCCGCCTTTCAGCTGACCACGATCGCCGCCGCCGGCGAAGTCGTGCCTACCGATCTGCTCGGCAACGCACTGCTGGGTCGGTTCGTAATCCCGTTCGAAGTGGTCTCGTTCCTCCTCCTCGCCGCCCTGATCGGCGGGATCACCGTCGCCAGGCGCGACCTGACCCCGCTCGAGGAAGAAGAGCGGAGGTTGGCATGACCACCATCCAGTTCGTGTTGCTGGCAGCGCTGCTCTTCTCGTTCGGGGTCTACGGGCTGCTGGTGCGCCGCAACGCGGTACTTGTACTGCTGGCCGTCGAGTTGATGCTCAACGCGGTCAATATCAATTTGGTCGCCTTTGAGGCGACACTGCGCTCGGCCCTGGCGGTCGGCCAGGTGTTCAGCATCTTCGTGATCACCGTGGCCGCGGCCGAGGTCGGCATCGGGCTGGCCATCGTCCTCATGATCTTCCGCAACCGGAAGTCGGCCAACATCGACGAACTGGATCTTCTCAAGTGGTAGGTCCCGCCGTGATCCTCGCAACCGAGGCCGAGCACGCCGCCCGCGAGGTGCTCACCTCCGGCCCGTTGCTCGAGTGGGCCTGGTTGATCGTGGCGGTGCCCTATGTCGCCTCGCTCCTCATCGTGCTGGTCGGCAAGCGGCTCCCCGGGAAGGGGGCCGAGCTGGCCGTCGGGGCTCTCGGCTTCGTCATGCTGTACGGGGCCGTCCTGCTGTATCTCAACATCACCCAGGGGGTGATCTTCGAGAGCAGCGTCACCGTTGCCGAGGTGGGCGCCTTCTCCTTGGAGTGGGGCTGGCTGGTCGACGGCCTGTCGATCATGATGTTCTTCCTGGTCGGGGTGGTCGGCTTCCTCGTGTTCGTCTTCGCCGTGGGCTACATGCGCGGCGATGTCAGATACACCTTCTTCTGGGCGGCGTTCACCTTCTTTGCCGGGTCGATGCTGCTGCTGGTCTCGGCCCCCAACCTCATCCAGCTGATCGTCGGCTGGGAAGGCGTCGGTGTGGCCTCGTACCTGCTGATCGGCCACTACTGGGAGGACAAGGCCAACTCCTCGGCCGGCATGAAGGCCTTCTACACCAACCGGGTGGCCGACATCGGGCTCACCATCGGCACCATCATCTTGGGGACCGCCCTCGGCACCTTCCGCATCGAGGAGATCAACGCCGCGGCAGGGGAGGGCGCAACCGCCATAACCGGTGTCGCCTTTGTGGGTGCCATCCTCCTCTTCTTCGGGGCGATGGGAAAGAGCGCCCAGTTCCCGCTCCACGTGTGGCTCCCCGACGCCATGGCGGGGCCCACGCCGGTCTCGGCGCTGATGCACGCCGCCACCATGGTCACCGCCGGCGTCTACCTGGTGGCGCGGATGTTCCCGTTGTTCGAGTCGCTCGCCGGACAGCACCGCAACTGGGTCCTGATCATCGGCTCGGCGACCGCCCTGTTGGGGCTCCTGGCGCTGGTGCAGGACGACATCAAGCGGGTCCTCGCCTACTCGACGGTCAGCCAGCTGGGGTACATGATGGTGGCGCTCGGGGCCGGGGCCTACACTGCCGGGCTCTTCCATCTATGGACCCACGCCTTCTTCAAGGCGCTCTTATTCCTCTGTTCGGGGTCGGTGATCCACGCCGTCCACTCCAACAACATGTCCGACATGGGCGGCTTGAGGAAACCGATGCGGGTGACATTTGTGACCTGGATCATTGGCGGGTTAGCCCTGGTGGCGCTGCCCCCGTTCGCCGGGTTCTTCTCCAAGGACGAGATCCTGGCGGGGCTCGACAATGCCGGGTACCAGAGCGTGATGTGGATCGGGGTGGGGGCGGCGTTCGTCACCGCCCTCTACATGACAAGGGCGACGGCCCTGACCTTCTTTGGCGTCTACAAAGGCCACGGTCATCCCCACGAATCCGAACGGTTGATGACCATCCCGTTGGTCATTCTCGCCGTGCTCAGCGTGGTGGCCGGTTGGGTGAACGTCCCCGGTGTGTACACCGGTCTCACGGAATGGCTCGGAACGCGGCAGGTGCTCTTCGAGGAGTTCCACCCCGAGGGGTTCGAGTTCCTGCCGCTGGTCGCCGGGCTGGTGGCCACGCTGCTCGGGATCTTCATCGGCTGGTCCATTTATGGGCGCGACGCCGCCACCCAGGAGGCAAGGGATCGGCTCCGGGTGCCCGGCCTTTGGCCCTTCCTCCAGCACCGGCTCTACATCGACGATCTCTATTGGACAGGGATCGTGCAACCCATAAAGGGGCCGCTGGCAAGGGCGGTCAACTGGACCAACGACTATGTCATCGACGCGGTGGTCAACGGGGTCGCGTTCGCCACTACCTGGCTGGGCCGCGTCGTCTACGGCGGGATCGACCAGAGAGGGATCGATTTCGCCTACAACGGTCTCTCGACCGCAACCGATGAGGCGGGCGGGGCGGTCACCCACCTGCAGACAGGAAAGGTCCAGGAGTACGCCGGTGCCTTCGTGGTTGGGGCTCTGGTGCTCGTGGTGCTCGGGTTTGTCGGGTTCTTCGTCTTCGGTTAGGAGGGGTGGTTCCGATGGATTGGTTCGACAGCGGCTGGGGGCTAACCCTCATCGTGTTCCTGCCACTGGTGGGCGTGCTCCTGCTGCTGGCCACCCCCAAGGCGGCGGAGACCGCCCAGAAGGGCATCGCCCTGTTGATCACCGTGGCCTGCTTCGTCCTCTCCTTGGTGGCCATCGCCCGGTTCGACTTCGGCGACTCGCACATGTTCCAGATGGGGATGGACCTCTCCTGGATCCCGGCGATCGACGCCAGGTACCACATCGGGATCGACGGGATCAGCCTCCCGCTGCTGGTCCTCAGCTGCTTCGTGACCGTCCTGTCGGTCATCTACTCCTGGAACCACTGGGAGGAACCACGCAACCCCAAGGCCTTCCTCGCCCTCATGCTCGTCCTCCTCACCGGGATGAACGGCACCTTCCTCGCCCTCGACCTCGTGCTCTTCTTCATCTTCTTCGAGTTGGTGCTGCTCCCGATGTACTTCATGGTGGGGGTGTGGGGTGACCGCACCATCCGAAAGATCCCTGGGTTCAAACGGGAGGTCGAGACCCGGCTCTACGCCGCCATCAAGTTCTTCATATTCACGCTGTTCGGCTCGGCGTTCATGCTGTTGGGATTCCTCGCTCTCTACTTCAACTCCGATGGCGGCGGCGCCTCCCCCACCTTCCAGATCCCCGAGTTGATCCAGCGGAGCGGGCTGTTCACCGGGAGCGTTGCCTGGTTCATCTTCGCCGCCCTCTTCCTGGGGTTCGCCGTCAAGGTCCCGATGTGGCCGCTCCACACCTGGCTCCCCGATGCACATACGGCTGCACCGACCGTTGGGTCGGTGCTGCTGGCTGCGATCCTGCTGAAGCTCGGTTCGTACGGCTTCATCCGGATCTCGCTGCCGATCCTCCCCGAGCAGGCCCGGGTGTGGGCGCCCGCCATCGCCATCCTGGCGGTGATCGGGATCATCTACGGGTCGCTGGCGTGCCTCGCCCAGACCGACATGAAGCGGCTGATCGCCTTCTCGTCGGTGGGGCACATGGGCTTCGTGATGCTTGGGATCGCCACCCTCACCGAGGAGGGGATAAACGCCTCGCTCATCGGGATGGTGGCCCACGGCGTGATCACCGGGCTTCTCTTCTTCCTGGCCGGGTCTATGAGCCACCGCTACCACACGCGGGAGATGGGGCGTCTCGGTGGGAACCTCAAGCTGATGCCGCTGCTAGGGGGGATATTCGCTTTCACCGCCATGGCCTCGCTGGGTCTGCCCGGTCTTGCCGGGTTCTGGGGCGAGTTCATGTCGCTGCTCGGCTCCTACCAACCGCTCGCGGGACTCAGTCTCGGTGTCTTCCGAACCGCCATGGTCTTCGGCGCGATCGGGACGGTGCTCACTGCCGGGTACCTGCTCTGGATGCTGCAGCGGGTAAACCTGGGCGAGCCCAACTCAGAGTGGCTCGGCCGCAACTTCCACGATGCCGATCGCTACGAGCTGGCGGCGTGGGTCCCGCTGATCATCCTCATCGTCGCCATCGGTGTGTTCCCCGATCTGGTCTTCGGGGCCACCGACGGGGCGGTTGCCGCCCTGGTGAGCAACGCCTTCGGAGGGTGACTTGAGTCCAGACCTCGACTACGTCGCCCTCCTCCCGGAGATAGCGCTGTCGGTCACGCTGGTTGCGGTGCTTGCGGCCGACCTGCTGCTCCCTCGCACCAGGAAGTACTGGGTGGCGATCGTCGCATTGGTCGGGGTCACCCTCACGGCCATCCCGCTGGTGTACCTGGCTATCGAGGGAAACCTACCCTCGGTGATGGTCGACGGCGGCTACGTGGTCGACGAGTTTGCCCTGGCGCTGAAGGCACTGTTTGTGGCCTCGGGCTACCTCGTCCTGCTCATGTCGGTCAGCTACATCGAGTCCGAGCGCTACTACCAGGGCGAGTACTACTTCCTGCTCGTCGCCTCGATCCTCGGCTCGGTGGTGATGGCCTCGTCGCGCGATCTGATCACCCTCTTCATCGGGTTGGAGTTGGTCACCGGGCCCCTCTTCCTCCTCGCGGGCTGGCGCAAGGGCGATGTGAAGTCGAACGAGGCGTCGCTCAAGTTCTTCCTCATCGGGGTGCTCTCCACCGCCCTCCTCTTGTGGGGGATGTCGTTCCTCTACGGTCTCACCGGGACCGTGGACTTCGCCGGCCTGGCCGCCGCCAGCGGCGACCTGGTCGACAACCCGGCGTTCGTCCTCGCCGTCCTGTTCGTCATGGTCGGGTTCGCCTTCAAGGTGACGGCGGCTCCCTTCCACTGGTGGGCGCCTGACACCTATGAGGGAGCCCCGACCCCGGTGACGGCTTACTTGTCGGTGTCGTCGAAGGCCGCCGGGTTCGTCGGGCTGCTGCTCATCACCTACCTGGCGCTCCCCGATGCGGCTTCGATCTGGGGTCCGGCCCTCTGGCTGTTGGCGGTGGTGTCGATGACACTGGGCAACCTCAGCGCATTGCGGCAGCGCAACATCGTGCGGCTGCTCGCCTACTCCTCGGTGGCGCAGGCCGGGTTCATGATGGTCCCCTTCGCCGGTGCCGCCGTGGCCGGGAGTGACCTCGGTGCCGCGGTCACCGCCACCGTGACATACTTGATCATCTACGCCGTCATGAACCTGGGCGCCTTTGCCGTGGTGATCGCCGGGGCCCGGAAGACGGGGAACGGCGAGATGGACGGGTGGGCAGGTCTCGGCTCTTACGCCCCCGGCCTGGGTCTGGCGGTGGCACTGTTCTTCTTCTCGCTAGCCGGGATCCCACCGCTCGCCGGGTGGTTTGCCAAGTTCGTCATGTTCCGGGCCGTGATCGGGACAGGCAACCCGTGGACGCTGGCGCTGGCGGTGATCGCCGCCATAAACACTGTGATCGCGCTGGTGTACTACGCCCGAGTGGCCAAAGTGGTGTGGATGGACCCAGCCCCGGAGGCGGTCCCCCAAGGCAGGGAGCGCCCGGTAGCGGCATCGATCGGGTTGGTGCTCGGGATCGCCGCCGTGATCACGGTGGTGCTCGGGTTCCTCCCCGGCATCGTCGCCTCCTTCGCCGACGCCACCCGGGTCATCGTCGCCGGCGGATAGTCAGAACAGCTGGCCCTCGTCGCCAGAGGAACCGGTCGTCGTCTCCAACAGGCGGCGGGCACGGCGTCCCAGGTCACCGAGGTCCACCCTCCCGGCGTCGGCGGCCGCCACCAACCGCTCGGCGAGGTCTATGGCGTCGTCGATGATTGGTGTCGCCGCCGCCGCATCCTGTCCCATCTCGTGGAGGATGGTCCGCTCGGTGCGCGAGGCGACTATCGGCTCGGCCACGCCTTCCACCCACACCAGGGTGCGGCGTCCGCCACCCCTCTCTTCGCCAAGAAGAGGCTCGAGGGCGTAGATGCGGTC
>DATADW010000284.1:0-9355 GCA_036258335.1 Acidimicrobiia bacterium
ATCCGAGTTGAAGACGCGGTCGAAGAACGCAGTGCTTGCTGCGGATTCCGGTGACGCCGATCAGGCCGCCGAGGCGCTCCGCCTCGCGCAGCAACGGATCGACACCGCGGTCGCCAAGGGCGTGCTCCACAAGAACACCGCTGCCCGCCGCAAGTCCCGCCTCTCCCGCCAAGTGCAGTCCTCACTCGAGTAAGACGGCAGACGGCAGACGGCAGCCTGACGGAGACTGAAGATGCGGTATCTCTCTCTTGGGTGGTGCCCCAAAGGCGGCTCCCGTCGGCCTCCCCCGCCCTGGTCGGGTCGGCTTACCGGCATGAGCAGCACCAAGGAGAGCGGCCGAAGGCTGCACAATTAGAGATGCCCGGCGGCCTGCCGGGCAATTTCTCACTTCCGATACCACCTGCTCAACGCCACCGTGAGGCGCTCCATGGTGATGCGGTGGACATCCTCCGGCTCGGTCTTGAGGATGCGGTCGGCCCGGTGGAGCGCCGAGAGGGCTTTCTGCAAGTCGGTGTCCGACGCGGCGCGTCGCTCCCGCCAGGCCCGGGCCACCTGGTAGTCATCCGCATTTGCCCCGAGCATCTCGGCGAGCGTGGCTTGATCTGGTGCCGCAGCAGCAACGGCACGCCGCCTCAGATCCGCCTCGAGGAAACCGAGCAGCTGCAGCGGATGACCATGGGTGAGGAAGTCGGCGAGCCTTCTGAGCGCATCACCGGTCTTCCCGGCGGAGACGGCATCCGAGTAGTGCCACATCGGCTCGTCCGGCCGGTTGCGGAAACGATCGAGCACCTCTTGGCGGGTTATCCGGTTCCCTGAGGAAACCAGTTGATCGAGCGCTTGCCCCAGCGCGGCCACATCGGAGCCGAATCGCTGGACCAGCGCCGCCACCGCCGGCGCCTCGACCTCGACTCCCCGCTCGGCGGCGGCACGCTGGAGCCAGCCAGCGGCGTCTCGCTCACGCATCTTCTTGATCGTGATCGACTGCCCCGAGGCGCGCACCACCTTGGCCAGGGCAGCCGGCACGGCTCCCGCCGAAACCACCACCGCGGCTACCGGGCCATCGGGGTCGAGCGTCGCCAGCAAGTCGGCGATGGTTGTCGCCTCCCCGGCGAGGATGTTCTGGGCGTCGACCACCTCCACTCCCGATGCGTTTCCGAAGAGTGAGGTCGACTGGAGCGCGGGGATGAGCGGCTCGAGCTCGTGGCGGAGCGATGCCCCGTCGATGCTCCCCTCGCTCCCCCCCCTTCCGGGGACATCGACGCGCACCACGTCCTCCGCGGCCACCGAGAACTGCCGAAAGAAGGCCGCAGCGCGCTCCAGCATCTCCTGACGCTCCCCGGCACCGGCGTCTGCCGGTCCCTTGACGTGAAGCAGCCGGCTCAACTCAATCTCCTTCCGAGCAGCTTCACCAGCGTCACCGCTTCGGCGACATCGTGCACTCGGATGATGTCGGCGCCGTGCTCGAGGGCCAGCGTCACGTATCCAAGCGTGGCCGCAAGTGTCTGCTTGCGGGGGATGGGGACCAAGACTGGCCGTCCCAGTCGGCGCAGCTCACCGAGCCGGCGAATCACGTCGAGCTGAACCCTGGTGTAAGCGGCGTAGTCACCCGGGTAGTTGATCGCTATCCCAGGGTCGAGCACCACGTTGGTCACGCCGGCGCGCTCGAGGCTCTCGACACGAAGAGCCAACTCGCCGAATATCCGACCAGGGACGTCGCCGCTGGTGTCGAGCGGTCTCAACCGGTGCGGGTCGGTCCCGTCGATCCGCATCGCTACCCCAGCCACCCCCGTCTCGGCGAGCAACTCGACCATGGCCGGGTCGCGCAGCCCTCCCGTATCGTTGACCAGCCTCGCTCCCTCGGCGATGGCACGTCTCGCCACCTCTGGTTTCCAAGTATCGACCGACACCGGCAACCCGACGGCGAGGACCGCCCTCAATGCCGGTGCCAGCCGGCGCCATTCCTCCTCAGGGGTCAGCGTCGCCTCTTCGTAGTGCGACGACTGCGCGCCCAGGTCGATCAGGTCGGCACCGGCTGCGGCGTGGCTCTCGGCCATCCTGCCGGCGTCGGCGGGGGTGGCGGCGACTGTGTGACGGTTGCGCGATTCGGGCGAGACATTTACCACCCCCATGGTCGCGGTGGTTGCCCCATCGAACTCGAGATTGCGGTCGCCGACGAGAAGCGTGACTCGAGCCTGGTCGTGATCTGCCACCACGATCGTGGAGTGTCGCAGGTCGTCGCGTCACGGTGGGCGGACGACTATGTCGCCATCCCGATCGGTCCGGACAACGCGGGCGCCCGATGCCTCGAGGGCGGCGACGACCTCCGGCGACGGGTGCCCAAAGTCGTTTGAGCCGACGCTGATCACCGCCAGGTTGGCACCGGTGCTCTCGATCCAGTCGATGTCCGATGTGGCGGCTCCATGGTGGGCAACCTTGAGCACATCGGTCTCGATCGGGCCGAGCTCCTGCTGAGCGGTCGCCTCGACGTCACCGGACAGCAGCAGATCGAGCTCACCGAGCCGAGCGCCGAGCACCAGCGAGTGGTCGTTGGGCGAGGCGTAGCGTCGCAGAGGGCCTAGAACCTCGAGTCCAACCCCACCCACATCGACCTCGTGCCCCAGCGCCGGGACCGATACCTCGACGCCTCGCTCGGCTGCCGCATCAGCCAGGAAGTCGAAGGTCGCTCCGCCATCGGGGAAGCCGGGGTGCCACATTTCGCCGACCGGGAGGTGCTCCACGACCGCCACCAGCCCTGCGGCGTGATCCTCGTGGGGGTGGGAGAGCACGGCCAGGTCGATCCGCCTTATCCCGTACTCGGCGAGTCGGCCCAGGACGACGCCCGGGTCGGGGCCGCCGTCTACCAGAACGACACCGCCATCCTCGCCGAGGAGGAGCATGGAATCTCCTTGGCCGACGTCCAGGAACACCGCCGCCGGGGGATTCGGCTGTCGCGTCGGGACTCCGACCGCCACGACCAGGGCTGTCGCCCCCGCCACCGCCACCATGGGGCGCCAGCTGCGACGGATGCCGAGCACCGCCAGAAAGCCGACGGCTGCCGCCCCGACCACATCGAGTTGTGGTAGACCCGCGGCGGCGTGCGCAACCGCCAGAACCCCTCGTGCTGCTCCGATCCCCATCCCGAGGAGCGGCTCGAGGCCACCCACCACCCCGGCACCCCCGAGGATCGTTGCCGCGGCGACAAGAGGCGCCGCGATCAGGTTGGAGACCGGGCTCGCCAACGGCACCTCGCCTACAGCACCGAGCAGGATTGGCGTCACCGCCAACTGGGCAGCGACGGTGACACCCAGCGCGCCGCCCAACCAACGGGGGCGGAGGACTGAGAACATCCCGGCCCCGATGAGGATCCCGACCGTTGCCGCAACCGATAGTTGAAACCCCAGGTCGGTGGACAGACCGGGTGAGACGAGAAGCGCACCGCACACCGCCAGGCCCAGTGCTGTCCACCCGCTCAAGGCGAACCCGGCTGCCCTGCCCACAAGCATCACAGCCGCCATTCCGGCTGCGCGCATCACCGAAGGCTCCCAACGGGTGACCGTGACGAAGAGCGCCAACCCGACCACGCCAGCAGCCACCCTGGTCCCCACTCCCAGCGAGAGAGGAGCTACCACGACCCACCACACCGCCAGGAACAAGGCGACGTTGCTCCCTGAAACGGCAACAAAATGCGACAGCCCGGCCCGGCGGAGCGCCTCCACCTCGGAATCGGCCAGCCGGCTGGTGTCACCGATCAGGAATCCGGCGAGCAGCGCTGCCGCTGGGTCGTCGATGGTCCCGAGCCGGCCCGACACCCTGTCTCGAACCGCGTTTCCGGCGCGCAGCAGCGGGTTGTCAGCCGCGGCGATTCTCTCCACTCGGTGAGCTCGGACCCTGGCGGCATACGGACGGCCACGAGCGGTCCCAGAGCCGCCTACCACCACGCCGCTCACCAGCGCGGTCTCGCCCACCGCCATCTCTGGTAGCTCCTCGGCACCGACAAGCAGGGGCGGCGCTGACCACCTCTCCCAGCGGTCCTGAGCCCAGCGGTTCTCGGGCGCCGCCAGCATCCAATCGCCATGGAGCTCGGTCACCGGGTCGGTGACGATGCGGACGACCAGCCTTGCGGGCCCCGGCTCGATGATTGTTTCGAGCACCGCCTCGACCGAACGGTCATGGCCCCACCCGGCGACGGCGCCGAGTACGAGAGCAGCCGCCAGCGCCACGGTGGACAGCCGGCTGCGCAGGATCGCAGCCACCACTCCAAGCACCGCCGCTGCGGCTACCCCCCGTCCGCCCACACTCCCCGCCACAACTCCAACCCAGGTGAATGCCGCCGCGCCCAACACCCATCGGGCCGCCGGATCGGGTAGACCGAGACGGCGAGGCTCAGGGGACGACGGCGGCGTCACGAAGAGTGGCCAGCCGCGCTTCTCCTATGCCCGGCACATCGAGCAGATCCTCGATAGACCCGAACGGACCGTTTGCCTCACGGTGAGCGACGATCCGCTCGGCCAGCACCGGTCCAACCCCGGCCAATTCCTCCAGTTCGGTCACGTCGGCTTGATTGAGATCGACCAGTCCCCCGTCCGGTGCAGGAGTCGCCGTTGGCTGCCCGGGGGCTGCAGACCGAGGCACGATCACCTGCTGACCGTCGGCCACCGGCGCCGCCAGGTTGAGCAGCTCGAGATCGGCGGACCCGAGCGCTCCACCCGCGGCCGCCACCGCGTCGGCGACCCGGCTGTCCGCAGGGAGCACCACCACACCGGGACGGGCCACGGGCCCGGAAACGTGTACTACCAAGAGATCGACGGCCTGCTCCTCGTCGACGGCGTCCACCCCCGGATCTTCGGGCGGTGCTTGCTCAGCCGCAGTGTCGAACTCGGGCTCGGGCGGGGGCCGGCCCCACCACCAGACCCCGGCTGCGGCCGCCGCGGCCACGGTGCTCGCAACGACCAACCTCCAGCGCGCCACGGTCTCCACCTCTCCTGTAACCGGGCCCGCACCTACCGCCGGTGTGATTGGTACCACCCGACACCGACAGTTTGAAGGGTGTTCGCTTGGCTGCCGTCTGCCGTCTGCCGTCTAGCTTCAGACGAATGGACGCCTACCGAATCGACCAGGGCACAAAGGTCATCCTCGACGACCGGATGGCCGACGACACCGGCGAGTTCAGCTCCAAATCCGAGGCCAAGAAGGAGACAGGTCGGCTCAACGAGCGTCTCCAGGACCTTCAAGACCTGCTCTGGGCCGAGCACCAGCACCGGGTCCTGCTCGTGCTCCAGGGAATGGACGCATCTGGCAAGGACAGCGCGGTCCGCCATGTCTTCGCCGGCGTCAACCCGGCGGGGGTGAAGGTCATCTCGTTCAAGGCCCCTACCCCCGAGGAGTTGGCCCACGACTATTTGTGGCGGATCCACCGCCACGTGCCCGGAGACGGCGAGATCGCCGTCTTCAACCGCAGCCACTACGAGGACGTGGGAGTGGTCAGGGTCAAGCAACTCGTCCCGGAATCGGTGTGGCGGCCCAGGTTCGAACAGATCAATGCCTTCGAGAAGATGCTCGCCGAGGAGGGCACCATCATCCTCAAGTTCTTCCTCCACATCTCGAAGGACGAGCAGCGGAAACAGCTACAAGAGCGCCTCGACGACCCGACCAAGCGCTGGAAGTTCAACCCGGGTGATCTGGCAGAGCGTGCCCGCTGGGACGATTACATGGCGGCATACGGGGAGGCCATCAGCACCACCAGCACACCGTGGGCGCCGTGGTACGTGGTGCCGACCAACCACCGCTGGTACCGGGACTACGTGCTCTCCTCGGTCATCGTTGCGACGCTCGACGGGCTGAAGATGTCCTATCCCGAGCCATTGGAGGAGCTCGAAGGCGTCGTCGTAAAGTGACTCCTTCGGTACCGTTGGGTCGTGATATCACACTCGCTCGCCATCAGGCTGCGCGACGCCGGATTGGAGTGGACACCTCAGCCGCACGATGTGTTCGCCATCCCCGATCGCGACCTCGACGATCGTCTCTTCGTGGTCGCCGACCTCTCCACCGAGATCACCGAGATCGCAGGACTGCGCACCATCACCTTCAACGGGGTGGTCGAATGGTCGCTCGACTGGATTCTCGGGGAGGACGTTGTGTGGATGCCATCCGAGGCTCAGTTGCGCGAGCGGGTGGGGGCCAACCTGGTGGCGCTGGAGCGGATCTCCGATGGCTATCGGTGCACCATCAGCAACGGCTCGGAGTTGAGGCGTTTTGATGCGCAGGAGGCGGCCGACGCCTATGCAGGCGCCCTGCTGGAGTTGCTCGAGACGACCTGATCAGCTCCAGCCGCCGAGCCGACGCGCCTCGTCCTCCTGCGGTATCGACATGTAGGCCTCTTGGTGGGAGAGGCCACGCAGCCGCCCGGCCGCGTATGCGCCGAGATAGCGTCGGAGAAAGCGGACCCGCCCCATTCGACGCCACTGCCGGATGTGGACCAGCTCGTGGAGGAGCAGACCTGGGGGAAGCCGGCCCGGGGCAAGCAGGTCCGGGCGCACCCAGATCACCCCGGCCATCGCCATCGCCGCCGTCGACCGCCCCCATACTGCGCGAACCGCTGGCGGCGCCGGTCTCACCGCGACCTCGTACGGCTCCACTCCGGGGAGCCGCCGCCGCACATCGGCGATGTCGACGCCAGACGCCCGCAACAGCGAACCCGCGGTGCGGGTCTTGCCCCGATCGCTCGGCCGATCCTGTCTGAACGCCATGCCAGCCGTCCGATGTCTTGCCTTGGTTTGGCTCAGTCGACCACGAAGTTGATCAGGTTCGGCGGACGGACCACCACCGAGCGCTCGTTGCCGTTGTCGAGCCATCGCCTCACCTGCGGTGCGTCCCGGGCCAGCCGCTCGACCTCGGCCGCCGTCACCGTGGTAGGCACCTCGATGCGATGACGGACCTTTCCGTTCACCTGGACGACGAGGGTGACCGAAGTCTCCTCCGCCAGCGTCTCGTCCCATGAGGGCCACGACTCGAGCGCCAGCATGGTGTCATGGCCGCGCCGCTCCCAGAGCTCGTGCGACACGTGCGGCGCCAGCGGCGCCAGCATCCGTATCAGCATGTCAAAAACCGCATCGAAGGTCTCCCGGGCCAAACCCTCCGCGGACCGCAGCCTGGCGCCGATGGAGTTCGACAGCTCCATCAGGGACGCCACCGCGGTGTTGAAAGAGAAGCGGTCGATGTCCTCGGTCACCTTCTTCACCGTTCGGTGCGCCTCGGCCAGCATCTCGAGGTCGGCCCCGATCGGCGCCCGGTCGACCAGCTCTCCGACCTCCTCGGAACCCATCCTCCACACCCGATCTAGAAACCGGCTGGTCCCGTCGATACCCGATTCGCTCCACTCGGCGTCGTCGGTCGGCGGGCCGATGAAGTACTCGTAGAGCCTGATGGCGTCCGCGCCGTACCGCTGGTAGAAGGCGTCGGGGGCGACCACGTTGCCTTTGGACTTCGACATCGCCTTCCCCCCCAGGGTGAGCATCCCCTGGGTGAATAGGCGGGCGAAGGGCTCCTCGACCGTCACCAGCCCGTGGTCGTGGAGGACCTTGGTGATGAACCTGGCGTAGAGCAGGTGGAGCACGGCGTGCTCCACACCACCGATGTACTGGTCGACCGGCATCCAGTAGGCCGCCCGATCGGGCGAGAAGATCGTCTCGGTGTTGCCCGGGTCTGTGTATCGGAGGAAGTACCACGACGAGTCGACAAAGGTGTCCATGGTGTCGGTCTCGCGCCGCGCCGGACCGCCGCAACGAGGGCAGTCGACCTCGACGAAGCTGGACACCGCCGCCAGCGGCGACTGCCCCTTTGGTGTGTAGTCCTCGACATCGGGGAGGACGACGGGGAGGTCCTCGTCCGGGACGGGGACCAGCCCGCACGTCGGGCAAGTAACAATCGGTATCGGGCAACCCCAATAGCGCTGCCGGCTGATCAGCCAGTCGCGCAGCCGGTATTGCACCGTGGCGTAGCCCAGCCCTCGATCCTCGAACCAGGCGATGATCCGCTTCTTGGCATCTGCCATCCACAGGCCGTCGAGGAAACCAGAGTTGATCGCCGGCCCGTCATCCAAGTACGCCTTACCCGCCCAGTCGTCGGGCGGTTGCACAGTGCGGATGATCTCCAACCCGTGGTCCTCGGCGAATTCCCAGTCGCGCTGGTCCTGACCTGGCACCGCCATGATCGCCCCGGTCCCGTAGGTCATCAGCACGTAGTCGGCCACGAAGATCGGTACCTCGCGGCCGTTGACGGGGTTGGTGGCGTGGCGCCCGATGAACATGCCGGTCTTGCCGCCCTCGGCCAACCGCTCGATCTCGGTCGCCTTGCGCGCCGCGGCGGCGTACCGCCCGACCTCCTCCTCGTACTCGGTCCCGTCGACCAGCTCGCTGACCAGAGGGTGCTCGGGGGCGAGCACGGCGAAAGTCATCCCGAACACGGTGTCGGGCCTGGTGGTGAAGACCTCGAAGGTGCGCTCGGTCCCGGCGACCTCCATGGTGAAAGTCATGCCCTCGGAGCGGCCGATCCAGTTCTCCTGCATGGTGCGCACCCGGTCAGGCCACTCGGTGAGTTGGTCCAGGTCGGCCAGCAGCCGATCGGCGTAGTCGGTTATGCGGAAGAACCACTGCTCGAGATCGCGCTTCTCCACCTCGTGGCCACATCGCTCGCACCGTCCGTCGACGACCTGCTCGTTGGCCAGCACCGTCTGGTCGTTGGGGCACCAGTTGACCGGTGACTTCTTCTTGTAGGCGAGGCCTCGCTCGAACAGCCGAAGGAACAACCACTGGTCCCATCGGTAGTACTCCGGGGTATGGCTTGCCAGCTCGCGATCCCAGTCGTACACCGCACCGAGACGGCGCAGTTGCACCTTCATCCGGGCGATCTGCTCCTCGGTGAAGACGCGGGGATGGATGCCGGTCTGGATGGCGGCGTTCTCGGCGGGCAGACCAAAGGAGTCCCACCCCATCGGCGCCAGCACGTTGAACCCCTGCATCCGGCGGTAGCGGGTGAGGAGGTCGAGGTATCCGTAGTTGCGCAGGTGCCCCATATGCAGGTCGCCCGACGGGTAGGGGTACATCTGCACGTTGTAGAACTTGGTCCGCTCGGGGTCTTCGGTGACGTAAAACGTCCTCTCAGACTCCCAGCGGTCCTGCCACTTCCTCTCGATGGCGGTGACGTCGTATGCCGGCACCCGATAGCGCTCCTCGATCCGGATCCGGACAGGGTAATGAGGAGACGGCAGACGACAGAGCGGCTATCCGCTCCTTGCGACCGCTACGAGAAACAGCCTGCGGAATGGGTACAGGGTCGTCCCATCGGGGCGACGTGGATG
>DATADW010000285.1:0-3436 GCA_036258335.1 Acidimicrobiia bacterium
CCACCAACCCGCCGGCGAGGTCGTCACGCACCGCGATCACCGGACCGTCGGCGACCGGTCGCGGTTCGTCGCCCAGGGGGGCGAAGAAGATCCCCGATGAGTTGCCGATCAAGACACCCTCCGGTTCGGCCGCCGACGCAGTGGTCGTCGTGGGCGCTACTGGAGTCGTCGTCGGTGTAGTGGTTTCAGTTGCCGCAGTGGTGGACGCCGAGGGCGCAACCGTGGTCTGGGTCGTGGGAGGAGCAGTGGTACCGGTCGGCTCGAGAGTGGTGGTGGCCTGTCCGGCGCCGCCACAAGCCGCGACCAGGAGGAGGACGAGTAAGGGCGGTGGGATCCTCACCACCAGGGAACGGTAGGCGCCGCCTTTGTGGTTCCGGCATCGGTAACTTGGCAGATCGAGAAGGCCAAGTATGGGCTCGAGGAGGTAGGTGGTGGCGGTCGACTTGCAGCTCTACATCGCCGGGGGCTGGACCGACGGAACCGGAGACGACGCCTACGAGGTCCGCTCCCCGGTCACCGGGGAGCACATCTACACGGTGCCAAAGGCTTCGACCGCAGATATCGACAGAGCGGTCGCCTCCGCCAGGGAAGCCGCAGCAGGCATGAGGCATTGGACCGCATTCGAGCGGGCGGAACTCTGCCTTCGGATCTACGAGTTGTGGCAGGAGCGGGTGGACGAGGTTGCCCGCATCCTCACTCTCGAGCAGGGGAAGCCGTTCCATGCCGAGGCGATCGACGACATCGCCGAGTCGGGCGACTACTTCCAGATCGCCGCCGAGGACGTCAAGCGTCTCAGCGGTGATCTGATCCCCACAACTGAGCGGAACCGACGGATGTTCACGGTCCGCCGTCCGGTCGGGGTGTGGGCAGCGATCACACCGTGGAACTTCCCGGTGATGATCCCCATGGAATACGTGGGCCCGGGCTTGGCGACCGGGAACGCCATGATCGTCAAGCCCCCCGAGTTCACCTGCTGGGCGCTGCTCGAGATGGCGAAGGTCTTCGACGAGGCGGGAGCGCCGGTCGGCGCCATCAATGTGATTCCCGGCGGCGGCGACATCGGAGAATCTCTGGTCACCCACCCCGGGATCGACGCCATTGGGTTCACCGGGTCGTGCCAGACCGGTCGCCGCATCGCCTCCCAGATGGGGCTGAAACGCTCGATCATGGAGATGTCGGGGAATGGACCACTCATCGTCACCGGTGACGGCGATATCGCCGCCGCGGCGGAAGCGGCTGTGTACGGCGCCTACTACAACGCCGGGCAGGTCTGTTGCGCCACCGAGCGGGTCGTTGTCCTCGAGGAGGTCCACGACGAGTTCGTGGCGGCGACGTTGAAGGCGGCCGAGGTGGTGCGGCTCGGGGACCCCTTCGACGAGGCCACCACGATGGGCCCTCTCAACAACACCCCCACCGCCGACAAGATGGACCGCCACCTCGAGGACGCCCTGGAGCGCGGCGCCGAGATCCTGATGGGCGGCGGGAGAGCTTCGGGGCATCCCACCGACCTCTACTACCAATTCACCGTGGTCGACGGGGTGTCCGAGGAGAGCATGATCTCGCAAGAGGAGTCGTTCGGGCCGGTGCTTCCCATCCTCACCGTGGAGGATGACGACGAGGCGGTCGCTCTTGCCAATCGAAGCCACCTCGGGCTGCAGGCGGCGGTGTTCACCGAGAGCCTGTCACGCGCCTGGTGGTATGCCGACAGGATCCGCTCGGGCACCGTGGTGGTCAATGACTCGACCGACTTCTGGGAGACCTTCCAGCCGTTCGGAGGTGCCGCCGGTACCGACACCGGTTGGGGGCGTCAGCGCATCGAGGAGTTCACCGACCTGCAAACGGTGGTGTTCACGCTGCGTTAGACGGGAGACGGAAGACGGAAGTCGGAAGAAGTCACCCCCTCCGCTCACTGCGGTTCGCGCCTCCCCCTCACCGGGGGAGGTGGTTAACGAGTTCTTTGTGTGACGGGATCTGGGTCCGGTAGCGATTCCGCTCTTCGGGGTCGGTGATCATGGCGGCGCGTTCCTCGATGATCCGTTTCGCCTCGTCGATCGCCACGGATGCGCGAGCCTCGTCCCCCAGTCGGAGCACTCGGGCGCAGGCCGTGAGCGCTCCCACAGGGTCGTCGCCACCCCAACCGCGGGTCGCCAAGAGACGTGTCAACGCCTCCTCAGCAAGCGGCAATGCCGTTTCGATGTCCCCGATTGCGACCAACTCGTCGGCTACCCAGGCCAGCGCAGAGGCGGCGAACGGCTCGTTCCCAACCTCCTCCTGCTCGGCCACGGCTTGTCGCATCGCATCGAGCGCCTCATCGTGGCGGCCCAGTTCTCCGAGTGCCCTTCCCATCAACCGGCGAGCGTTGGCTGCTTCTGGTGCGAAATCGCCCTGCTCGGCAAGCGTCACCGTCTCCCGAGCAATGGCGAGGGCAGCTGCCGCCTCCCCGCTTGCCAGCGCCTGCCAACCCAACTCCTCCATGCACTGGCACTCCCCTTGCGTGTCACCGAGGTCGTGAAATCCGGCTCGGGCGCGCTGCATGAGGGTCGCCGCCTCAGCGCGATCCCCAAGACGAAACGCCATGACGCCCATTCCCTGGTCGGTAGATGCAACGCCTTCGCGATCACCCGTCATCTCGCTGATCTCGCCAGTGCGCTTGAACATGTCACGTGCGGCGGCGGCATCGCCAAGAGCGGCGGTGGTGAGAGCCAGGTTGTTGAGGACCAGCGCCTCACCCGGTCGGTCCCCCATCTCGATCCGGATGCGCAGAGCCTCCTCCTCGAAACCGCGGGCTCGCTCCAGATCGTTCTGGTAGTACGAGGCGATCCCAATGTCATTCAGCCCTTGGGCGATCTCCCGGCGGTCACCGCGTTGGCGTGCACCGTTGAGAGCCGTCCGGTAGGCCGCCTCGGCACCGGGGTAGTCACCGAGGTGCTCCTTGACCATTCCCAAGTTGCGGTGGAGCCGTCCGTGCCAATCGGCCAAGCCGGCGGCCAGGGCCAATTCGATCCCGTGGTCGAGCGCTTTCTGTGATCCAGCGAGGTCACCTTGACGCCATTTGATCCCGCCCTGGTTGCGTAGTGCCCGCACCCGGCGCTCGTTGTCATCTGCGAGACCGGCGAAGTGCCACGCCTGCTCGTTGGCGGCGAGTCCCTCCTCGTACTCCCCGAGCCGCTCGAAGTGATAGCCCTTCCGGAGCCAGTACTCGGCCTGTCTCCACGGTTCCCCAGATGCTTCGGCAATCGCAGCCATCAGCTCCAGGTCCGCCGCCTGCTGGGGGCGCTCTCCCAGGGTGTCGTTGATGCGCTCGGAAAGGTCGGCTATGTCCCACCGCAGCGCGAGGTGGATCTCCGGCGCCAGATCGGCGGCCTTCTGCAACAGTCCAAGGGCATCGACGTTGGCGAACCTCTCCGCCGCCCTCCGCCCGGCGACGAGATACCAG
>DATADW010000286.1:0-3590 GCA_036258335.1 Acidimicrobiia bacterium
TCTTCGAGTTCGGCCGGATCGGGGACATTCCGGTGGTGGGCGATTGGACAGGCGACGGACGAGACCTGCCCGGGGTCGTCCGCAACGGGACATGGATGCTGCGGACCAGCCTCGACTCGGGACAGCCCGACATCGAATTCGAGTACGGCGGGGGCAACGGCATACCCGTCGTGGGTGATTGGGATGGCAGCGGAGGCGACTCGCCGGGGCTCTTCCGCGACGGCGATTGGCTCTTGCGCGACTCGCTGACCAGCGGCAACGCCGACCGAGTCGTCACCTTTGGAGGCAGCGAGGAGATCCCCGTGGTCGGTGACTGGAACGGCGATGGGACCGACGGGATCGGCGTCTTCAACGCAGGGCAATGGCGCTTGCGCCAGACCCCTACGGGCGGGGGTGCCCAGGTCAACTTCGACTTCGGCCCCTCCGAGGGCACCCCGTTGGTATGGGGCGTGTCGTGATGGACGCCGCCCTGCTCACCCTCGTCGTACTCGAAGCGGTGGTCATCGCCGTGCTTGGCGTCCTCGTGTTCGGGCTGCTGCGCAGCCATGCCGCCATCCTGCGCAGCCTGCACCGGCTGGGGGCTGGTGAGGATGTCGAGCCAGCCGACGTTCCCCTTCGCACCCGGCCCGGGGTTCCGGCTCCTCGCACCGACGCAACCACCGCAGCCGACATCTCCGGCAGACGGCCGGGAGGCGGGGCGGTAAAGGTGGCCGTCGTCGGTGTCGAGCGCCAGACGCTGCTCGCCTTCCTGACCAGCGGGTGCGCCACCTGTGCCGGGTTCTGGAAGGCATTCGGCGAGGACCGACGCCTGCCGGAGGGGGTCCGCCTGGTCGTTATCACAAAAGGACCCGAGGCGGAAAGCGAATCCACGGTCGCTGCGCTCATCCCGCCCGGGATCACCACCGCCATGTCGAGCGAAGCCTGGGACCAATACCGAGTCCCGGTCGCGCCCTATTTCATCCTGGTGGACGGCGCGTCGGGGAAGGTGGCCGGTGAGGGCGCCGCCGCCACCTGGCGCCAGTTGGTATCGCTGCTCGAGAGGGCACGAGCAGATGGTCTGATGGCGAGCGTGCCCGATCGGGAGACACGCGACCTGCTCGACGGTGGGATCGGTCCCGGTCACCCCAGCCTGTACCCCACTGGGAGCGACGACACCCCGCCGGGTGCCCCGTGAGCGAGATGCTGATTCTCGGGGCGGCCTTGGTGGCGGTGATGGCGGGGATCCGCTCGGCCTGGTCACCCTGAGGAGAGTCGATGCTGGCCAGCATCCACCCGCTCGGTGAGCGGGCACGACACAACCGATTCTGGGTCACCGCCACTGCCCACATGGCTGGGTCGGTGGCAGGAGGAGCCGTGGCGGGTGGCATCGCCGGCACCATCGGGGCAGGGCTATGGGCGATCGCCTCGCCCACCCCGGTGGTCGTGGCCTGGCTGGCCGTCATCGTCTGCCTCTCGGCCGCGCTGGCCGACGCATCGGGGAGACGTCTTCCCGGGGCGAGACGGCAGGTCGACGACGACTGGCTACACCGCTACCGCGGTTGGGTGTATGGCGCCGGTTTCGGCTTCCAGCTCGGTATGGGCGTAGTCACCATCGTCACCACGGCGGCGGTGTACGCCACCTTTGCCCTGGCGGCCCTCACCGGCTCCGTGGCGGCGGGGATCGCCCTCGGCGCCATGTTCGGGGCGACGAGGGCGGCGACGCTTCTCGCTGCCTCCCGGGTGAGCGACCCCGCCAGGTTGCGCCTGCTCCACCGACGAGTGGCGGCGGCAGCCCCGTATGCCCGGATCGCCACCATCGCCACGCTCATGGCGACCGCCGTCCTCGTGGTCACCGCCGGGTGAACGCGGTGCAGATCGACTCCGAGCGAATCCGGATCGACCTCCCCACCGGATGGGAGGGGGAGGTCTACAGGACCGCCGCCGTCCCCCAGGCGGAATCCACCAACCGCGCCGTCCTCCATGCCGCCACCTTTCAGCTTCCCCCCGAGCGGGGCGACTACGGGGGCGGTGCCGTGGAGGCAATGCGCTCCGACGACATCTTCGTCTCGCTCTTCGAGTTCGAGCCGGCATCGGCCGGCAAGACGCTCTTCGCCGGGAAGCGGCCCGATCGCCTCGACCCGGAGGACTTCTCCACCTCGACCTTGCAGCGGCTCATCCCTGGTCAAAGCGGTGTCCAGCGGTTCTTCTCGGAGGGGGGACGCGCCTTCTGCCTCTATGTCGTGCTCGGCAGCCATGCCTCTCGTCGGGCGCTGGTCGAGGAGGTCAACCAGGTGCTGGCCACACTGGTGGTGGACCCATGAGAGCGCTCGCGGTGGTGGCGATAGTGGTGGCAACAGTCGTGACGGCGCTGGCCGTGCCACCCGCTGCCGGGCAGAGCGACCTCCCCAACACCGGCGGGGCGTTCGAGGACGACAACGGCGATTATCACGAGGCGGCGATCAACGCCATCGCCGCCGCCGGGATCACCGAGGGATGCGCCGAGGACCTCTACTGCCCGGCCCTATCGGTGACCAGGGCACAGATGGCGAGCTTCCTGGCCCGGGCCTACGGGTTGGGGACGCGGGCCGGCCGGGTGTTCGACGACGTGACTCCGGGGAGCACTCATGCAGGCGCTGTCGCCGCCATCGCCGCCGAAGGAATCACCGAGGGATGTACCCGGACTCTGTACTGCCCGGAAGAACCGGTCACCCGCGCCCAAATGGCCAGTTTCCTGGCCCGGGCGGAGGGACTCGCCGGTCGCCCGGGCCGGGTGTTCAACGACGTGACCCCGGGGAGCACCCACGCCGCCGCCATCGCCGCCATCGCCGCTGACGGGATCACCCAGGGATGCACCGCCACTCGCTACTGCCCGGCGGACCCGGTGACCCGCGCCCAGATGGCCAGCTTCCTGGCCCGAGCTCTCGACCTCAAGTTGATCTACCCGACGATCAGCCTCAGCGGCCGCTTCCGAGGAGGGTGCAACTCCGATAGAACCCGCTGCACCGGGACCGAGCACTTCCCGGCGGGCCGGACCTACGAGGTGATCGAGGGACTGGTCCACAAGCGCCCCTACCTGACGGGGGAGCGGTCGGTCTTCATGGCCGACGCGACCCGTTTCGTCCTGACCGTGGACGGCGAGACCCTGGACCCCGACGGGCCTGCGTTGAGATCGGTGGGAGGTGCGACGAAGAAGGTGTTCGTCTATCAGTTCCGCTCGATGCAGCCCGGCACCTACACGTTTGTCGGGCGATGGCGTTGGAACGGGGTGACCGTGCAGACCACCGTCCTCACCGTTGTGGTCGACTGAATCCCTGAACCATCGAACCCCGGGTTCGAGCCGCGCCACAGCGACAATTCGGGCCCACAGAATCGCACCCGGAAGCGATCAGCGCTCGTCGGCCCGATCGGACAGCTGACGCCCCAAGACAGAGACGGCGAGACCAACCAGCGCGAGCACCAGCGTCGTCGCCACCAGAGCCCGTTCCACACCTGGGGGCAACCCCGACGGAAGCGACGGCATCCACAAGGTGGACAAGCGGAGCAATGCCCACACGATCAACAGCACCGCACCGCCCACCACAGACAACTCGGCGATCTCGGGGCGGCGTCGC
>DATADW010000287.1:0-5720 GCA_036258335.1 Acidimicrobiia bacterium
GTTCGGAACCGCATACCCTGAGCCTAATCGAATCCGAGGCCGTTGGTAGACTGCCCCGGCTCTCTCCGGGGTAGCTCAATTGGCAGAGCGGCGGACTGTTAATCCGTAGGTTGTGGGTTCGAGTCCCACCCCCGGAGCCGATCGAACGTCGAGGTAGTCGGCGGTATTCGCGTCAGGGTCGGATCGGTGTCACATGGACATGGACTTGGACTTGTTCGATTGGTACGAGCCAACCGAATGAGTTCGCGTGCGGTCACTGCGGGTCACCGCTCCGTTGGCAGGGCAAGGACGGTCCGAACGGTCTCTTCGTCTGGCGGCAGGGGCAGGCAGCGCCCGTTGACCAGCGGGGTGTCGCGCCCGAATCCAAAATGGATGCGGAGCCGCGAGCCACGTACCGACTACCGACGACGTTCAAGTTTGCTTGGGATTTGTGAGCGGAGTTCTACCACCTAACAGACGCCACCGGGCGTTGCCCCGGCGAGGTCTGGTCCCGAAATGGAAGTTGCACCACCGCGGGAGACCCCCCCGACCTCGGCGAGCCATTGGACGAAGTGCCCGGAGTCGAGGTCTTGTCCGAGGGTGAACTGGCCGCCCTGGTCCGATTCATGCGGGCGCTCGTGGACCACGACGAAGCGGTCCTACGGGAGGCCGGTGCCTACGACCAGGGGGACCCCTATGAGTTCACCCGCAGGTGGCGTTTGTGGGACCACGTCGACCTGACCATGCCGCCCGGCGAGCCGAGGACGTGGCAGATGCACGTCTATCGACGGGAGGAGGCTCTCCCCGCCTCGATCGATTTCGTCATGTTCAGCGTGCAGGAGGGCCGGTCGGATCTCACCCTGGAGTTCGACTTGCTTGCTGGCGCGGACGGTGGCCCAGTGGTCAGGTTTGGCAGCATGCACGTGACGTAGGGCCAGTGGTCCCGGACCGCGTGAGGCCGGGTCACACGGCACGTACATGGTCGCCAACCGGCCAAAGCCCCGGCCGGGCCAACGTGGCTCCTGGCTTTCCCCACCAGCGGTCTTGGGACACCAAACTGAGATACGGGTCTACGCTTGGCGGTGAGGAGACGAGTGTGGAGGAAGCGGTCACCATCCTTGTATTGGGTATGACCACAGGCGCCGATGAGTGACGAGGAGCCCCCATGGTGGAAGTGGGCCGGCATCCCTCGACTCAGAAGGTCGGCCGGGGAGATCTCGAGGCGCGAGTGGCGGGACATCGCCTGGGGTGTGTTACTCGGCTCCGGGATTCTGGCCGTTGCGCTGCTGCTACTCGGCGGGGTCATGTGGCTGGTCCATAGCTCATGACCGGGTCGTAGGTCCCAGTCCAGCCCGTGCTGAACGCATGGACGCCGGTCACACCCGATCGTCAATGCGGCGGCCTAGGCTCAGGCGGTGAGGCCAGATCAGCTCGAGCGCGCCGTATCCGCGAGCGCCTCGACGCCCTCGGGCCGGCGAGCGATCTCGACGTTCGCGAACGCGATCGACGGGACCGAACACCTTAGAACCAGGGGAGGTCGCCGCCCAAGAGCCGTACGCCTACGACTAGGCAGAACGGAACCGTGGCCGCGATGACAAAGCGCAAGGCGAGCCTTGAACGTGGTGTCCCTTTGGTGGTCAGGGCTCCGATTGTGACGAGGACGAGGCTCACCATGAGTGCGCCGACTCGCCACAGCTCGACGTCGTCCGCAGTCGCGGTCAGCAGGAGCAGATCCAAGAGCAAGGTGATCAAAATGACCAGGGTGGGATTTGTCGACTTGGTGAACCGGACGCTCGTTAGCGTCCCGACAGCGATTGCCGTGAACCAGGCGGCGATACCAAGTCTGGGTTCTGGTCCTCGAGCAAGCTTCCACGGGCAGCGCGGGCCTCGACCCTGATGTGCGGGCGTTTGCCGCATGGGCGCTGGCTCGGGCCGACGCTCGAAAGCGCCTGGTCACCTGCGCCGCGATCATGGCGGCCGGGGCCATCGGCGCAGCCGTTACACGCAAACGATGGACCCTTGCGCTTGCGGTCCTTGTTGTCATCAGAGGAGAGGCAAACCGGAGAGGGCTTCTTAGGGCAATCGGGCAGGTTCACTGGAGCGAGAACCAGTTCAATGCCTGAACATCGATGCCATGCGATCACACCGGTTGACGGTATCTGGCGTGTGTCGCCCCTTCCCGGCGACAGCACAGCCTAGGCGACTATGAGGAGGGATCGGACCCGGCGGGCGGTGCTCGTCGGGATGCTGCGGGAACACGACCGGTAGCGGAGAGGATGGGTCAATGTCCGGTCGGGAGAGGGAGCTGGATGCAGCCGACCGTCTGTCCGGGTTCGAGCGATTCGAGCCGAGGGCAGTCCCGGGGGAGTTCGTGCGTGGGGGATTCATCCCGGGTGGCTAGCCCGATGAGGCCGGCAACGAGCCCGACGACCGCCATAAGGACAAACGCCCCGATGATCATTCGGCGGATCCAACGGGGTGGCCGAGGTGCGATCCTCCTCGACCACGAGTTCGTGAAACTGGACCAGCGCGCCTCCTCCTGCAAACGTGCCACCGGGTCATCTCCCCGCTGCTTGCTGTCCATAGGTTTGAGTATCGGCTTGCTCAGGCAGAATCTGGGCCACGAAGCGCAGAGCCGCGCTTCGCCGAGCCCTTGGATCGAGATGGGAGGATCCGTGACCGATCCACAGGGTTGCCCTCAAGAACTATCTCGCGAAGGCCGATTCAGATGTGATGGGTCAGCACCAGGCGCCTTCCTATGAGGACGGGACTGCCCCCGTCTCAGGGGCGACCATCGCGAGGTTCCATCTGGGTCCGATCCCGGTTCGCGTCGAGTTCCCCTTCTTCCTTGTCATCGTCCTCATCGGGTACCACTCGCACCAAAGCGTCACGCTTCTTCTGACGTGGGTTGGGGTCGCCTTCGGTTCGATCCTCCTTCATGAACTTGGCCACGCGATCGTCGGACGCGCGTTCGGGAGCCCCACCAGCATCGTGCTGTACGCCTTCGGTGGCCTGACGTTCCACAACGGGGGGAAGTGGCTGACCGCCCGCCAGGACGTCCTTGTCAGCCTGGCCGGGTCGCTGTCGCAGATCGTCCTCCTCGGAATCCCCGCCTACCTGATCACGCACGACTCCTTGCTGATCTACACATCGTACGGGTGGTACGTGTTCTTCTGGGACCTCATGTGGGTCAGCCTCGGCTGGGGGATCATCAACCTGCTGCCGATCCTCCCCCTCGATGGCGGGAACATCGCGGTTACGCTGCTGCGGCGTACTCGACTGGATGATCCGGTTCGCCTTGCTCGGCAGCTGTCCGTAGGTGTAGCCCTTGGTCTCGCCGTCTGGGGGTATCACACAACCGGCTGGCTCGGTGCCTTATGGGCGCTGGGCTTCGCCGTCTGGAACGCTGCTGCGCTGACCAAGAAGGGCAACTAGATCGGCGAGAGACCGGTTGGCAGAGGACCTGGCTCCCTTCGCCACGACCCGACGGACCTATATGTGTTCGCGGACTCATCGTTCATCGCGACGCAGCTTGGCGCCCTGGGCTTCCGGGCGCAGTCAGTGGCGGCGGTGTTCGGTGCCCGAGATCTGGCGTCGCCCGATCACCGGCGATGCGGTCGACCATGGCGTCGGCGGCTGCGAGAGCCGCGACGGTCTGGTCGGTGCCGGGCTGGCCCAGCACGACCCCGGTGATCGTCGTCCGCTTGCCGTCGATCCAGCGGATGGCTCTGAAGGCGAAGCAGCCGCCGGCCGCGTCGGTCGATCCGGTCTTGACGCCGACGAACCCGTCGTGCTCGAGCAAAATGTTGGTGTTGTACACCGTTCCGGCGACCGGCAGTGTCGCACTCGGTGTGGCGACGATGCTTGCGAACACCGGTAGGCGCATGGCTCGATCGACGATGCGCACCTGGTCGGCGGCGGTCGACACGGTGGCGTCGTCGTAGCCGCTCGGGTCGGTGTAGCGGGTGTCGGTCATGCCGAGCGACCGTGCGGTGGCATTCATCCGGTCGGCGAACCCCTGCACCGAGCCGGCGTCCCACCGTGCCAGAACCGCGGCGATGTTGTTCGCGGACGGCAGCAGCAGCGCCTGCAACGCCTGCCGCTCGGTCAACTGCTCTCCGGCCGCGATGGGCACGACGGACTCGCCTTGTCCGGCCCTGCGGTCGGTGTCGGCGACATCGGCGTCGGTGAGCGTGATCGTCGGGCCGTCCTGGCCGACCTGGAGCGGATGGTCACGGAGCACGACATAAGCCGTCATCACCTTCGCAACGCTGGCGATCGGAGCCGCGTGCTGGTTCGGGCCGGCTTGGATCTGCGACTGTCCTGTCTCGACGAACGCGGCCTGGCCATATTCCGGCCACACCCCGCCGGGCACCGCTTCGCTACGCGCACCACCGTGCGGAGTGCGAGAGATGTCGACGGATGACGCGGTCGTCAAGGACGAGGAAGCCAGCAACTGGTAACCGAGCGCGGCGATCGCCGCGATGACGACCAGCAGGCCGGCGAGGATCCCGCGAATCCGTCGGGTCGTTGGTCGTGTTGGTTGGCGGTAGGTCATGCCGGCAGTCAAGGCAGCAGGATGTTGCCAGCACGTATCCGGTTTTCGATATGCCGACGATATGCGCCGGCTCGTAGCATCTGGAGGATGCGGGTCTTGCTCGTTGAGGACGAGCCCTACATGGCAGAGGCCATCCGCGATGGGCTACGCCTGGAAGCGATCGCGGCAGACATCGCAGGTGAGGGCGACACCGCTCTGAAGCTGCTGAGCGTCAACGCCTATGACATCGCCGTTCTCGACCGCGACATCCCTGGGCCATCCGGTGACGAGATCGCCGAAAGCATCGTCGCCTCCGGCAGCGGCATGCCGATCCTGATGCTCACCGCCGCCGACCGGCTCGACGACAAGGTCTCCGGGTTCGAGCTCGGCGCCGACGACTACCTCACGAAGCCGTTCGAGCTCCGAGAACTCGTGCTCCGTCTCAGGGCGCTCGACCGCAGGCGTGCGCACAACCGGCCGCCCGTTCGAGAGATCGCGGGTCTTCGGCTGAATCCGTTCCGCCGCGAGGTCTACCGCGAAGGCCGCTACGTTGCGCTGACCCGGAAGCAGTTCGCAGTGCTCGAAGTTCTCGTCGCTGCCGAGGGCGGTGTCGTCAGCGCCGAAGAGTTATTGGAACGGGCGTGGGATGGGAACGCAGACCCGTTCACGAACGCCGTGCGCATCACGGTCTCAGCTCTGCGAAAACGACTCGGCGAACCGTGGTTGATCGCGACCGTGCCGGGCACGGGCTACCGAATCGACACAGGATCAGACACCGGAGGTGAGGACGGCGAGCGGGGATAGAGCCCCTGGGTTGAGCGTTCGCCTCAAGCTCACCCTCAGCTACGCCGGCTTCCTCATGCTCGCAGGCGCCTTGCTGCTCGCGGTGGTGTGGGTGTTCCTGCTGCGGTACGTACCCGACGGTACGATCGGTCCCCCGGGTCGTTTCGTTCTCGCTGGTCCCGACCGGTCCGACCTCTGGCGCGCTTTCGCTCCGAAGGCAGCCGCAGCGTTGGCCTTCCTGCTGGTGTTCGGACTCATCGGAGGGTGGGTTCTCGCCGGCCGCATGCTCGCCCCGCTGGCCCGGATCAGGGACGCCACACGCATCGCCGCGGGCGGGTCCCTCTCGCACCGGATCCGGCTACCGGGCCGCAGAGATGAGTTCCGCGAACTCGCCGACGCCTTCGACGCCATGCTCGCGCGG
>DATADW010000288.1:0-14988 GCA_036258335.1 Acidimicrobiia bacterium
CTCTCACCGGTCCAGTGGCCAGGGGCGACATGGCCACCGTGGCGGCTCAGATCGAGGCGGTGCGGGCCGCCGATCCCTCCCTGCTCGAGGAGTTCATGTTGGCGGTCCGCCTCATCGCCGGGGCTTCGGGGCGGGGCGACGAGATATCGGGCGTGCTCGCTTGATCGAGGTGAAGACCTTCTCCGAAGCCCGCACCGCGGCCGCCGGCCGGGTCGGACTGGTTCCGACGATGGGGTTTCTCCACGAAGGGCACCTCTCGCTGATCGAAAGGGCGGTGGCCTCGGCCGACACTGTCATCGTCTCGTCGTATGTCAACCCACTGCAGTTCGGAGCCGGTGAGGACCTGGAGCGTTACCCGAGGAACCCCGACCGTGACCGGGCGCTGATTCGGGCGGTGGGTGCCGACATCCTCTTCGCTCCACCGCTTGCCGAGATGTACCCCGAGGAACCGAGGGTGACCGTGCAGGTGAGCGGGCTCACCGATGACATGGAGGGCGCTCATCGACCCGGCCACTTCACCGGAGTCGCCACGGTGGTGACCAAGCTCTTTGCCGGGCTGCGCCCCGACCTTGCCTTCTTCGGGCGCAAGGACGCCCAGCAGCTGGCGGTGGTCCGACGATTGGCCCGCGATCTCTCCTTCCCCGTCGAAATAGTCGGGTGCCCCACGGTGCGCGAGTCCGACGGGCTCGCCCTGTCCAGCCGCAACAGCTATCTCGGGGTGCATGACAGGGAAGAAGCTCTCGGGTTGAGCCGCGGTCTGATGGCGGCGGCGGATGCTATCGACGGCGGTGAGCTATCGGGCCGGATCCTCGAGGGGCTGGCTGCGGCCCGGTCGGGCTTGGACCTCGACTATGCCGAGCTGCGGTCCCAAGACGACGCCGCCCGGCTCGACCTGCTCGATCGTCCCGCATTTCTGGCCGTGGCCGCCACCGTCGGGCCCGCGCGACTCATCGACAACATCCACGTCGACTGGGTGGACGGTTGTCCCCAGGTTGACCGTGGCCGCCGCCTCGACCACCCGAGCCTGATCGAGGAGGGTTGAGCGTGTTGCTGGTGATGGACGTGGGCAACTCGACGACCGCGGTCGGTGTCGTCAACGACGATCGGGTGGCTGACCGCTGGCGGGTCTCCACAGTCACCGAGCGAACCGCCGACGAATATCGCCTTCTGCTGCGAGGCCTCCTCACCGCGATCGAACTCCCCCTCGAGGGAGCGGCGGTGTCGAGCGTGGTCCCGGCGGCGACCTCCGCGGTCCAGCTCGCCGCTACGGACCTGGTGGATGGGCCGGTGGTCGTGGTTGGACCCGGCGTGCGCACCGGTCTCGCCATCCACACCGACAACCCACGCGAGGTCGGCGCCGACAGGGTGGTCAACGCCGTAGCGGCGATCGACCGGTACGGCGCTCCGGTGGTGGTCGTCGATTTCGGGACGGCGACCACGGTGGACGTGGTGGGCCCCGCCGGTGCCTACCTCGGGGGAATGATCGCCCCCGGTCTCGAGGTGTCGATGGATGGTCTCGTGGGCCACACCGCGGCGCTCCGCCGAGTGGAACTTGTGGCACCGCCCCAGGCCATCGGGCGGAACACGGTCACCGCGATCCAGTCGGGGCTGCTCTACGGGCACGCCGGGATGATCGATCGAGCCATCGATATGATCGCTGCCGAGATCGAAGCTCGGCCGGCGGTGGTGGCTACCGGCGGTTTGGCACCGGTGGTGGCGCCGCTCTGCCGCACCGAGATCGTCGTCGACGACTCGCTCACCCTGGACGGGTTGCGGATCATCTACCGGCGGCAGGGAACGTGAACCCCGAGACCTGCTCGGTACCCTCCGGCATGCCGTGACCGATCACCCGCCCGACGAGCAACAGGTACGCCTGGCAAAGCACAAGGCGACGTTGCAGTCCGGCGGCTACCCATACCAGTTCGATCGAACTGCCACCGCGGCCGAGCTTCATCAGCGTTTTTCCAGCTTGCCGCCCGACGCTGACAGCGGGGTGCGGGCGGCGGTCGCCGGGCGGTTGATGTTGCTGAGGAGCTTCGGGCGGCTGGTGTTCGCCACCCTGCAAGACGGCACGGGGCGCATCCAGCTCATGGCGGATAGCGCCGAGCTAGAGCAGATGGACGCCTTCGCCGACCTAGACGTGGGTGACTGGGTCGGAGCGGAGGGCCGGGTGGTCACCACCCGCAAGGGCGAGCTCACCGTTCGCATCGACCGCTTCGCGTTGCTGGCTAAGGCACTTCGACCGCTACCCGAAAAGTGGCACGGCCTCGCAGACCGTGAGCTGCGAAGCCGGCGCCGTTACCTCGACCTGCTCGTCAACGAAGAAGCCAGAGCAGTGGCGCAGCGCCGGGTGGCGGTCTTGCGCGCTCTCCGTAAGTCATTTGACGAGCGGGGCTTCATCGAGGTCGAGACGCCGACGCTGCAGCTACAGGCTGGAGGTGGGCTTGCCCGCCCATTCGTTACCCATCACAACGCGCTCGACCTCGACATGTATCTCCGCATCGCCCTCGAGCTCCCGCTTAAACGGCTGGTGATCGGCGGCTTGGAGCGTGTCTTCGAGTTGGGCCGGGTCTTCCGCAACGAGGGGATCGACTCCACCCACAACCCCGAGTTCACCATGCTGGAGGCCTACCAGGCCTTCGCCGACTACGAGGACATGCTCCAGTTGGTTGAGGGCGTGATCGGCGAAGTGGTCGCAGCCACCACGGGCGGCACCGAGCTCACCTATCAAGGCCGTCCGCTCGATCTGACCCCGCCCTATCGGCGCGCCCGCTACCTCGACTTGGTGCAGCATGCGGTAAACGAGAGCATCGGCTTCGAGACACCGCTTCACGAGTTGAGGGCGCTGGTCGAGGCCGCCGGAACCGAGGTGCATCCCTCGTGGGGTCCGGGCAGGCTCATCGCCGAGCTCTTCGAACAGCACGTCGAGCCATACATCTGGCAGCCGACCTTCGTCCTCGACCATCCCGAGGAGACGTCGCCGTTGGCCCGCGCCCACCGCGAAGGCGGCTCGGTGGTGGAGAGGTTCGAGCTGATCGTCGCCGGTGCCGAGTTGGTCAACGCCTTCTCCGAGCTCAATGACCCCCTGGAGCAGCGAGCTCGTTTCGAGGCGCAGGCGGAGGCGCGCGCCGCCGGCGAGGCCGACACCCACCCCCTCGATGAGGATTATCTGCTGGCGTTGGAGTACGGGTTGCCACCCACCGGAGGGCTCGGTCTCGGAGTGGACCGGCTGGTGATGCTGGTCACCGACCAGGCGTCGATACGCGAGGTCCTGCTCTTCCCGGCGCTCCGGCCCGACGACTGACGCTCCTCAGCGTTCTTCTTTCCCCAGTGTCCACGATGGGGGATCGGAGGCGGGGAACGACTCCATCGAGGCCTCGTCGACCCGATTTGGGGGAGGAGCCGGCTCCGCCTTGACCCCGTCGTCTCCCCGGCGCACCTTGACCCAGAGTCCGTTGACCCGGCGGTGCGATGGGAGCAGCTCGGCCACGGCGTCTGACTCATCGTCCTCGAGCTCTTGGATGGTCCCGTCCGCACCGACCAGGAATAGACCGGCCTCGGTCTCCTCGATGGCATGAGCGACCTTGTGCGAGCGGGCGCGCTCGACGAGTTCCTCTTTGGTCGAGTCCGAGGCGCAGCTTCGGTCGATGACGAAGCCGGAGGCGACGACGTCGGGCTGGTCCGCCATGGCCCGACGTTACCCGGCAGCCGCGGTTGTGGCAGCGCCGTCAGAAACGGTCGATCACCGTCATGCCCGCGCCATCGAATCGACTCATCGCCGAAAGGGCATCCGATGCATCCTCGATGGCGATGCGCTTGGTGACGAGACGACCCGGGTCCACGGCACCGTCCTCGATGAGCGAGAAGATGCGTGGATAGTCGGTGGCCGGGATCCCGCGGCTACCGACGACCTCCAGCTCCCACATCAGCACCCGTTCCCAAGGGAGCACCAGACCGGCGTCCTCGCCGTGGAGCAGGCCGACCTGGACATGGCGACCCTGCTTGCGCAGTGAGCGGACCGAGTTGATCGCAGTCGTGGTGCTACCCAGTGCATCCACCGAGACATGAGACCCGCCGCCGGTGACCTCCCGCACCGCACCGGTGACGCTTTCTACTGCGGTGGCGTCGATGGTTGCCTCCGCTCCCAGGGCGGAGGCCATATCCAGTGCGGCTTGCTGGATGTCGACCGCGATCACCCTGGCCCCGAGCGCCGCCCCGACCATCACCGCCGACAGACCGAGCCCTCCGCACCCGTGAACCGCCAGCCACTGACCGCTCTCCACCCGGCCACGGTCGGCGACAGCCCTGAACGCGGTCACAAAACGGCAGCCGAGCGCCGCGGCATGCACTGGGTCGAATCCATCGGGGAGCGCGATCAGATTGGTGTCGGCGTGGTCGAGGGCAACCAACTCGGCGAACGAGCCCCATGTGCTGAACCCGGGAGTAAAACCCTCGTCGCATGTATTGAGATGGCCGGCCGCACAAGAGGGACAGCGGCCACAACCCATCGAGAAGGGAACGGTCACCCGGTCGCCGATGCTCCAGCGTTCGACCCGGGTGCCCACCGCCACCACCGTCCCCGCCATCTCGTGGCCGGGGACGTGCGGGAGACCGGGCAGCCGCTCGTGGCCCATCCAGGCGTGCCAGTCGCTGCGGCACACCCCGGTCGCCTCGACCCGTAGCACCACCCCATTCTCCGGAAGCTCGGGGTCGGCCACATCGGTGACCTCGAGTGGCTCGCCAAAGGCGGCGATCAGCGCGGCGCGCATCGTTCGCACGACGTCGGCGAGTTCACGACTCCTCCTCGGATGGGATCCCTCCTGTCGGCATGTCCCGGGACGGGCCCAGGCTACGACGGGCGGACAATCGCGTATCGCGGGCGGCTAGTCGGGCTCAGTCGCACATCCACCCCGTCATCCGGCGGGGGGTGTTGCGTCACCCAGGGAGGGGATATGCGCGCTCGATGGGTTCGTTTGGTCGCCGCGGCCGGCTTGGTCGGCTCGCTGGCATTGCCGGGCGGTGCCGCCGCCGGCGCAGAGTCGGGTGTGCCCGACTGTTCATTGGTGCCGCAGGGCTCGAAAACAGAGTTCGCCTCATGTCTTCGGGTCGACGCCAGCTTTGACCGGGCCCCGGGGGTAGGCGAGACCGCCACACTCTCGGTCGCGATCGAGAGCCAGCGCGACCTCGGTGAGGTCACGGTCGAGGTGACAATCCCCGACGGGCTCGAGTTGGTCACCGGGCCAGGCAGCAACGCCCCTGCAGCGATCTCGCCTGCCAGCGGAGACCGGGTCGTCAGTCGAATCGCCACCGTCAATCCCGGGGTCGGGACCGAAACCGTCAGCTTCGAGGTGCGCCCCATCAAGGAGGGGGTCGCCACGCTCGAGGTCCGCGCCACAGCGTCGCTCGGTGAGGGCATCGGCGACGGGGCGATGGACATCGTCCCGCTCACGGTCGGAAGGAATGACTCGCAGCTTGCCGTTGCCACCGAAAGTGTCGGGGCGACGATGGCCGCGCCGAGCGTCTCGTCTGCGCCGCCGGCCGACGCCGGCCGCGACCAGGCACCGCTGCCGTCCGACCTCCAGGGCGTCGGCGAGCCGTCCTCACCCGGGGTGAACATTCCCGGTGGGTCGTGCATCTCCGGCACCTGGGGATACCAGCACCCGTCCCTCGGTTACACAGGGGTCCCCAACTACCAGATCCAGGTGTGGGACGACGACACCGGCTCCAGTGACGACCTGATGGCCGTCGTGGTGACCCAGTTCAACGGCACGTACTCGGGATGCTTCACCACCGACGACGAAGAGGGCGCGACCCAGATGGAGGTCTACGTCCATTTCGTGTCGGAGAACTCGGTGTGGCGGGTGCGCAACAATGCGACCAACGACGACAACCTGGTCAACACCACCGGGGTGGTCAACGTCGCCGAGGGTGTCGACTTCAGCTTCGGCGCGCTGCAGCCGGCGAACAACTTCCATCGCGGCATCCACGCCTTCCACGCCGTCGACAAGTTCTGGCAGTGGGGCCACGATCCATCGGGTCTCTGCTTCGACTGGGGCGAGTCGCCCTGCCGGCAGATGATCGTCAACTGGACCGAGACCTCGACCGACGGCACGTACTACTCGCTGGGTAGCAACGACATCCACCTGGCGGCGGCCGATCCGGACGCCGAGCACGTGGTCGTCCATGAGGCGACGCATGCAGCCATGGACGATGTCTACAACGACAACTACCCGGCGTTCCCCAACTGCAGCCCTCACTTCGTGAACGGCGACAGTTCGACCGGGTGCGCCTGGACAGAGGGGTTCGCCGAGTGGGTGCCGGCTGCGGTGCTCAACGACCCGTTCTTCCGCTGGCCAGCCGGGCAGTTCCTCGACCTTGAGAACGTGGACGCCAACTCGTTTGCTTGGTCCGACGGTGACGACGTCGAGGGCCGGGTCGCCGGTGCGATGATCGACATCCAGGACTCGGCGAACGCGCCTCTGGACTTCTACGACTTCTGGTCCGAGAGTGACTCGGTCCAATACGGGGACTTCCAGAATTACGCCCTGACCGGTGCCCGTCCCGGCACCTATCTCGAGTACTGGGGCGATCGCGCCGCACTGGGTCACAACACGGCCAACTCGGGTTCCAACGGCTCGAACTTCCAGAACACGATCAACTACGGCTTCGTGGCTCCGACGTGCGAGGGAGCGGTGGTCACTGCCTTCGGAACAGCCGGTGCTGACGTGTTGACGGGAACCGCGGCCGCCGACGTGCTCTATGGGCTCGATGGAAGCGACACCATCAACGGTCTTGGTGGCAACGACCGCATTTGCGGTGGCGGACAAGCCGACACGATCAATGCCTCGAGTGGGTCCGACGTGGTCTTCGGCCAAGGGGGCGAGGACGTCATTCTGGGTGCAGTGGGCGCCGACACCATTTACGCGGGTAATCATGACGACACGGTGAATGGCCAAGGTGGCAACGACACCATCAATGGGGGTTCGAACAACGACAACCTCAATGGTGGGAACGGCAGCGACACCGTGAATGGCCAGGGTGGCAACGACAGCGTGCTGGGAGGTGGCGGTATCGACACCCTGAATGGGGGAGGTGGAGACGACGCCCTGAACGGCGGTGCCGGGAGTCCGGATGTGTGCACGGGCTCGCTGGGCACCGACACCAACCTCGGCGGTTGTGAGGTGACCAACAGCATCCCGTAAGGGAAAAGCAACATGGAGAGTGACGGGGCGCCCTTCGGGGCGCCTCGTCTTTCGCCGCCAACCCAGGGTTGGGGAGTACCGGGGCGGTAGCTGCCAACCCCGGGTTCGGGCACACCGTTACCCTGGAATCGGCGCCTTCGAGCGAGGTGATCATGCGCCGTCCGTTGAGCCGCAGACTTTTTCTGGCCGATCTGGGCAAGGGTGGAGTGGCGGTTTTGGTGCTGGGTTTGGTGGCCTGCTCCGACACGGGTGGAGGCGGCGACATCACCAGCGGCGGGGTGTCTGCCAGCACCGGCCAGGCATCCCCGCCGACAGCCACGTCCCAGGGCACGAGCGCCCCCGACACGACCCCTCCGTCAACGACGTCGACCTCGTCAGATCTCGAGTGGCGTCAGGTCTCGCTCGGATTTGTCTCCGCCTACGTCCTGGCACGCCAGGGTGAGGCGGCGGTCGTCGATACCGGCGTTGCCGGTAGCGCCCCTGATATCGAAGCGGGCCTCGGCGAGATAGGGTTGGGCTGGGATGCGGTGGGGCATGTCATCCTGACCCACAAGCACGGCGACCATGTGGGGAGTGTCACCGACGTGCTCGAGTTGGCCGATGCTGCCACCGGGTACGCCGGCGCCGACGACATCGGGTCGATCACTGCTCCCCGGCCACTCACACCGGTGGGCGACGGAGACCACGTCTTCGACCTCGAGATCATCGCCACCCCCGGCCATACACCCGGGCATGTCTGCGTGCTCGACAGCACGATCGGGTTGTTGGTGGCGGGCGATGCCCTTTCAGTCCAGGGGGGAGTGGTCGCCGGCCCAAACGTCTCGTTCACAGAAGATCTCACTCAGGCTCACGAGTCGGTTCGCAAACTCGCCGGACTCCAGTTCGGAGTCTTGGTAGTAGGACACGGCGATCCCATCGAGACCAATGCCTCGCAGCAGGTCGCCGATCTTGCTGCGGGCCTCTGACCCGGAGCAGAGCCAACCCGGAGCTCAGACCTTTTCCAGGACTATCACCGGAATCTGCCGCTCGGTGCGCCGCTGGTACTGCTCGTAGTCGGGCCAGATCTCGGCCATCATCGTCCAGAGCTGCTCGCGCCGAGGTCCTTCGGCCGTGGACGCCCGGGCGGCAAAAGTCTCAGCTCCGATCTGGACCTCGACATCCGGATCAGCGACCAGATTGAGGTACCAGGCGGGGTGGTTCTTCGAACCGCCCTTCGAGGCGACGATCACGAAGCCCTCGCCATCCTGCCCATAGATCAGTGCGCTTCGCCGCAGTTTGCCCGTCTTCCTGCCGCGTGTGGTCAGCAAAAGGGTCTCCACGCCGTGCCACCGGTGGCCCTGCTTCCCATCGCTCTCCACGTAGCTCTTGATGTGCCGGTTGACCCAGCCGGTCGGGCTGTCATGGATTTCTTCGGTCGGTGGCATCGACTTGCCTACCTTCCCAATTCCCACCGCCGTACGAAATCGCGCTGCCCCCCGGTCTCGGGGGATCGGCGGTGGCCTGCACCGCGGTCGGCGGATCGCAACTCGGTGAGAAGGTCGAGCGCCCACTCCGCTGGCACGACTCCGTGACGGATCAGCCAGCTCCCCACGACGGTCCCCGTGCGGCCGATCCCGCCCCAACAATGAACGTAAACCACCCGCCCCTCATCGAGCAGGCGGTCGATAGTGTCGAGAGCTGCCACCATCTCGTCCTCCGTGGGGATGTTCAGGTCGAGGATCGGGTGCCGCACCAGCACTGAACTCGGTGCGAGCCGCTCCAGATCGTCCTCGTAGGGCCGTAGGTGAGCGTCGGTCGAACCCGGGTCGTGCCTCTGGGTCAGGTCAACGACAGCATCGACTCCGGCGTCGATCAGCTGCTGAAGCAGCCGGACGCCGGCGTCGGCGTCGACGTGGGAAGGGTACGCCCCAGCCAGTAGCCGGCCATCGACCACCCAATATGAGCGGCTGGTGGGTGACTCGGCGGCGCCCGGGGTGACTCGCCCCCATCGGGTTTCGCCCCGCTGGCTCCGTGAGGTTGGCATCGATCGCTCCCGTTCGCGCGCTCGGTAATGGAGGTGCTTGCTGGCTGCGGAATCATATGAGACCGCCATGGCAGTGGCGCTCCTCTCGAGATCGGCCGCATCGTCTCGAAGCTCGACGGCTCGCGCCGAACCCGGGGCCATGGCCAGCAATTGATCGGCGCTCTCACGGAGGACGGCCGACGCCCCTCGGATGTCGCCTCTGTCGGCCTGATCACGCGCCACGCGCCGCGCCTGGACAGCCGAGAGCACGGTCACCTCTTCGGTCACGTCCAGGTCGGGACCGACCTCCCCGGCCTCGGAGGATGTGACCAGGTTCACCCCGATGGGGATCGTCTTCTGGACCATCTCGACGCTCTTGGCGCCGATCGAGGTCCAACGGATCACAGCCTCGCCGAGCACTCTGGGTCCCAGCTCGGCGATGGCGGGGACGTGGAGCCGGAACACGAGGCGCCGCAGCTCTCCGCCGTAGATGTCACCCAACTCGATCTGGATACCACCGTCCACCACGATCGGCGGGAGGTCGCTGAGCACCGAAACGCCCTCGACCTCGGGGCCGGGACGTATCTCCACCGACAGGTTCTGCGCCTGGATCGAGGCAAGGCCCTCGAACTCCTTGGCGAAGATCCCAGGTGCCTCGTCCGGCCCCGCGGCGTAGTAGGCACGGCCCCGACCGGCATCGGCCATTGCGGTCAGCAGCTCCTCCTGGAACCCATCTCCGTAGCCGATGGTCGTCGTGGTCACCCCGAGCTCGGCAGCGCTGCGCGCCGTGGCCGCAAGCCGCTCTGGATCACTGATCCCGACGTTGGCGAGCCCGTCGGTCAGCAACACCACTCTTCGGATCCCGTCGGACACCCGCCGTAGCTGCTCGAGCCCCTTGAACCAGCCACCCGAGAGGTTGGTCGTCCCACCAGCCTCTATCTGCTCCAGAGCCTGCCGCACCTCTGGTCGGGTGGGCCCGAGCGATGCCACCAGGCGCACTTCGTCGTCGAACGCCACCACAGCGAGCGAGTCCTCGCTACCCATTCGGTCGTGGAGAAAGGTCGCACTCCGCTTCACCGTGTCGAGCTTCTCGCCCGCCATCGACGCCGAACGGTCGATCACGAGAGCCAGCCGCAGTGCCGGGCGTTTCCCCGCCGGTGCCTCGGGCGCTCGCAGCTCCAACATGGCGTGGAGCGTGTGCTCCGATTCCACTGCCAATACCGAGTGATCCAATTTGATTGCCGCATCCATCCCGTCACTCACCTCCGAAGCGGAGGGTACGACCGGGGTGCGACATTCCTCTTGGGCCGAGGTGTGCCCCGCTTCGAGACCTGGCACCATTGGGAGCGATGAGACGGCTTCTCAGCGCCATCCTCCGCTATCGGGGGTGGACCTTCGAGGGCAAGACGCCCCCCGACCCCAAGGTGGTGATCCCGGCAGCGCCGCACACGTCGAACTGGGATTTCATCGTCTTTCTGGCTGCCGCCTATGCGCTGGGTATCCGACCACGCTTCATCGCCAAACATGGGCTCTTCCGTTGGCCGCTGGGTTGGGCGATGCGGCGCCTGGGTGGCATCCCGGTACGGCGCGACGCCAGTTTCCGAGTGGTGGAGCAGGTGGTCGCCCAGATCCGGGAGGCACCCGGTCCGATGACCCTTCTCATCACACCAGAAGGGACCAGGGCGGCCGTCCCCTATTGGAAGTCAGGGTTCTATCGGATCGCCGAGGCGGCTGACGTACCAATGGTGCTTGGCTTTGCGGACTATCCGTCGCGGCGGGCCGGGTTCGGTCCCACCATCCGGGCGAGCGGCGACCTCTCGTCCGATATGGATCTCATCCGCGCCTTCTACGCCGACAAACGGGGCCTTCACCCCGAGCGGGCCGGCCCTGTCCGGCTCCGCGAGGAGGGTCGTCCGGCCAACCGCGCCTGAGCAGGGTCGCCAATCTGGTAACCTCTCCACACCGCCACCGGTTCGAGGCAGCGTCTTGACGCGCTCCGTGGCGGATCCAGAACGGTCGCCTCGACCGATCTCTCGATTTCGTTGCACTGCTGTGGCGACGCTCGAGCGAGCCATCACAGTCCAGGAGCAACGATTTCGATGTCTACGTTCGCCGACCTTGGCGTGCCCGCCGATCTTCTCGGCATCCTCAACCGCGCCGGGATCACCGATCCCTTCCCGATCCAAGCGGCCACTATCCCAGATGCGTTAGCCGGCAAGGATGTCTGCGGCCGCGCCCCCACTGGCTCGGGCAAGACACTCGCCTTTGGGGTCCCCATCCTGACCACGGTGGCCAAGGCCAAACCTGGCCGCCCTCGTGCCCTGGTCCTGGCACCCACCCGCGAGCTGGCCGAACAGATCCGGAACGACCTGGCGCCGTTGGCGAAGGCAAGACAGCGCTGGGTCGGAACCATCTACGGGGGCGTCTCCTACGAGAGGCAGCGCAGGGAGTTGAACAGGGGAGTGGACGTTCTCATCGCCTGCCCGGGACGGTTGGCAGACCTGATCGAACGGGGTTGGATCCGGCTCGACGAGGTTGAGACGGTGGTCGTGGACGAGGCCGATCGGATGGCGGACATGGGGTTCCTCCCCGAAGTGAGGCGTTTGCTCGACCAGACGCCGTCCAACCGTCAGACCATGCTGTTCTCGGCGACGCTCGATGGCGAGGTGGCCCAGTTGACCCGCCGCTACCAGCGCCAACCAGTCCGCCACGAAGTAGGCACCGCCGAGCCCGAAGGTATCGACGTCAGACACTTCTTTTGGCGGGCGGCGCCCGAGGAGCGGTTGGAGCACACCGCAACGGCGGTGGCCGCCACCGGCTCTGCCATCGTTTTCACCAGGACCCGCCACAGTGCGGACAAAGTGGCCAAACAACTCGCCCGGCTCGGTGTCGATGCCGTGGCCATTCACGGCGGGCGATCGCAGAGCCAGCGCAACCGCGCTCTAAACGCGTTCTCGACGGGGCGGAGCCAGGTGCTGGTCGCCACCGATGTCGCCGCCCGCGGGATCCATGTGGAGGGTGTCGCCTGTGTGATCCATTTCGACCCGCCGGTCGATGCCAAGACCTATCTCCACCGTTCGGGCCGCACCGCCCGAGCCGGAGCGTCGGGTGTCGTCGTGTCGATGGTTTCCGGCGACCAGGCTCGAGCGGTTGGCCGTATCCAAAAGGAGTTGGGTCTGGTAGGGCCGCTGCGCCATCCCGTCGCCACCGAGCTGGGATCGGGCGGGCTCCGAGTCGGCGCCTCGCTCCAAGTCAGGACCCGGCCGGAGACGGTGGGTGACGTCCGAGGCAGGGGCTCCCACCACAACCGGCGCCGGGTGCGACGGGGTGCAACCACTCGCCGATGACCCCAAGTCGGGTCCTGACGGCCTGACTAGCCCAGCCCCTACGATGCCAACGGTGACCCAGTCGGAGCAACCACCGCCCGCTCTGAGAGCCCTCGGGCGGGTCGAGTTCACCTCGCTCCTGGCGATGACCATGGCACTGGCAGCGCTCGGCATCGACCTCATGCTGCCTGCTTTCGGGGCGATCAGGACCGACTTCGGGCTGCAACCCGACTCGACCGCAGTGGCAGGGATCGTCACCGCATACCTGCTCGGGTTGGCGGTGGCTCAGTTGTTCTATGGTCCGCTGGCGGACCGCTTCGGGCGCAAGCCGATCCTCTACATCGGTTTCGCCATCTACATCCTCGGTGCGGCAGCCTCCGCCCTCGCCCCCAGTCTCGGCGCCCTCTACGCCGCCCGGTTTGTCTGGGGGATCGGGACCGCCGGCCCTCGGGTCATCACGTTGGCCGTGGTGCGCGACACGTTCTCCGGCGCCCGGATGGCGAGAGCGATGTCCTTGATCATGACGGTGTTCATCGTGGTCCCTGTGGTAGCGCCCAGCCTCGGGGCGTTGATCGTGTCAGTGGCCGATTGGCGCTGGGTGTTCGGCTTTTGCGTGCTCGCTGCGCTGGCCGTCGCAATTTGGTCGCTCCGTCTCCCCGAGACGCTCCGGCCGGAGTTCCGGCGTGACCTCCGTCTTTCATCGCTGCTCCAGGGGGCGCGCGCCGTATTGGGCAATCGGCAGACCCTCGCCACCACCCTGGCCATCACCGCCCTATTCGGCGTGTTCACCTCGTACCTGGCGAGCAGCGAGATCATCATCAACGACGTGTTCGGCATGGGGGAGCAGTTCCCGCTCGTTTTCGGAGGCTTCGCCGTCGTCCTGGGCGCGGCGATGCTGGCCAACGCCCACGTGGTCGGCCGGGTGGGGGTGGGTCGGATGGTGAGGGCCGTCCTGCCCGTCTACGTCACCGTGGCCGCCCTGATCGTGGTGATGGCGGTGGCGAGCGGCGGTCACCCTCCCTTCTGGGCATTCGCGCCGGTTCTCGCCCTTCTGCTGGCAGGGCACTCGCTGTTGATACCGAACCTCAACACCTTGGCGATGGACCCGATGGCAGCGGTGGCCGGCACCGCATCGGCGGTGATAGGAACCCTGTCCACCGCCGGTGGCGCCGCCATCGGCTGGTTGATAGACCGGTCCTTCAACGGGACCATCATCCCGATCTCGATCGGCTTCCTGGCGTGCGGCGTCGTGGCCATGGGCTTGGTCTATTGGGCGGAGCGGGGCAGCAATCTCAAATCGACCGAGGATGTGCAGCCCGAGCCCTCGTTGCCTTGACTTGGTCCTGCCCAGATGAACGGACCTCTCCGAATCGGGTCAGCTAGGCCGCCGACTCCCTGACGGCCTCGACCCTCTCTACCAGGTAGGTCCCCATGGTGGTGAGGACATCCCGGGCCGTTCCTGCGGTGAGAGCCGCCGTCGCCTCGGCTGCCATCTCCGAGCGGCGCAGCGCCTCGTCGAGCACGCTGTCGACCGACCCGGCAGCGCGTACCAGGGCGATGACCTCTTCCACCACCGGCTCGGGATAGGGGCGGGATTGCAGGAGCAACTGGCGCAGCCTGGTGCCGTCGGGTCCTTCGCGGGCGAGTAGGACGGGAAGGGTGAATGTGCCCTCCCTGATGTCAGAGCCGGCCGGCTTCCCGATCGACTCCTCGGTCCCGACAAGGTCGAGGGCATCATCGGTCATCTGGAATACAAGCCCCAACTCCCAAGCCCATGTGCTCACCGCCTCGACAGCTGAATCGGTGGCATCCGATGCCATCGCCCCGAGCCGGGCCGAGGTTCGAATCAGACTGGCGGTCTTCCCCCCGATCACCCGGTAGTAGTCCTCGACGGTGTGATCGAGATCGCCGACCAGTTGCAGCTCTCTCGTCTGGCCCTCGACCAATTCGGCATAGGTGCGGGCCAGCAACCGGACCGATTCCTGACCGAGCCGGGCCGCCGCCACCTCCGAGGCGCGCGCCATGAGAAAGTCCCCAGCGAGGATCGCCACCGTGTTGGTCCAGTTGGAGTTGACCGATGCCGCGCCACGGCGGGTATCAGCCTCGTCTATCACGTCGTCGTGGTAGAGGCTGCCGACATGGATCAGTTCGACGGCGACCCCGGCCTCGACAGGGCGGTCGTCGCCGCCGGGCCCGAACTCGGCGGCGAGCAGAGCTAACAGCGGGCGGAAGCGCTTCCCGCCAGCCTCGAGCAGATGCTGGGCAACCTTGGTGAGGAAGCCGTCGTCGGACAAGGACGCTTCGAACAACCGATCCTCGACGCGTTCCAGTCGCGACCACACGCCGGGGATGGGGACGAGGTCGTTGAGGACGGGCTCTGCGGTCACGGTTGCGGGATGCTAGTGAGCGCCCCCAACAGCATTCTCACCTGGGTACGGCTTGTCGTCCCTCCCGGCGA
>DATADW010000289.1:0-2674 GCA_036258335.1 Acidimicrobiia bacterium
GGCTGGCCAGCACGAGCACGGGCGCGAGGCAGACGAGGAGCAGCGCCGCGCCTCGGCGCCGTAGACCGGTGGCGTCGCGGTTGCCTGCGAGACGGTCGAGGACTCGTACCAACGCAGACCCGTAGGCGGTCGCTGGCCACATGGCGGCGACCACAGCCACCAGACCAAGCCTGGCCCCGAGGTGGGCGACCCGCTCGAGCGCCCGGTCGGCGCCGAGTGCCTCGGGGCTGAGGCGGGCGAGCTCAGCGGCAGCGTGATCGATCTGCGTCGGACCGACCAGCAGGCTTGTGACCCACAGGGCGACCACGACGAGAGGGGCTACGGAGATGAGCCCGTAGAAAGCGAGTGCAGCCGAGTAGAGGAAGACGTCTTCGGCGCGCGCGGCCGCCAACTCGCGGCGAGCCCGGCGGATCATGTCTCGCAGGGCAGCGGCCCATGACGTGGAACCTATGGGTGCTCCTCTCGTCGCCAGCTACCACTATCGCGGGGCCGCAGCCCGTGACCCCGGGACGGTCGGGGAACCTGCGTTGCCGGAACGGCTCGTCGAGATCAGTCACGCGCTGACGCGAACGGCCCGCCTGATGGGGCAGCACCTGTGACCGGCGAGGCGCCGACGCGCGCGATCGGGCCGTCGAGGTGCGTCGCCGCGACGGAGCCCGATGACTCCGCGCGCTGTCGTCGGGTCGACCTAGTCCGCGAACACGTCGCGGCTGTGCTGCACGAAGAACGTGTGGTCGTGCCCCTTGTTGGGATCCTCCGCGTTGTACTTGGCGCCTGTTGCCGATCCATCGGGGAGCTGCTCTTCGGAGTAGATCGCGCCGACAGGACAGACATCGGGCTGGTAGCAGGCAGTGCAGGACGTGCATTCCTCGAGGTTCACATACAGGATGCTGTCCCCAAAGACTCCGATCGCATCGGGATCCGCGGCGTGGGTGGTTTCGATGATGCCGCTGCCCGCTTCGTCCTCGGAGAACAGCAGGTTCTGCTGCGGATCGAACTCGTAGATGCACTGCACCGGGCAGACATCGACGCAGGCTCGATCCTTCACGTCGATGCAGGCTTCGGTGATGATCGCGAGACCGGCCATGGGTCAGCTCCTCATGTTTCGTCGTTGGTGTCGGAGGTGTCCCAGAACGACGCTCCGTGCCAGCGGACGAGTATCCCGAAACGAGTATCCCGAAACGCCGGGTCCGAGCGCATCAGCGCAAGCGCCGGGCGGGTCAAATCGCGGTGCCGATCGCGTTGGGGTGGGTCCTGTCTTGGTTGTGTGTGTTGGGCTGTGCGTTCACGCCGACGAGGAGGTCGAGCATCTGGCCGATGGTCAGGTCGTTGGTGATCGGGTCCCGCAGCGGAAGGTGTTCCTGGATGCGGTACCGGTTGCGGCGCCCGTTCTTGTCCTTGACCACGTAGCCGGCGGTGACGAGGTCGGTGACGATGTCGTGGGCGGCGCGCTCGGTGACGCCGACGATGGCGGCGAGGTCCCGTAGCCGCACGCCGGGGTCATGGGCGATGCACAGCAGGGCCCGTGCGTGGTTGGTGAGGAAGCTCCAACTTCCCATGCCCACACCTTACTGTAGATTCCAGAATCTCATTGCATGTTTTTGGGTTCAGGTGTAGGTTGCGGGCACGCACTGGAGTGGTGGCCGTCGCCGACGGTCACCGCCCCGGGGCCAAGAAAGGGAAACGATCATGGAACTCCTCGTCCTGGCGATCGTCGTCATCGTGGCCTTTGGCCTGTACCGCTTCATGCGGACACGGACCGCCCACTGACATCAAGAGGTGCCGACTGTTGTTCGAAGGTGACTCCACACGGCAACCACCCGCCCGACCGGACTGGTGGCTGTGCCCGCCATGTCGAGCCATCCTGTTCGGCCCAAGCCCCCACTCCCACGAGGTCGCCGACCGCCGACAGGTCGGCGACACGACCTGACAGCCTGGCTGCCTCCGATGCCACGCCCGTGGCACCGACGGGACAGCCGAAGCCGCACACCACAGACCCTCGATGGACACGCATTGGAAGGAACGTCGTGGAACGCGCCGAAACGGTCCTCGACCACAGCACCGACCTCGCAGCGAACACCGGACCCCACGACATGAGCGCGGTTGCGCTCCATCTCCTCCGCGCCGCACACCACGACAACACGACCCTCGACCACGCCCTCCACATCGGGAGGACCCGCCTCCGACGCCAACCCGCCAGCCATGCCGCGCAACGCGCCGTCCAGCTTCTCGAATCAGTCATCGGGTTCCTCGGCCCCAAACCACGAAACGACGGCTGACCCCACGCAACGCCCTCAATGGCGAGGTCCAAGACGTGACGTTCCACGCGGAGATCACCACAGACGGTCGTTGAGGACCGCGACCTCTCCCGTTCTGGGCAGGCAGACGAGCGGTATCCCGTACTCATCTGCGACCTGTAGGTAGCCGCCGCCGCCCGACAGGCGGTTCAGGATCGCGAGGAGTGGCCAATCACTCAGTCGCGATCGGCCTCCGTCAACCCCAGCGTCCTATCGACGCCACGACGCCACGCCGCGACACCCTTGGCACGCTCGTCCGAGTCCATCTTCGTCATGCCCCCGTCGGCCCGCAGCTCCCCGAGCTGCTCGAGGCCCGTGTCAGCGAGCATCGCTTCCGCTAGGTCCAACGTCTGGTAGGCGGTTGCCTCCAACGCGGC
>DATADW010000290.1:0-3998 GCA_036258335.1 Acidimicrobiia bacterium
AGCTCCGATCCGCTTCTCGCTGCTCTGGTCAGCTCTCCACGCCGAACAATTGCCACTCCTCCGGAACCCCCTTGAGCCGATGGGTCCCTCGGTCGGTGAAACGGACGCCCGACCCCGCCACGAGGTCCTTCACGGTTCGGGAAGCCAGCACCTCGCCTGGCTGGGCTTCGGCTTGGACCCTGGCGGCGATATGAACCCCCAGGCCGATCACGTCGTCGCCATGCCGCTGGACCTCACCGGTGTGCAGTCCGGCTCGTATCTCGATCCCAAGGCGACGGGTCGCGTCGCGGATCGCGGTGGCCGCCTGGATCGCCCGGGCCGGTCCATCGAGTGTCGCCAGGATGCCATCACCCGTCGATTTCACCATCCGGCCCTGATACCTCGAGATCTGGCGCCGAGCGATGTCGTCGTGGGTCTCCAGAAGCTCCCTCCACCGTTCGTCGCCCACAGCCGCGGCCCGCTCTGTCGAGGCGACGATGTCGGTGAATAGCACCGTGGCCAGCATCCGGTTGACATCGACATGTCCGCGGGCGCCCGTGAGGAACTCCTCCACCTCGTCGACCACAGCATCGACGTCCCCGACGCCGAGTCCGTAGTCCGCTCCAGGCACTTCGACGAGGCGAGCGTTGGGGATGTGTTCGGCCAGGTAGCGTCCGTTGTCCACGCTCAACAGCACGTTGTCCTTCCGGTGGACGACCAGCGTCGGCACTTGGATGGCGGACAGGACATGCCTCACGTCGATCTCGAACAGGAGCTTGACAACGGCAGCGGCCGTTGCGGGGCTGGCAGCCATCCGAAGAAGTCGGGCGAAAGCCTCTCGCACAACCTGGTCATCGGCGAGGCTGGGATTGGTCAGGGTGAGGATGTCGCCCCGGCCCCAGGTCTGCTCGGTAAGTAGTGCGATCATCGCCGCCCGCTCCGGTGGGACGCCGATCGGGTAGTCGGGCGCCCAGGACATCCGTGCGGTCGAGTTGGCGAGGACGAGCGCGCTGACCCGCTCGGGGTAGGTAGCGGCGAAGGTGGCCGCCATCATGCCCCCGTCGCCCGCGCCGAAGAGCGCGGCGCGTTCGGACCCGGCAGCGTCCATAACTGCTCGCACGTCGTCCATCCAGTCCTCTAGGGGTGGCATAGACCCGGCAGGGGCGGGGTCGGAGAGACCGATGCCGTACTTGTCGAACGAGATAAGCCGGCTGAACGAACCGAGCCGATGAAGAAAGTGGTCGAAACCGGGAACCTCCCACCTCGCCTCGAGGTGGCTGAACCAGAGCGATACAAGGACGATATCGAACGACCCGGATCCGGAGATCTGGTAGGCGACATGGATCCCATCTCGCCGGGCATACCGGGTCTCTGGGAGCATGCTCAGCAAGCATGACTTCGGCTTCGTGAACCGTCAAGGTCCGGCCAGAGCTAGGCGGTCTCCCCTGCCTCATCGAGACGCTTACTTATTGCGGCCCGCGCCTCGTGAAAGGGCCTCTCCAGATAGGAAAGGTGGTCCGGTTCGCCGTGGTGGTGGGTGACCTCTCTGACCGAGTCGGCGACGGCGCGGCGCCGAACGTACTCCAATCCTCCTTCGACCAGGGTCAGCATGTAGCGGGCGTGTGCTGGATCGAACCTGCTCCACTCCCCCGCCGTGGTCACGTAGACCGGGGAGGTATGGGCGAAGATGTTGCGACCCCATGCGTCGCGGTGGGTGGGCCCATCGAAGTAGCCGGGACCACCACTCCTGGCCGCCAACCAGGAGTCCTCCTCGATCGGCACCTCGGCGGTCAGCTCCAGTCGATGACTCCCTCCATTCTCGGTCGCCGCCGCTATCACCTCTCCGTTCTTGACCACCTCCAGCGTCGCCACGGGGAAGATGCTCTCCGCCACCGCCGACACGGTGACAGTTCCTGGGCTCCGGAGGACGATGGTGTCCCCGATGTCATGGCCGTCGACGGTGAAGTCGAGCAGAGGACCGGAGCTGAGAAAGGTGCGCCCCGCGGTGACCGCCGCCCGCCAGCGGTCGTACGAGAACCCCTCGGCTCCCAACCGCGCGTAGGTCCGGTACAGCCCCACCGGCACGTCCGAGGACATCTTGTCGGTCCCGCCCACCAGGGGGAGCCGGTATCCACAGTTGAGGTAGCGGTAGTACTCACGGTGTGCCCGCGGCCGCTGCACGATCATCTCCACGGCGTCGGCCCGCCGGTTGGCAATCAGCACCGCGGGCTCGCCGTTTGGCCAGGGGAAGTGTGCGATGACCACGGTCCCGCCCCGATCGTGGGACTGGTCGGCCCAGTCGCTCTCGGTCGCCTCGAGCGGTCCCCCGATCTCGGCCTCCACCGGCCCGTCGGTGCACCAGGGCATCACCGGCTCCCGCAAGCCCCAGAGGGCGAGGTGTCCGAGGAAATGCTGGCGGTTCTCCTGACCGACAAAGGTCACGTACCGACCGTCCGGACTGGCCAGCGGCCGGCCGGTGAAGTCCTCGGTGTTAGTGAAGAGACTTCCCCATTGGCTCTGCAGCAGGTTGACCACGTTGAGGTCCTCTCCCTGCTGCTCGGCCAGGGCACCTTGGGAGGAGAGGAAGTGGACGTGGGAGTCCCCCGAGTACCAGCCCTTCTTGTTCATCGACGTCCATCGCCGTAGCCTCAGGGTCAGCTCGCGCTGGCCCCTCTCGATCCGGATCCTCTCTCGGAGCGGCTCGTACTCGAAGCCGCGTGCCACGTCGACGATTACCTCCCCTAGTGGTAGCCACCCCTGGCAGGTGCCGTCGATGTAGGCGTAGCTGAGGCGGCCGAGTCGAAGGTCGCCGCCGACATCGATGTGCCATGTGTCCAGGTCGGAGTTGACGTGGTCGTGGTGCCCATGAGGTTGATACGGGATGCCCTGCGGGGACCGGAAGTGCACCCGGCAGGGCACCGGCCGGCCGGTCTCGTCGTCGACCACACGGACGTGCACCCAGTTCCGGCCCTTTTCGGCGAGTTCGACGCGAACACCCTCGGTGTCCACGGCTTCGCCGGAGATGACGTCCGACCACCTCACCCGGGCCCCATCACCGTCCGGCCCGGCGACGTTCAACGCGGCCGAAGGGATGGCAGCGATCCGGGTGTACACGCTGCTGCTCTCCGCGTCCTCCGGGTCGCCCCAACCCTTCAACGGATCGGCGATGAAGTCATCGACCTCACCGCCGGGCAACGGAAAGGTGTAGCCGGCGACGCCCCGATCCACGGTCACCTCAACCCCCTCGATGCGGCCGGGCAGGTCGATCCTCACCGGGAGAGCCGCCTGGAGGACAAACGGATCCTCGGCCGTCTCACCGGTAGTGATTGCCGCCACCACCACCTTCCAACCTCGGGGCTCGAGCCGGATCGACTCGAGCACGGTCTCCGGCTCGGGGTTCACCCACACCCACAGGAACAGTTCGTCGATCGCATCTCGATGCGGCGTTTCGGTTTGGCGTAGACCGGCGTCGCCCCACTTCCCCTCGTATCGGTCGAGCCGATGGGACGGCCCGGCAGCCACAGCTAAGAACGGCGACTCCTCTTCCCACCCGTCCCGGGGGAATACCCCGATCTCGAATCGCTCGCGGATCGGGACCGCCGCCGACCGCCCACCATGGTTGGTGAAGACGTACTCGGCGACCACCTCGCCCGTCACCGGCTCCGAGTCGTCGGCACCAGGGAGCCTCCGGTGGGCGACTATCACCGTGGGGGCCTTCCGCCCTACCTCGACAACCTTGTCCGAAGCGTTCGGCTGGATGAGGATCATCCGGGCGGCCGTCGCGTCGCCGCCGACGAAGAACGGCAGTCCGTGAAGGGCCCGTGATCCGCCGGCGAACGGACGGATCCCCTCCAGCACCTCCGCCCCGGCGTCGCAGACACCGGTCAGGTCGATTGGCACATACCCGGTTCCTGAGGGGTGCTCGCCACCGGACTGGGTCACCGGGCTATTCCCACTCGCCGCCGGCGACCTGGTGCGCATCTCGGTGGACGGCACCCCATTCTGACGAGTCGGCCGTG
>DATADW010000291.1:0-5843 GCA_036258335.1 Acidimicrobiia bacterium
CGGCATCCGAGGAGCATAGAAACCGTCGAACATCGAAGACGGCGACGAAACATGGTCGATCCGACCGCGCTCGGTGGTGGCAGCGCTGCTCTGCGGCTAGCCTGATGGCTCGCGTGACTGCCGGCGAGGGCCAAGCCGCCCCGTCCGCCGGCCCCCCTTCCCCGGGCGGAGGGGAGGACGGGACCCTAAACCGGGCCGAGAAGCCCGCGACTGGGGCGCGCCTCCGCTATCTACCCGGTCTCGACGGTCTGCGGGCTCTCGCTGTCATGGCGGTGCTCATCTATCACGCCGATGCGGCGTGGCTCCCCGGCGGCTTCCTTGGGGTCGACGTTTTCTTCGTCATCAGTGGCTACTTGATCACGTCACTGCTACTGGCGGAACGATCGGCCACCGGCCGGATCAGGCTGCGGCGTTTCTGGGCGAGGAGAGCAAGACGCCTCCTCCCGGCCCTGTTCGCCCTGCTCGCGGTGGTGACGGTGGTGGTCCTGGTATGGGTTCCCGACCAGGAGGCCCGTCTCGGAGGCGACGTGGGTGCCGCCTTCACCTATTCGACCAACTGGTACCTCATTTTCCACCAGGAGTCCTATTTCGCCGCACTGGGCAGGCCGTCGCTCCTCCGTCATCTCTGGTCGTTGGCGGTCGAGGAGCAGTTCTATTTGGCATGGCCGCTCGCCTTCGCCGCCGGTCTCGCTATGTACGGGAAGCGCTGGTTCCCCAAGGTGATCCTGGTCGGTGCGCTGGTCTCCGCCGTGTTGATGGCGCTGCTCTTCATGCCAGGCACCGATCCGTCGCGGGTCTATTTCGGCACCGACACCCGCGCCGCCGGGTTGTTGGTTGGATCGCTGCTCGCCTTCGCCTGGGTTCCCGGCCGGCTCTCCAACCGCCCTCGGCTCGCCGGGCGGGCTTTGTTGGCCCTCGGGGCCGTCGTCTCCTTGACGGCTCTGGTGCTGTGCACCATGTTCGCCTCGGAGTACGGGACCTTCCTCTACCAGGGCGGCTTCCTGCTCGTGGCGTTGCTCTCCGCCCTGCTGGTCGCTTCGGTGTCCCATCCGGGTGGTGCCCCAGGGAAGGTGCTGGGATGGGCGCCCCTGGTGTGGCTCGGGGTGCGCTCGTACGCCATCTACCTGTGGCACTGGCCGGTGTTCATGTTGACCCGGCCCCACATCGATGTCCCCATCGACGGACCCTGGCTATTCGCCGGACGGTTGGTCATCACGCTGCTGCTCGCCGACATCTCCTACCGGTTGATAGAGCAGCCGTTTCGGCGGGGAGTGCTGCGGCTGCCTCGTCCCCGCCCTGCTCTCCGGCTCGCCGGCGCCGGGTCTGTCCTCTCCGTTGCCGTGCTCGCCGGGGCCGTGGTGGTGGGCTCATGGCCGGGGGGGTTCGGACCGGGAGCACTACCAACCGTGTCCGCCGCCGAGCCCGTTGCTGCAGCCGTCACCGAATCGGTAGCACCCGCCATCACAGATCCCGCCGTAGTCGTGGCCGCAGACGATCCGAGCGGCCGACCGATTGTCGAGCAGGGCAGCGGCTTCGTGGATGAGGACACACGTGCAGCAACGGACCGAGGCCCGGCTACCAGGGCAAGAGGCGCCACCGTCTCGGCTACAGCCGTTCCCGAGGGAGGGAGCGCGGTGCTGGCGGTCAACCGGTCGACGGTTGCCATCGGCCGGGTGGATGTAGGCGCCTGGAACGGGTCGGCCGAGGGTCGACCGCGGCGCCCGCCGGTTGCCGCCGCCTCGTCGAGGGCCACGACTACGACGGCACCGCCCATTCCCAGGGTTGTCGCGATCGGCGACTCGGTGATGCTGGGCGCCAAGGCCGCGTTGGAGTCCCGTTTCGGCCCCGACACCCTGGTGGATGCCAAGGTGAGCCGCCAGCTCACCGCTGCCATCGACATAGCTCGCGCCCTCGCCGAAGACGACCGGCTGGGTGATGTGCTCGTGATCCACATGGGGACCAATGGCCCGTTCACCGCTGCCCAGCTCGACGAGCTCCTCTCGGTGGCCGCAGAAGCCCCCCGGGTCGTGGTTGTCAACTCGCACGTGCCACGTGGGTGGGAAGCCTCGGTCAACCAGATGATCTCCGAAGCGGTCCCCCGCTGGCCCAACGCCGTCCTGGCCGACTGGCACACCCTGGGCAACGAGCATCCCGAGTGGTTCTGGGACGGGATCCACGTCGGCGCCGAGGGGGCCGCCGCCTACGCCGGCCTCATCGCCGAGGCAATGAACCGGTAGCTCCCCAGCCTCCCCCGATGAGGGGAGGCGCGAGCGGCGGCCCGCGGAGGGGGTGATTGAGCGCGTTTAGGTCGTTCCCCCCTGCGCCGACGGATCGGAACCTGCCATCTGCCGTCTGCCGTCTGCCGTCTGCCGTCCTCGGCCGTGGCCCCTCGCGCCACTGCGAGCCGTTTATCGTCGCGCCGTGCCAGACCGACCGCCCCGCCACGCCGTCTCCTCTCGGCGCTCGGCCGGCTGGATCGCGATCGTCGTCCTCTGCCTCACCCTTGCCGTGGGTGTGGCCGCTCTGACCTACACGTTGTTCGGCCCCACCGGGCAGCCTGGGGCCGCCGCCGACACCACGGTGGCCGCTTCAGCAGAGGCAGTCGGCGAGCCGACGAGCCAGGCCGAGCCCAGCACTGACTCCAGCACCGCCGGAGGCTCGATCGATGTCGGCGCTCCGACCGTCACTGCGGCAGGGTCCGCCGGGCCCGATGCGTGCACTCGTGTTTCGCCGGCCGACGAGGGGGCCGTCGAGGTCACCGGTGTCGGCGACTCGATCATGCTGTCGGCTTCGGCAGCGCTCGAATCGGTGTTCGACGGCGCCATCGTGATCGACGCTGAGGAAGGCCGGCAGTTCGGCGCCTCGGTTGAGGCCATCGAGCGGCTACGCGAGGACGGGGAGTTGGCACCGGTGGTTGTCGTCCATCTGGGGACGAACGGCGCCTTCTCGGACGAGAACTTCGACGACCTGATGGCATCGCTCAGCGGTATCCCCCGTGTCGTCTTTCTCAATGTCAACGTCCCCCGCGACTGGGAGCCAGAGGTCAACGAGGCGCTCCGCGCCGGGGTGGACCGGTGGCCCACCGCGGAACTGGCGGACTGGCAATCGGCGGCGACGCTCAACAGCGATTGGTTCGTGGCCGACGGATACCACCTGTCATGCGAGGGCATCATCGGCTACGCCGGGTTTGTCGCCGAGACCCTCGCCGGTTGATCCTGGGCTGAACCGCAGCTTCGGAGCATCACATCCGATCCGGTACCTCGATCCCGAGCAGGTCGAGCGAGCGTTCCAGAGTGGCGAGAGTCATGCTGACCAGGGTGAGCCACGAGGCCTGGCGATCCTTGTCCTCCTCGCGCAGGATGTGGCAGGAGTCGTAGAAGCGGTTGAAATCGGTGGCGAGGTTGTAGGCGTACTCGGCGACGTGGTTCGGCGCCCTCCCCTCGATGGCCCGACCCACCGCCTCTGGGAAGAGCGCCACGCAGACCATCAACTGACGCTCGGCGGGGTGGGTCGCCGGCAAGACCTCGCCCGCGCTCAGCCCAAATTCCTCGGCGCGCCGCAGGATCGACTTGATCCGGACCGCTCCATAGAGCAGGTACGGGCCCGTCTTCCCTTCGAACGAGGCGAAGCGGTCAAGGTCGAAGACGTAGTTGGAGCTGCGGTGGTTGGCCAGGTCGCCGAACTTGAGCGCAGCAAGCCCGACGGTGGTGGCGATCGTGCGGCGCTCCTCTTCGGAGTATCCGGCGGCGATGTCGGCCTCGTCGATCCTGCCGAGCGCGGCGGTGGTCACCATTTCGATCAGGTCGCTCAGCCGGACCACGCCACCTTCCCGCGTCTTGAAAGGTCGCCCGTCCGGGCCGTTCATCGTCCCGAAGGGGATGTGCTCCAGGTCGACTTCATCTGGTGCGATCCCGGTGAGGTGGGCGGCGCGGAACACCTGCTCGAAGTGGAGCGACTGGCGGGCGTCGACCACATAGAGGATCGCACCCGCCCCCAATTCCTGGACTCGCTGGTCGATGGTGGCCAGGTCGGTGGTCGAGTAGAGATACGACCCCCGCGAGGTGACCAGCAGTAGCGGTGGGATCTCCATCCGGTCGTCGGGTCGATCGACCCGGACGATCAACGCCCCCTCCGACTCTTCGGCGGCGCCGCTCGCCTTGACCCGCTCCAACAGCTCGGGTATGCGCCCCGCGACGTCGCTTTCCCCCATCCAGAGGTCGAAACGCACCCCGAGACGGTCGAAGTCCGACTCCTGGGAATCGCGCGACACAGCGACGAAATGCCTCCATAGCGCCAAATAACCCGGACGGCCCCTCTGCAGATCGGTCGTGGCCCTTTGTGCCGCCGTCATCGCCTCCGGCTCGATCGAGCAGCGCCGCACCGCTTCGGGGTAGAGCTCGATCAGGTCTTCGAGTGACAACGGCGGTTCCGCGGGGTAAGGGCCGGTGCTGTCGGGGTCGAAGTAGGGAAGGTCGGGACGGCGATACTCCAGCTCGGCGATTAGCTGGCCCATTTGCAGCCCCCAGTCGCCGAAGTGGGGATCGCCGATCGCCCGGTGGCCGACAAACCCGAACAGCCGGCGCAGGCTGTCGCCGATGATGGTTGCCCGCAGGTGGCCGACGTGCATCGGCTTGGCCACGTTTGGCCCCGCGTAGTCGACAACCACGGTGAGAGGGTCCCCGACCGGCACCACCCCCTGGCGGTCGTCGTCGGCAAGGCCCCGGATGTGCTCGGCCAGTGCCTCGTCGGCGAGCGTGATGTTGATGAAGCCGGGCCCCGCCACCTCGAGCACGGCGAACCGGTCGGCTCGTCCTATGTGATCGAGTACCGACTCCGCTATCTGGCGGGGCGGCCTTCCGGCTTGCCGAGCGGCGGCCATTGCCCCGTTTACCTGAAACTGCCCCAGTTCGGGCCGTTGCGAGACCACCACGCGGCCAAGCTCAGGGTCGAGCCCCAGCTTCTCGAAGGCGGCACCGAATTCGTCGCTGAGCCGGTCGAGCAACGACATCCACTGCGAGGTTATCGGCACCGTCCCTCCAACCGGCTGGGGGAGAGGGATCGTTGGACCGGACGGGCGGGCCTTCACCCGCCCTCACCACTGCGCCAGGGCTCGCGCCCGGGTGACGATCCCTTCGGTGCTGGGGTAGGTCATGTCTTCCATCGCCTGGGCGAAGGGGAAGTTGGGCACCTCGGGGGCGCAGTAGCGGCGCACCGGGGCGTCGAGCCATTCGAATCCCTTATCGACCAGCTGTGCGGCAAGCTCGGCGCCGTACCCGCCGAACTCGTTGTCCTCGTGGACGATGAGCACCCGAGATGTCTTCTGCAGCGACGACTCGATGGTGGGCCAGTCCAACGGACGGAGGGAACGCAGGTCGATCACCTCGACATCGATCCCCTCCTCGTCGAGCGCCGCCGCCGCCTCGAGCGAGAAATGCGTCATCGCGCCGTAGGTCAGCAAGGTGAGCCCGGAACCTGCCCGACGGATTGCCGCTTTGCCGAGGGGGACCTTCCACTCACCGTCGGGGAAGGGGTACCTTCCGAGCCGGTAGAGCTTCTTCGGTTCCATGTAGAAGACGGGGTCGGGGTCCTCCACCGCGCTCCACAGCAAGCCCTTGGCGTCCGCCGGCGTGGACGGGATCACCACCTTGAGCCCGGGAACGTGCGAGTAGTAGGCCTCGATCGACTGCGAGTGGTAGAGGGCACCGTGGATCCCCCCACCAAAGGGCGCGCGGAGTACCAATGGCATCCTCCACCGCCCATTGGAGCGGTAGTGGATGCGAGCGATCTCGGAGACGATCTGATCGAAGGCGGGGTGCACGTAGTCGGCGAACTGAAGCTCGGCC
>DATADW010000292.1:0-23194 GCA_036258335.1 Acidimicrobiia bacterium
GTGATCTCACCCTTTGATGCCCGCCGCAAGGTGAACCGCCCGGCGTCGTCCGTCACCGCTTCCTGCTCGGCGAGGGTGACCTCGACACCAGGAAGTGGCTCACCGTCCTCCGTGACCGCTCGGCCATTTAGAACCACCGGCTCCAGGGTGACCTGGAGGGGCTCCTCAATGAGCGACTCGATCTGTGCAGAAGCGGGGCGCAGCCCGGGTCCCCTGGCGCTCACCTCCACAGGGCGCCCTGGCCAGTCGACGGCTGCGAGGCCATCGCTCCCCGTCACCACCGGCGCGGTTCCGTCGAAGCGAACCGCGGCGTCGGCCACCGGGTTGCCCTCGTCATCAACGACCAGCACTTGCACCTGCGGCAAAGGGCCGGCCAACCCTGGCGGTGGGGGTCCGGTCTCGCCGAGCACGGCGACAGGCCCGGCTACGCAGGCCGGGAGAACGATCAGGCAAACCAGTAGGAATGCCATGGGGAGGGTGCGCCGCGCTGTGCGCATGAGTTCGACAGGGTAGCGGCGACCCGATCGTGATTGCCTCTTCGCATTCAGACGAGTCCACGGATTGCATCCCAGCATTTTCCGTGTTACGTTGTGCCTGGTCAGCACGCAAAAATGAACCGCGAATGGGCGCTGGCGGATACCGGGGGGTGGACCTCCGGGGCGCCGCCGGAAAGGTCGCAGGGGGATGCCGAAGAACGGGCGGGAGGCGGTGTCGGTCGCCGACACCGTCGGTATCTACCTCGAGGAGGTCTCCGCCCACCTGCTACTCACCGCCGAGGATGAGGTCAGGCTGGCCCGATCGATGGAGGCCGGCCGCCGGGCCACACACAAGGTGGACTCTGGCGAAGAATTGACTCCGACCGACCGGGCCAAGCTGTACCGACTCATCCACGAGGGCGACGAAGCCAAGATGACCTTCATACGGGCCAATCTTCGCCTGGTCATCAGCATCGCCAAGAGATACAACGGTCGGGGCCTCGACCTGCTCGATCTCATCCAGGAGGGCAACCTCGGGTTGATCCGCGCCGTGGAGAAGTTCGACTGGCGCAAAGGGTTCAAGTTCTCCACCTACGCCACCTGGTGGATCCGTCAGGCGATCACACGGGGGCTGGGGAACCAGGCACGGACAATTCGTTTGCCGGTGCACATGGTGGATGTCGTTCGAACCGTCCAGGACACCGAGCAATCGTTGCTCGAGGACCTCCGCCGACCGCCGACGCTCGACGAGATCGCCGAAGCCAGCGGACTCGATCTGGAGCGTGTCCAGGCGGCGCTCGAGGCCCCCGGCGACACCGTGTCACTCGACCGGCCGGTGGGTGACGATGGTGACGCCGAGTTGCAGGATTTCGTCGAGGACGAGCGAACCCCGGACCCCTTCGTCCATACCGTCGATGCGCTGCGACGCCAGCACCTGGTGCGAGCACTCTCCATCCTCGACGACGACGAGCAGCAGGTGATTCTGCTCCGGTTCGGTCTCGATGGCGGCGAGCCGCGCACGCTGTCAGAGGTGGGGAAGGTGTTCAACCTCACCAGGGAACGCGTCCGCCAGATCGAGGGAAGAGGGCTGGCCAAGCTGCGCCACCCGTCCTGCTCGGTCGACCTGGAAGCGCTGGTCTAAGCCTTTAGTACTTAGTACTTAGACCGGAAGGGTGGTCGGTTCCAGATGCATGTGGTACATCGGCACCGATGCACAACTATCGCCGACTCGAGGTGTGGCGGCGGGCGCGCTCGGTGACAACCGACGTTTATCGGGTGACGGCGACGTTTCCCAAAACCGAGCTGTTCGGTCTCACCGCGCAGATGCGCCACGCCGGGATCTCGATCGGCGCAAACCTGGCCGAGGGTTCGGGGCGAGCGTCCGACCAGGATTTCGCCAGATTCATTTCGATGGCGATCGGATCTGCAAGCGAGCTCGAGGCGGAGACGATCCTCGCGGGAGACCTGGGCATGACCGACGATGACACAGCTGTGGCGCTCGGTCGAAGCATCGACGAGGTCCGACGAATGCTCAACGCCCTGCGGCGTTCTCTTGCCAAGTACTGAGTACTAAGTACTGAGTATTAAGTACTCACCCGATGGCGCCGGCCTCCACCATGTTGAGCTCGATCAACCGGTTCATCTCGACGGCGTACTCCATGGGAAGCTCGCGCACGATCGGCTCGATGAACCCGGCCACGATCATCGAGGTCGCCTCCTCTTCGGTGAGACCACGGCTCATCAGGTAGAAGAGCTGGTCCTCGCCGACCTTGGAGACGGTCGCCTCGTGGCCGATCTGGGTGTCGTTCTCCTCGATCTCCATGTAGGGATATGTGTCGGAGCGTGATGCCTCGTCGAGGATGAGGGCGTCGCACCGCACGAACGACCGTGCCCGCTCGGCCCCCGGCTCCACCCGGACGAGCCCCCGATATGAGGTACGCCCACCGCCCTTGGAAATCGACTTCGAGACGATGGTCGAGGTCGTGCCCGGCGCCACGTGGACCATCTTGGCCCCGGCGTCGAGAAGCTGGCCCTCACCGGCGAATGCGATGGAGAGGACCTCGCCATGGGCGCCCTCCTCCATCAGCCAGACGGCGGGGTACTTCATGGTCAACTTCGACCCCAGGTTGGCGTCGACCCATTCCATGGTGGCGTCGCCATAGGCGGCCGCCCGCTTGGTCACCAGGTTGTAGACGTCGTTCGACCAGTTCTGGATGGTGGTGTACCGGCAGCGGCCGCCCCGCTTCACCACGATCTCCACCACCGCGGCGTGGAGCGAGTCGGTGGTGTAGATGGGCGCCGAGCAACCCTCGATGTAGTGGGCGAAGGCGCCCTCGTCGATGATGATCATGGTCCGCTCGAACTGACCCATGTTCTCCGAGTTGATCCGGAAGTAGGCCTGGAGGGGCTGGTCGACGTGGACCCCGGGCGGGACGTAGATGAAGCTGCCACCCGACCACACCGCCGAGTTGAGCGCGGCGAACTTGTTGTCGTTGGGCGGGATAACCGTCCCGAAGTACTGCTTGACGATGTCGGGGTACTCGCGCAACGCCGTGTCCATGTCGCAGAACAGGACGCCCAGCTTCTCCAGATCCTCACGGTTGCGGTGGTACACCGTCTCCGAGTCGTACATGGCGCTGACCCCGGCGAGGTACTTGCGCTCCGCCTCGGGGATCCCCAGCTTCTCGTAGGTCTCCTTGATCGACTCGGGGACCATGTCCCAGTCCTTGGCCTGGGTGCCCTCGGGCTTGACGTAGTAGTAGATGTCGTCGAAGTCGATATCCTCGAGCAGGCCGCCGCCGCCCCAGGTGGGGATGGGGCGGCGGAGGAACCGCTGGTAGGCCTTGAGCCGGAAGTCGAGCATCCACTGCGGCTCACCCTTCATCCGGGACATGTCCCGGATCACGTCCTCGCTGAGGCCCTTCTTCGCCCTGAAGGTGTAATCGACCTCGTCGTGCCATCCCAATTTGTAGGCGCCGAGATCGATGTCGACGGTCGCCATATCAGACCAACTCCCTCGTGGTTGAAAGCCTCGTCAGATTTCCACTATCGCCGTAGTGCGATCCTACCAGCGCACCCCCCCCAACGAGAACGGCCGGGGGGCAGTTCCGAAGGGTGGGGAGGGAAACCTTCGGCCCCCCGGCCGTGTGCTCATTTCAACGTTCCGAGGGGAACATATGTTCCCCAAAGCAGGCCCCCCGGTGAGGGGGAGGCGCGAGCGCCAGCGAGCGGAGGGGGTGATTCGTCGGCGGATGGACGGCAGAGACGTTCGCAACCAGCATGGACGAGCTGGGCTTATTACCCAGCCTCCATCCTGACCGGCATTGCCAACAAGAAGAACAGGACCACCAGCAGCGCCACGACAACGCTGATGACGATGACCGCGATCGCCAAACCCTTCATGCCGAAATCGTCCTACCCCACTGCCGTCTGCCGTCTGCCGTCTTCCGTCTCGCTCCTATGCATTCACCGTCAGTCGCTCCCCTACAGGCCGAGAGCGGACGTCGGGGTCCTTGGCGCGCAGCACCCAGAAGCGGCCGACCTCGCGCGGCCAGTCGTCGAGGATCGATCGAGCCACGGTGCTGGATGTCTCCACGAGGTGGCGCTCGACGAGGAAGCGCAGCTCGGCGGCCTCCGACTCGAGGAGGCGTCGCATGGCGGGTGCGGTGTCGGCGAGCACCCGGTTGACCTCGAGGTTCGGGTCCCACACATAGGCAACCCCACCGGTCATACCGGCGGCGAGGTTGCGACCCACCTTGCCCAGGACCACCACCAAACCGCCCGTCATGTATTCGCAGCAATGGTCGGAGGCGCCTTCGACCACCGCGGTGGCTCCGCTGTTGCGCACCGCAAACCGCTGCCCGGCGCGTCCCGCCATGAAGAGCTCACCGGCGGTGGCACCGTAGAGAACGGCGTTACCTGCCGCCTGTGGAACCCTCCCCCGGAGTTCGGTCCCCTCCCCGAGCGAGAGACGGGGCGCAACCACGAGGCGACCGCCGCCCAGCCCTTTGCCGACATAGTCGTTTGCTGGGCCGTCGAGCCGGAGGGTGATCCCGGGGGCGAGCCATGCGCCGAAGCTCTGACCGGCGGTGCCCGAGAGCCGCACCGTGATGGTGTCGTCGGGGAGGCCCTCGGCGCCGTACCGCTTGGTCACCTCACCGGAGAGCGTCGCGCCCACGGTGCGGTCGACGTTGGCTATCGGGTATGAGAGGTCTACCAGCTCGCCACCCTCCAGCGCCGGCTTGACGTCGGCGAGGATCCTCATGACCAAGACGGGGCGCTCGATGGGCAGGTAGCCGGGGTGGCGGCGGCGCCCCTCGGCCCGGACCAGCATCGGCTCGAGGGTGGCCGCCACCGCCGGGGCCCCATCGGCAGGACGAAGCAGGTCAGCCCGGCCGATGACCTCGCCGACCGTGCGGGCGCCGAGGGCGGCCAGGTAGTGGCGCATTTCCTCGGCGAGCAAGCGGAAGATGGTGACCACCTGCTCCGGCGCCCCGGTGAACTTGGCTCGGAGGTCCTCTTGCTGGGTTGTGATCCCCACCGGGCAGGTGTTGAGGTGGCACTGCCTCACCATCTTGCAGCCCAGCGCCAGCAACGGGAGGGTGCCAAATCCGAACCGCTCGGCGCCGAGCAGAGCGGCGATCACCACGTCACGACCGGTCCGTAGACCGCCGTCGGTCTCGAGGGCAACCCGGGAGCGCAGACCGTTGGCCACCAGCACCTGGTGGGCCTCGGCCAGCCCGAACTCCCAAGGGGACCCGGCGTGCTTGATCGAGATCAGCGGCGATGCCCCGGTGCCACCCTCGGCCCCCGAGATGAGGATGGCGTCGGCCTGCGCCTTTGCCACCCCGACTGCCACCGTCCCCACACCGGGCTCGGACACCAGCTTCACCGACACACGGGTCATCGGGTTGAAGGCCTTGCGGTCGTAGATGAGCTGGGCGAGGTCCTCGATCGAGTAGATGTCGTGGTGGGGGGGCGGGGAGATCAGGGTGATCCCAGGGTCGGTGTGACGCAATCGGGCGATCTCGAGGGACACTTTGTGTCCAGGGAGTTGTCCTCCCTCTCCCGGCTTCGACCCCTGAGCCATCTTGATCTGGAGCTCCTCGGCCGATGCCAGGTAGGCGGGGGTCACCCCAAACCGCCCCGATGCCACCTGCTTGATCCCCGAGTTGCGCGACGATCCGTACCGCTCGGGCGCCTCGCCCCCCTCCCCCGAGTTGGAGAGGGCGCCGATGACGTTCATCGCCTCCGCCAATGCCTCGTGTGCCTCCTTCGACAGAGCGCCGTGTGACATGGCGGCCCCGACGAATCGGCGCATGATGAACTCGGCCGGCTCCACCTCGTCAACCGGGACCGGTCGCCGGTCGGTGAACTCGAGCAGGTCGCGGACTAGCGAGGGCGGCCGGTCGTTGATCTTGTCCAGGTAGGCCTGCCAGTCGGCTGGGTCACCCGAACGCGCCGCTCTCCGCGCGGCAAGGACCACCGCTGGACCCGTGACGTGGAGCACCCCCCCGCCGCGGTGCTTGTAGAACCCGCCCAGGTCCTCCTCCCCCTCGGCAAAACGCTGATGCCATTCGAGGGCATGACCAGCCAGCCGCTCGAAACCGGCCCCGGGCATCCTCCGAGGAGCAAAACGGAACGCCAGCTCCGCCACCTCATCGTCGAGACCGATCACCTCAAACAACTCGCTGCCCCGGTAGGCGGAGACGGTGCAGATCCCCATCTTCGACATGATCTTGAGAAGCCCGCCGTTGAGCGCCGCCCGGTAGTTCTCCTGGGCGATGACCGGGTCGACCGCGATCTCGTCGGCTGTCGCCAGGGCACGGCACTGCTCGATGGCGAGATATGGGTTCACCGCCGATGCGCCGAACGCGATCAGGCAGGCCAGGTCGTGCGAGTCACGCGGCTCCGCCGACACCACCACGATCGAGGCGTCCATGCGGATCCCGGTCTCGATAAGCCGGTGATGCACCGCACCGACCGCGAGCAACATGGGGATGGGAGCATTGTCACCGTCCACCTCGCGGTCGGAGAGCACCACGATGCTCGCCCCGCCCCTGACGGCCTCCTCCGCCTCATCGCACACCTCGATCACCCGGCGCCGCAGCCCGTCGCCGCCTTCGGCCGCCGGGAAGACGGCGCCGATCCAGTAGGAGAAGAAGCGGGGATCGGCTGTGCGGACGATCCGCTCCAACTCGGCATCGGACAACACGGGCGAGGCCAACTCGATGAGATGGGCCTGTTGGGCTGTCTCCTCGAGCAGCGAGCCGCGGTGTCCCAGATATGTGCGCAGCGACATGACCAATTCCTCGCGGATATGGTCCATCGGCGGGTTGGTCACCTGGGCGAACAACTCGTGGAAGTAGTGGGTGATCCGCCGGGGAGTGGTGGAGAGCACCGCCAGCGGGGTGTCGTTCCCCATGGACGAGGTCGGAGTCTTCCCCTCGGCCATGTCCGTGAGTACCATCCGGCGCTCCTCGGCGGTGTAACCGAAGACCCGGTTGAATTTCGCCGGGTCAAAGCGGTCGTCCTGCAGCGGGTCGAACGGGTCCTGCACGTAGAGCGTCTCGGCATCGACCCACGACCGGTAGGGCGCTTGAGCGGCGAGCTCGGACCGTATCTCGTCCGAAAACGCGATCCGCCCGCTTGCCGGCTCAAATGTGATCGTCTCCCCCGGCCCGAGCTGGCCGGTTGCGATTGCTTGCGCCTCCTCCACCGGGCACACCCCTGCCTCCGAAGCGACCAGCACCACCTCGGGTGATATCGCCCACCTCGCCGGTCGCAACCCGTTGCGGTCCATGGCAGCCAGCAGCACCCTGCCGTCGGTCGCGGCGATCGCCGCCGGCCCGTCCCACGGCTCGGTGAGGAAGGCGTGGTACTCGTAGAAGGCGCGCAGGTCGGGATCGAGGTATGGGAGGTTCTCCCAAGCCGCCGGCAGCAGCATCTCCTTGACGTGCGCCAACGAGCGGCCGGTCCGAAGCAGGAGCTCGAAGGCATTGTCCAAGCTTCCCGAGTCCGATTGCTCGGGCTCGAGGAACGGGCGAAGCTCGCCAATGCGCTCGCCCCATATTGGTGACCTGGCGTTCACCTCCCGGCCCACCATCCACGCCCGGTTGGAGCGAATGGTGTTGATCTCGCCGTTGTGGGCGACACTGCGGAACGGCTGGGCGATCGACCACGACGGGAAGGTGTTCGTCGAGTACCGCTGGTGGAAGATCGCGTACGAGGTCTCGAACCTCGGGTCGCGCAGGTCCCAGTAGAACTGGTCGATCTTGCTGGCGGTGAACAGCCCCTTGTAGACGACGGTCCGGCACGATGCGGATGGGATGGTGAAGCCTTCGAGATGGGCGCCCTTTCGCTCCATGCCCTTGCGGGCGAGGAATAGACGGCGCTCGAAAGTCTCCTCATCCCACTCTGACGGGGCGGCGACGATCGCTTGCTCGATACGCGGGAGCGATGCTGTCGCCCGCTGCGAGAGCTCCGCTGGGTCGATGGGCACTACCCGCCAGGAGAGCAACCCGATGTCCTCGGTCACCAGGGCCTCGTCGACTACCGCTCTGCCCTCCTCGGGGCGGTCGGCGGGGAGGAACGCCATGACCAGTCCGAGCCGCTCCCGCTCGGGCACCACCGGGGAAACCACTGTCAGGTGCCGTTCGATCAGCTGATACGGCAATTGGGTGAGCAGACCGGCGCCGTCGCCGGTGCCGTCCGCCGCTTTGGCGCCACGATGGTCGAGCCGGACGAGGCACTCGACCGCTAACCGCAACATCCGAAACGAGGGACGCCCGTCACGAGCGGCAATGAACCCGACGCCGCATGCATCGTGTTCGAAGCTGGGATCGATCCATGCCGGATAGGTGGAGCGCATCGACCAAACCGGGGAGAGGGGGGCGGGAGTGTACCTCTCAGGTGGTAGGTGGCAGGTGGTAGGTGAGACGGAAGGCGGAAGTCGGAAGACTGCAGCCGATCCATTCCGTTCCTCTCGCGGGGACGCCGCGACCTTTCCCTCCTCCGGTGGGGGGAGTACCGGACGCCGCTGCCCTACCGTTCGAGGACAATGCCAGTGATCGTCATCGGGGCCGACACGGAGATCGGGTTGGCGTCGATAGACGGTCTGTTGGCGCGCCAGGGAGAGGTCAGAGCGTTCGTCACCGACTCGACTGTCGGGACATCGCTCAAACGGCGCGGGGTCAAGGTCGCCCTCGGAGACGTGTCCGATCCGTCCCACGTCGAGGCGGCCGCGCTCCATTGCTTCTCGGCCGTCTTCGTGGGATCTGCCGCCCACGACGACCGAGAGCGGTCATTCGCCTCGACACCGAAGGATGTCATCGACGGATGGGCGAGCGCGGTGGATGCGGCGCAGGTGAGGAGGCGAATCTGGGTGATCGACAACGCCACGGCGGGCCTGGTCCCCGAGGCCCCGGGCGTAGAACAAGCCGTGGTCACAAGTGAGGACAGGCCGGTTGCGGATGTCGCCGCCGACGTCGTCGCCCTCGACGACGCAGTCAGGCTCTGACTTCTGATTTCCGCCTTCCGCCTCAGCGGAAAGGCACCGCCTCCGACTCGATGAGGATCTCCACGCGATAGCGCTCCCACGCCGCGACCAGGTAGGGATAAGGGTTGACGGCGCTGTCGTTGATCCGCAGCTCAAAGTGGGTGTGAGGACCGGTCCACTCGGCGTTTCCACTGTCGCCCGACCAGGCGATCTGCTCGCCCGCCTTCACCCGCTGACCGACGTGGAGACCGGGTACGAAAGTCATGTCGAATGTGGCGGCACCGTCGTCCGATCCTGGGGTGTCGTTGTTCAGGTGCAGGTAGTGAGTGGTCAGACCGTCGCCGTGGTCTATCACCACCGAGTACCCGGCAAGTGGGTGCTGCTCGGTGCGCACATCCACCACCACACCGTCTGCAACTGCGACGACCGGTGTCATCTTCTCGGTCATGAGGTCGTTGCCCTGGTGCGACCTACCACCGGAACGCGATGCCCCGAAGGTATCGGTGAACTCGGTTGGACCCTGGTGGGGGAATAGGATCTGGATCTCATCCGGCTCGTCGGCGACCGCCACCCCTGGCGACAACAGCGCCGCTGTGATGACCGCACCGACCATGGCGCGCCGCGCCAAGGATCGTCTCATCTGGATGCCTCCTCATTGGCTATTTGCTGCGCAACCTGACGGTCCTACCGCGCAACAGCCCAGGCGAGGCGGCCTGGGCCTACGGCACCTTACCTATGCCCGACGAGGTTGTGCCAGCCGGGGCGTCGATCCACCGGCGTGACACCTGCCTCCCCTAACCTCGCCTCACTTCCGAGGAGAACAGTGGGGACGTCCACATCATCGTTCGGTGTCGGCAAGCGTGAGGGTCACGACTCATCGGCCTTCTACTCCCGCAGGTTGAACGCAGTCACCGCCGACACCGAGTCGAAGGCGGTCGAGAGCGATGTGGTTGACGCCATCTTCTGCCGCTCGGCGGAGGCGATGACCGAGTTGGCTTCCAACTCGGTGGCGCTGATGGTGACCTCGCCGCCCTACCACGTCGGTAAGGACTACGACACCGACGCCAGTTTCGACGACTACATGTCGATGCTGTCAAGGGTGTTCGCCGAGGTGCTGCGGGTACTCGAACCGGGCGGCCGGGCTGTGGTGAATGTGGCCAACCTCGGCCGCCGCCCCTACCTGCCGCTGTCGCACCTCGTCACGCAGAGGATGCTCGACCTCGGGTTCCTGATGCGGGCCGAGATCATCTGGCAGAAGGCGCGCGGAGCCAATGGAAGCTGCGCCTGGGGCAGCTGGAGATCGGCGTCCAACCCGGTGGTGAGAGACGTCCACGAGTACTGCCTGGTCTTCTCCAAGGGGGACTTCCGCAGAACGAGGTCGGGCATCTCGACGATCGGCGCCGACGACTTCCTGTCGTCGACACTCTCGGTGTGGGAGATGCAGCCCGAGTCGGCTCGCAGAGTGGGCCATCCGGCCCCATTCCCAGTCGAATTGCCCCGCCGTTTCATCGAGCTGTACACCTACCAGGGCGACCTGGTGCTCGACCCGTTTCTCGGCAGCGGTACCACCGCGGTCGCAGCCAAGCTCGCCGGGCGCCATTTCGTGGGCTATGAGATCGACCCCGGCTACGTCGAGATGGCTAAGCAGCGGATCGAGGCGGCGACCTAACCAGCAACGACGCCGGCCGGCTGCTCAGCCTTTCGTTCGGGCATTGCATGGCGCAGTCCGGCCACGAACGTGTCGAGGTCGGGGACCGCTTCGGGGTCGGCGTTGACCGCCACGGTAAGGGTCCCTGCGTAGGAGAGCACGCCGATGGCGATGGGGACGTTCCCCGAGATCGGCGCCACCGGCACGATGTCGAGCACCTCGGCGCCGAGCATCCTGAGTGGCCCGGACGGGCCGACCATGTTGGTCACGAAGACGTTGATCAGCCGCTGCCGCTCGATGTACCAACGCCCCACGGACGAGCCGAAAAGGTCGCGCAACGCACCAAAGAGCCCCACCGCCGCCGGGTCGAGCCGGTAAGCCTTGTGCAACCGGGTGAATCCGGCGATCTGCTTGATGCGGGATGTGAGCGTGCCCGGACCCATTCGAAGCGGGACTCGCATCCCCGTCACCCGGTTTCCCAACTCGTTCGCCGACCCGCCCTGTCGCAACGCCACTGGGATCGAGGCGTATAGCACGTCCGGCGTCTCACCGCGAGCGGCCTGCAGCCGCTCCAGCCCGGTGGCAACCGCGGTAGAGACGCCGTCGTTGATGGTCCCGCCGGCGCTCCGGGCCATTGCATGGAATTCTTCCAAGTCGGCCTCCACCGCCACCAACCGGCGAGAGAAACCGGTGGGAGGGTTGAGCGATGTCATCGCCGAGGACCCGCCGGCGAGCAGTACGTCCCACGCCTGCCGCCACGATCGGACGGTGCTGACAGGGCGAGCGAGAAGCTGGAGTCCACGGAGAACCGTCTTCCACCACCTCATCACCCGGTCCAGAGCGACATCGACCAAGCTGGGCGGCGGAGCCGGCTCTCCTGGCATTGCTCCGGCGGGCCCGGGATCGAGCAGGGCCGTCATCACTGCGATCCCGCCGAGCCCATCGGCGAGAACGTGGTCGAGCACCACGACCAAGCCGATGTCGCCGCCATCCAATCCGTCGACGAAGACCAACTTCCACGGGGGGTACCGGTAGTCGAAGCGGCAGGCCAGTACCTCCTCGGTCACGGCGAGGAGGTGCTCTCTGTCGCCACCCGCGCCGCTCACGACCTCGACGTGGCGCTCGATGCGGAAGTCGTCGTCATCCACCCAATAGGGCCGGCCAAACCCAAAGGGCGGCCATCGCAGAGCCTGTCGGAGCCGCGGCACTCGATGGGACCGCCCCTCGAGCTCGGCCCGCTGGCGATCGAGATCCAATCCCTTGCGAAGGCGCCGCCAGAGATGCGGAGAACGGCGGCCACGTGCCACGGCCGCGGCAGGCGGCCGGCCCCAGGTAGGTCGCCTCTACCCGGCTGAGTCGGTCCACGCCGTGACCAACGCGTCCCATCCTTCGAGCCTCGTCTTCGGTCGGTTGTCTAACGAGGGGCGAACGTCCCAAGGTGACGGCTGGCGTCAGCCATCAGCCTGCTAGAACTCGTGCCAGATACTCGATCGTGGCGAGAGGCGTTGTGGCATGCGGCGAGAGCCTGAGCCAGCCCCGCCGGACCGAGGCGGTGTACCCGGCAGACGCCAGCCGGGCCAGGGTTGCCTCAGGCATTTCGCCGGGCATCCGCAGGCTGACCACGCCCGACCGCTCGCTGTCGGAGCGCCACGGCGTCAGCACCTCGGCGCCGGACCTTCGCCCCGCCTCCTCGACTGCGGCGGAGCGGGCGAGAACGGCTTCGGAGATGGCGTCGATACCCGCCAGGTCCAGGACCTCGAACGCCGCCGTGAGACCGGCGGCTGCCGGGAGGGGGGGTGCGCTCATCTGATAACGGAGGGCGGAGGCGTGGACCGGCTGTGGGACCAAGAGTTCGAAGCCAAACGGCTCGGCGACCGCGAGCCAACCGCTGAGCGTCGGCTCCAGTCGTTCCATCGCCCGGCTGCTCACCGCCATCACCGCTGCTCCCATTCCGCCCCGGAGCCACTTCTGCCCCCCGGCGATGACCACGTCGGCGGGCTCGAGGGTCAAGGGGAACGCTCCGAATCCCTGAATGGCGTCCACCACGAGTAGGGCATCCTCAGCGAATTCGCGCATCGCCTCCAGGTCGGCCCGGAAGCCGGTCAAATAGTCGACCGAGCTGAGGGCGACCGCCGAGGTATCCGAATCGACGTACAGCCGGAGGACATCGGCAACGAGCCGGCCATCAGGCACCGGTACCGATCTGACCTCGTCGATGATGCCCGCCTGCTGCGCCCGAAACCAGGGGTAGAGGTTGGCGGGAAACTCCCCCGCCGGTACCACCACGTTGCCCCCGGAAATGCCAAAGGCCACATGGAAGATCCCGACACCGGTGGACGCGACGATCCCCACATTGTCGGGGGGAACACCGAGGAGCCGGGCTGCTCCGGCGATCGCCTCTCCGATGGTGCGCTCGAACCGTGATCCGAGCGGTTCGGCGGCATCCCGGATTGCCGCCGTCTCGGAGTTCAAGGCCTCCTCGACCCGCCGGGAGACCGGCCCGATTCCAGCGAAGTCGAGGTACCCGTCGGGTTCGGAGAATTCGGCCAGGTAGGCCCACGCCAGATCGTTCACGCCAGCGGCGCCACAGTGAGGTACTCGGCAGCGTTTGACATCGACGAGACATCCACGATGTCCTTGCCGTATGGCCTCACCGCCAGCCCTGCCAGCTTGAAGTGAGCCACGCCAAATGGGATCCCGATGATCGTTATGCAGAGGAGTACTCCAAAGAAGATATGAAGGAGGGCAAGGATCCAGCCGGGGAGTAGGAACCAAATCACGTTCGCCACCGCCGAGCCCGCCCCGGCGCCCGGCTGGCTGACCATTGCTCTGCCAAACGGCCAGAGCGAGAACGAAGCCATCCGGAACGCCGGAACCACGAGCGGGATGGTGACGATCAGGATGATGGAGAAAAGCCCTGCGACCACGTACGCCACCGCCATCTCCAGCCCGCCGAGAATCAGCCACAAGATGTTTCCGATGAGCCTCAAGGTGCGGCGACGGTAGCTAGCTCGGGCTCGCTCGCTCGCTCGCAGACGGCAGACGGCAGACGGCAGACGTAAACCCCCCACAGCCCGCCTCGGCTGCTACTCGCCTACCACCTCCCACCTACCACCTTGCTCCCGACCGTTCCTCGGAGAGTGCCCACACGTTGGCGAGTCGGGCGTAGGCGCCACCCTGGGCGACCAACTCCTCTGGCGTGCCGTGCTCCACGATCCGGCCCTCGTCGACCACTACCACTTGATCGGCGCGCTGCGCCGTCTGCAAGCGGTGGGCGATCACCATCGATGTCCGATCTTCGAGAAGAGCTTGGAAAGCCCGCTCGACCTGCTCCTCGGTCCCCGGGTCGAGGTTGGAGGTGGCCTCATCGAGCACGACCAGGGCCGGTGACGCGGCGAGGGCTCTCGCCAGAGCGACGAGTTGACGCTCGCCCGACGACAGCCTGCTCCCCCGCTCACGCAACTCGGTGTCGAGCCTCTCGGGGAGCTGTCGCACCCACTCGTCGATCCCAAGGGTCTCGCATACCTCCCAGATCCGTTCGTCATCGATGTCGGGCCGGGCAAAGGCGATGTTCTCTCGGAGCGACCCGCGGAAGATGAATCCCTCCTGGGGGACAAAGGCGATCCGCCTTCGCAGCGATTCGAACGTGACCGACCTCAGGTCAGAGCCGTCGAGGCGGACTCGCCCGGCTAGCGGGTCGTAGAACCTGATCGCCAGCTTCGCCAGTGTGCTCTTCCCCGCACCGGTCTCCCCCACCACGGCAAGCCGCGTCCCCGCCCGGACGGTGAGATCCACCTGATGGAGCACCGGGGCGGCGGGGTCGTATCCAAAGGTGACCTCTTCGAACGTGAGCTCACCAGCGCCCGATTCGGGCAGCGGCACCGCCTTCTCCGCTTCGGACACCTCGGGCTGCTCGTCGAGAAGTCCGAACAGCTTGGACAGGGCAGCGAGCGCCGCCTGCAACAGGTTGTACACATTGGATAGTTGGACGAGAGGCTCGAAGAACCAGTTGAGGTAGAGCAAGAAGGCAACCAACGACCCGAAGCTCATCTGGCCGTCGGCTACCCGAAGACCGCCCACCAAGAGCACGAGGGCGATTCCGAGGGTCCTTATGAAGTCGATGGCCGGGAAGTAGGTGGAGATGGCCCGGGCGGCGGCAATATTGGCCTCGTAGTAGCTCCGGTTGACCCGACCGAAGCGAGTCGCCTGCCCCTCCTCCTGGGTATAGGCCTGCACCACCCGGACACCGGCGATAGCTTCCTGGAGCGTGGCCAGAACTTGGCCGATCTGCTCACGAACCTGTTGGTAGGCGCGATCGGCAAATCGGCGGAACACCACCGTGGCCAGCGCCAAGAGCGGGAGCAGCGCCATGACCACGAGGGCGAGCGTCGAGTCGACGAAGAACATCGCTGCCCCCACCCCGAGCACAGTGAGAACCGAGCTGACCACGCTGAAGGCGCCCTCGGATGCGAACTGGGTGAGGGCGTCGATGTCAGAGGTCATCCGGGAGACGAGGACCCCGGCCTTGGACCGAGAGAAATAGGGAATGTCGAGTGACATGAGGTGGGCGAAGACCCTGACCCTGAGACCGCGGAGGTATCGCTCGGCCACGCTGCCCACAGATTGGAGCGACCACCGGCCGAAGACATACTGGAGGCCGAGGAGCGCCAGGTAGACCACCGCGGCAATCGTGAGCGTCGCGAGGTCACCTGCGATCACTCCGTCGTCCACTCCACGCCGAATCACCAACGGCTCGGCCACTCTCGACACCGTGGCGAGGAGGGTGGCGAGCATGGCCAACAGAGCCGGCCGAGCCAGGTCCTTTCCGTAGCGGGCGGCTCTCCGCAAGAGCGCCAATGGCCGATCGACCTTGTTCTCGGTGCCTCCGAAGCGGGCGTACATCACGAGGCCACCCCGCTCTCCTCCTCGAGGGTGGCGGCGAGGACGGCGGCGTAACGGGGCTCGGTCTCGAGCAGTTCGCGATGCGAGCCGACGGCAACTACACGCCCCTCGTCCACCAGCGCCACCCGGTCGGCGAGGGCGAGTGTGGAAGTCCGATGGGCGATGATCAGCGTGGTCCGCCCCGCCATGACCTCCTCGAGCGCCTCCCGAATCTGCCGCTCGGTTACCGCATCGACCGACGACGTAGCGTCGTCGAGGATCAACACCCTCGGGTCGCGCAGCACCGCGCGGGCCAGCGCTACGCGCTGCCTCTGGCCACCAGAGAGCGTGTAGCCGCGTTCGCCGACCACGGTGTCGTAGCCGTCGGGGAGGGCGACGATGAACTCGTGGGCGCGGGCAAGCCGAGCGGCCAGCCTCACCTGCTCGTCGGTGGCGTCGGGGGCGCCGAACGCGATGTTCTCCCGGATCGTCGACGAGAAGAGAAAGGTGTCCTCGAAGACCACGGCGACCTCGCGGCGCAGCTCGTCGAGCCGGAGATGACGGACGTCGACGCCGTCGATCAGCGTGGCGCCCGAGGTCACGTCGTAGAACCTCGGAATGAGGTAGGCGAGCGTGGTCTTGCCCGAACCGGCACCGCCGACGACTGCAAGCGAGCTACCCGCGGGGATGTGGAGGTCGAGCCCGCCGAGGACGGGTGGCCCTCCCGGATAGGAGAACGACACATCGGCAAAGCGGATGTCCCCATTGCCCTCGGGGAGGGGACGTGGTCTGTCCGGGTCGGTGACATCCGGTGCGGTCCCGAGCAGCTGCAGGACCCGGCTTGCGGACGCGGAGGCCCGGGGCAGCTCGGCGAAGAACCAGGCGGTCATCCGGAGCGGGAACACCAGCAACACGAGGTACTGGGTGAATGCAACGAAGTCGCCGAGGGTGATCCTCCCCTCGATCACCAGGTATCCGCCCAGCCAGAGGACGGCGAGGGTTCCGGCCGCCGGGATCAACTCGAAGGTCGGGACGTTCGCCGAACGGATTCGGAGCAGTTCCATGCTCCTCCGGAAGATCCCGTCCGCCGCCCGGTCCACCCGCTGCACGGTCGCTGCCTCGGCGCCGAATGCCTTGACTACCCGTATCCCGCTGATCCCCTCCTCCACCACGCTGGCGAGGTCGGCTAGGCGCTGTTGGAGGTCGAACGAGAGGCGCGTCACTCGTCTGGCATATCGAGCAGCGAGCAGGAACAGCGTCGGTATGGCGAGTGAGGCGACCACTCCGAGCAACGGGTCGAGCAGGATCAATACCACGACCGTGATCGCCACCAGGCCGATGTTGGCCACGGTGATTGGGAGCATGGCGAACACCAAACGCACCTGGGAGAGGTCGGTGGAAGCACGAGCCATCAACTCGCCGGTCGCCACCCGGTCGTGGAAGCTGAAGGCAAGCCTCTGGATTTGCTCGAAAAGGCGGTTGCGAAGGTCGGTCTCCGCTCGGTAGGAGAGGACGAAGCCGAAGAATCGCCGGCCGCCGATCCCCACCGCCTTGAACAGACCGACCAGCACGATGAGTCCTACCAACGGCAGCAACAGACTCGGCTGGTCGGGCAGGATCGCCCGGTCGATGACCAGCTTCTCCAGGTAGGGGCCGACAACGACGAGCACCATCCAGATCAGCGCGCTGAGAATTGCCAGGGTGGACTCGCGGCGGTAGCGGAGCAGAGTCCTCCCCAGCAGCCTCATCCCGTGCCGCGAATCGGGGTCGCCAAGGATCGTCATCGGGGCGCGGCCCGCCAGGTGTCGTAGGGCATGGGCTGAGGTTAGGGGGGTGTCAAAACCGCATCCGGATGGTCACTGGGCGGGCGACACAGAGGTCACCACCCAAATGAGCGGGTCGGGGTCCTCCCCGGTGCATGCCTCCGGATAGGCCACCCCCTCGGCGGGCACCCCACCCCCAGCCACGTCGAGACGGTCGCCGTCGCTGGCAACCACACCGCCACCGGGTCGGAGCAGGGTGAGGCCGGGGTCCCACCTGGCGGTGAACCCCGCCGGCCATACCGGCCACATCCGCCCACCTCCGTCGAGTTCGAGCCAGACGCACCCCGTCTCCTCATCGCCGTGAAGCAGGACATTCCCGGCCACCGCCTCGCTCGCGCCTCCCTCGGGGGCGGCTCCTGTGGGGAGAGCTGCGATTTGATCGGAGCATCCAGCGAGGAAGACGGCGAGGACCACCGCCACCAGGCCCACCGGTACCCTCGGCTCATGGACCTCCACCCCGATCTGACACCCCTCGGGTTCCTGGTCGGAAGCTGGAGTGGCCGCGGCGAAGGCGCCTACCCGACGATCGAGCCCTTCGCCTACCACGAGGAGATCGCTTTCGGCCATGTCGGCAAGCCCTTTCTCTCCTACATCCAGCGAACCCGCCACGCCTCTACGGGCGTCTCCCTCCACAGCGAGAGCGGATACCTCCGATCCCTCGGCGATGGCAGGGTCGAATTGGTCATCGCCCAGCCGAGCGGGATCGTCGAGATACACACCGGCCGGGTCGAGGAGGCGAAGGTGGACCTCGCCAGCGTCATGGTGGCGACAACCCCGTCCGCCAAGTCGGTCGAGGCGGTGCGCCGGGTGATCGAACTGGTTGACGAGGAACTGCACACCCGCCTTTGGATGGCCGCCGTGGGTCAGCCTCTCCAACTCCACCTGTCGGCGTCGTTCCAGCGGGATCATCCCTGACCTCCGGGCCGGGGGAGGTACGGACAGTGCCTGCATCCTTGCTCACAGCAGGCTCCCCGGTCCCACAGGTAGCTGGCGGTGAGGACGAACAGGCCGGTCGCCGGATCGGTGTAGCCGGGAGAGCCCGCTGCCACCGCAGCGCGATGGGCGGCGACCGTCTCGAGGTACCCCTCTGTGGATGGCGCAAGCCGGGCCGGATGGGGCTCGAGCAACTTCGATGGGAGCAGCCCTCGGCCCGCGGACGGCCCGTCCACCGCGATCACTCCAGCGCCCGCTCGGTCCCCGGATCGAAGAGCCGGATGTGGCGGCGAGCCACCACCATCACCTCGATGGCGCTGCCCACCCCAGGCGCAGTACCTGGTTCGGCCCTCGCTGTGATCGCCCCCACCGCGTGGCGCACCCTGACCAGGTCGTGTGGTCCGATCGACTCCACCAGTTCCACCGTCCCATGCAAACAGCGGTCGAAGGGTGTCCCCGGAGCGGCCACCCTCAGGTGCTCGGGTCGAATGCCAACCAATACCGGGTCATCGAGCCCTGCCGGCGCCTGCCGGCCGAGCGATACCAGGTCCCCGCCGAGCCGTAGTTGTGGGTCTCGCCAGTCGCCCTCGAGAACGGCGGGGATGATGTTCATCGGTATAAGACCAAAGAAGCGACCTACGAAGACTTCCGACGGTCGGCTGTAAACCTCGAGCGGCGTGCCCACTTGGACGATCGACCCTTGGTTGAGCACCGCGACCCGATCAGCCATGGTCATCGCCTCGGCAGGGTCGTTGGTTGCGTAGAGCGTCGCCGGCGAGGCATCGCGCTGGATTCGGAGAAACTCGATACGGGCACGCCGCCGCGCCTCAGCGTCGAGATGGGCGAGCGGCTCGTCGGCGAGCAGCACCTTGGGGTCGCGCACCAGCGCCCGGCCGGCCGCTACGAGCTGGCGGTGACCGGCCGATAACTGCGAGGGAAGGCGAGGGAGAACCGCCCGCCCCAGCCCGACGCGAAGACGCTCGCGCTCGACCGCCTCCGACCGGCCTGGTTCGGAAACGCGCCGCACCTCGAGCGGGAAGGAGATGTTGGAAGCAGCTGTCCGTTGCGGTATCAGAGCGATCTCTTGGAAGATCATCGCCACATCGCGCCTGGCGGTGGGCAAGGCGGTGACATCGAGCCCGTCGATCTCGACGCTCCCCGACTCGGGTTTCTCCAGACCGGCCACAACCCGCAACAGGCTGGTCTTCCCGCTCCCCGATGGGCCCACCAGCCCGAGGATCTCCCCGTGCTCCACCGCCACGTCGACTCGATCGAGCGCAACCGTGCCATCACGATGGACCAGGGTGACGGCGCGCAGTCGGACACCGTCCACGACTGGCACGTTACCCCAAACCTGAAATCGAGCCGGGTTCGGTGGCTCGGCGTCTTATGGTGAAGCGGTGGTGCTCACGATCGAGTTGTTGCAGTGACGGTTGCAGGCCTTGCCTTGCGCCCCTTCTCGGGATCTGGCGACTACCCGGCGATGGTGGAGATCATCAACGCGGCCCGCAGCGCCGACGGAGTCGAGTCGACCGAGACGGTCGAAACCTTCACCTCGTATTACGACCATCTGAGCAACACCGATTTGAAACGCGATGCGGTCATCGCCGAGGTCGACGGGATGCCCGTTGGTTATGGCCGGGTCACGTGGTGGAACCCGTACAACGGACCGCCGGTCTACTTCTCGGTGTGCTTCATCAAGCCGGAGTGGAGAGGTCGCGGGATCGGCGCTCTCATGCTGGCCCGCAACGAGTCCCGCCTCATCGAGATCGCCGCCGGGCACGACCCGGGACCCAAGGTGCTCGAGTCATCCGTGCCCGAGACCGACCCCGGTGGCGAGGCCCTGCTCCTTCACAGCGGGTACGAACCGTTCACATACGACGCAGTGATGGTCCGGCCCAGCCTGGACGATATACCCGATGCCCCTCTGCCGGACGGGCTCGAGATCCGTCCGGTGAGCGAGGACCAGGTCCGCGCCATTTGGGAGGCCGACCAGGAGGCCAACAGGGACCACGTCGGCGCCTCTCCCCCCACCCCAGAGAACTACGAGCGATTCCTCTCCTTCCCGCACCGTGATACGACCCTGTGGAAGGTGGCCTGGGATGGCAACGAGATCGCCGGACAGGTGAAGAGCTACATCGACCCAGATGAGAATGCACATTTCGGCCGGAAGCGCGGCTACACGGAGGACATCTCGACTTCTCGGGTCTGGCGCCGGCGCGGGGTGGCCCGCGCCCTGATCGCAGCCAGCCTGCGCGAGTTGGGCGCCCGGGGCATGGACGAGGCGGCGCTGTCGGTGCACACCGAGAACCCCAACGGCGCGTTCCAACTCTACGAGTCGATGGGCTACCGGGTGGTGCGCATGTTCACGGACCTGAAGAAACCGATGGAGCCCGATCCCGCAGCAAGCTGACACGGATCCCGGGAATCCTCACCGCTTTCGTTTGGTTTCCGTGCACAGCGGTTGCCCTATCGTCGAGCAGCCCTCGCAGCGCCACTCGTTGGAGGACAATTGCAACCTGCCGTCGCCCATCCCGACTACTCCCGGAAGTGGTTCGTCATGGCTGCGGTGGCGATGGGGGTGCTGTTGGCCACCATCGACGGGAGCATCGTCAACGTCGCCCTCCCCACCCTGGTGGACGAGTTGGACACGACATTTCCGCTGGTGCAGTGGGTGGCGCTGGCCTACCTGCTCGCCATGGCCACCCTAACCCTGGGTGTGGCCCGGCTGGGTGACATCGTCGGCAAGAAGCGGATCTACACCATTGGCTATGTCGTGTTCACCGTCGGATCGGTGCTTTGCGGACTCGCTCCCACCGTCGGCTGGCTGATCGGCTTCCGAGTGGTGCAGGCGGTGGGTGCCGCCATGATCCTCGCCCTCGGAGTCGGGATCCTCACCGAGGCGTTCCCGGTCACAGAACGAGGCAAGGCCCTCGGTGTCATCGGCACGATGGTATCGGTGGGGATCGTCACCGGACCGGCAGTCGGCGGGATCCTCCTCCAGCACCTCTCCTGGCATTGGATCTTCTTCGTCAACCTGCCCATCGGGATCATCGGCACGCTGACAGCTCTCCGCTTCGTCCCCAACACCGTGCCGGCGCGGCGGCAGGGCTTCGATCTCGCCGGTGCTGTCCTTCTCTTCGGGAGCCTGCTCTCGTTGATGCTGGCCCTAACCCTCGGTCAGGAACTCGGGTTTCTCTCCCCGCCGATAGCGGCGCTCTTCGCCGCGGCTGTCGTTCTCTTCGCTGTGTTCGTGATGGTTGAGCTGCGAAAACCCGAGCCGATGATCGAGCTGAGGCTCTTCACCCAGCCCTTGCTGACAGTGAGCGTCGTCACCGGGTTCATCACCTTTGTCTGCGTCTCGGGAGTGTTCTTCCTCGGGCCTTTCTACCTCGAGAACGTGCTCGGGTTGGACCAGCAGCTCACTGGTCTGCTGCTCGCCGTCTCTCCCATCGCCCTCGGGGTGGTCTCGCCGGTGAGCGGTTGGCTCTCCGACCGTTTCGGGGTGCGGCCGCTGACCATCGCCGGACTGGCGGTCATCGCCCTCGGGTTCGTCGGGCTGTTGACCCTCGACGTGGACACAAGGGCAGTCGGTTTCGCCCTCGCCATGATCCCGCTCGGCATCGGGATGGGGCTCTTCCAGTCGCCCAACAACAGCGCCATCATGGGTTCGGTACCCGCCGAGAACTCCGGCGTGGCGGGCGGCCTGCTGTCTCTGACCCGGGTGCTCGGCCAGATCACCGGGATCGCCGTCCTTGGGACGATCTGGGCGGCACGGGTCGCTGCTATCGGGGGCACGAGCACCGCCGATGCTCCGGCATCGGTCCAAGTCACCGCGCTCCACCAGGTCTTGGTGCTGTCCGGGGCAATCGTGGTCGGGGGACTGCTGCTAGCCGGTTGGGGACTGTGGCAGGAGCGGTCCGGATCGAGAAGTACCCCGGAGGAACTGGCGCGGCAGGTTCGCTGAGACGGAAATCTTCGGATTCCCCGGTGAGGGGAGGAGCGAGCGGAGCGAGTGGAGGGGTAACAGTTCCCTCGCCATCACCTCCCCCGGCGGATCACTCCAGGACCAATCCGAGGCCTAGCTGGTCGGCTCGACGCAGCGCCAACACTGCAGCCGCCACGTCCTGGCTGGCGATACCGACCGACTTGAACACTGTCACGTCCTCGCCGATCTCTGGGGCCCGACCGGCGAGGAGGTCTCCGATGGTGGCGTTCGGTGCGCGGTCGGCACGGATGAGATCGCCCGCCTCCGCCGACGCCGCATCGACGTCGTCCACCACCACGTAGGCGCGTTCCATCGTCTCCGGTGGGATCTCGACCATCTCGGAGGTAAACGCACCCACCGCGTTGATGTGTGTGCCAGGTGCCACCGATCTGTCACCGAAGAGAGGGGTCGATGCCGGCGTCGCACAACACACGATGTCGGCCGCGGCCACCGCTGCATCGGCGTCGCCGCTCACCTCGCCTCCAACCCGATCCGCCAGCGCCGCCGCCCGCTCGCCCGATCGGCTCCATACCAGGACCCTCTCGATCGGGCGCACCTCCCTTGCCGCCGCCACCTGGTCGGCGGCCATCGCTCCGGCGCCGAGCATGGCCAACACGGAAGCCCCGGGCGCAGCCAGCAGCTGCGTGGCCAATCCGCTGGCCGCTCCGGTGCGGATGGCGGTCAGCGATGGGCCGTCGACCAGCCCCAGCGGATGCCCGTCAGGACCGAACACTGCGACGATCCCTGCCGGGTCACCGGGGACCGACGACACCACCTTGACCCCCGTGATGCCCCCCACCCTCCCCGCCATGAACAACGACACACCGAGCCCGATGCGAATCGGGGTCTCCCGGTCATCGCCGAAAGCAGCCTCCATCGCCGCCACCGCCTCGTCCATCGGGAGGGCCTGCCGCAAGTCGCTGGCGTTGAGCCAACGCATCGCGCCGC
>DATADW010000293.1:0-6887 GCA_036258335.1 Acidimicrobiia bacterium
GATCGAGACCCTGTCGAGCCGGCGTGCCCAGACCAGCCATACCCAGAACAGGGCGGCGGTGGCAGCGGCGACCCAGGACAGCATCACGGTGGCAGCGGTGACCAGGGCGCCGAGCACGATCATCCACGCCGACGGCGCCGGGGTGCGCCGCAGGTAGACCACCAGAGCGGCGAGACCGGCGATCAGTGCAAAACCGCCGCCCACCCGGCCGTACATCCAGAACATCGGCGTCACGGCCAAGGCCCCGGTGGCCAGCAACGTGGCAGACCACCCGACTCGGAGAGTCCGCAACAAAACGGGGATCAGCACCAGCGTGGCCAGCCCGTTCAGGTAGCCGAATAGTCGGATCTGCCATTCGTCCTGACCCAGCGCCCCGGCCACCGCGATCTGGGCGAAGTTGGTGAGCGGCGGGTGGTGGGCGTAGTTTCCGCCGAAGTGGAAGGGGATCATCGAGCTCCCCCACGCGGACTCCACCGGACCCAACTCCCAGAAGTTCCGGGCCTGGATCGCCAGCCGGGCCAGGATCCGCCCCTCGTTGGAGTCACCCAGCGGCAGATCGGCGGCGGGGAGCCAGGTGAGAAGCGCCACCAGCGCGATCAACCCCACCACCGCCCATCCCCACCAGTCGGGGAGGCGGCTTCGATGCGGGGCGGAGGCATGCCGTGTGGGGGCAATGGCGGTGGACACGGTGACGGCGAGGGTAACCGAGGCAGCTTGCCGCCCTTCGCCTTGCATGTGGCGGGGAGGGCCCTCGCTATACCCTCCGCCGGATGCGAATCGCCGTCGCCGGGTGGATCGGGTCGACCAACCTCGGCGACGAGCTGATCTTCTCGGCGTTGAGCCGCAAGCTCGTCGCCCAGGGCGCAGATGTAGTCGGGATCTCGATCGATCCCGAGTCGACCAAGCGACAACATCCGGTGGACGCGATCCACCTCGCCCAGATGCCACTGGCGCCGCTCGATGGGCTGGTGTTCGGGGGCGGCGAGGTGCTCCAGGACGAGACCAGCATTTGGAACCTTCCCTACCACCTGACCCGGGTTTGGTTGGGCCGGCTCCGTCGTCTCCCCACCGCCGTCGTCGGGGTGGGAGCAGTCGCCCTCCGCTCTCGTGGGGGGGCGGCCATGGTGCGCCGCTCGCTCTCGGCGGCGCTGGCGGTAACCGTCCGCGACCGGCCCTCGCTCACCACGCTGCGGCGGCTCGGCCTCGACCCTGTCCTCGCCGCAGACCCGGTGCTCGCGCTGCCGGTCGAGCCGGTGGCTCCCGACCGATTGGTCGTGGCCCTCCGCCGGTCGGTGCCCCGTCCAGAGGACCGGCTTGGCCGGTTGCTTCCTGCGGGCCGCAGTAAAGGCGCTGATCCCGGCGCCGATTGGGTGCCGGCCATGGCCGCCGCCCTGGACCGGACCGCCGCAGCCACCGGACTGGTACCACGGTTCGTCGCCATGCAGCGGGGCCGTGACGATCTTCTCCACGAGCAAGTGGCGGCCACGATGTCCACCCCGAGCGAGCAGACGGCACCCGACCTCGCAGGCGTCATGGGCGAGATCGCCCGAGGCGTGGTGGTGGTGGCGATGCGCTACCACGGCGGGGTCGCCGCCCTGGCCGCAGGACGGCCCTCGGTGCTGATCGGGTACTCGCCCAAGGTGGCAGCGCTGGCTGCCGAGGCGGCGCCGGCCACCTCGCTGCTCCCCAACGACCCGGCCGCCTTCGGGCTGCTCGCCGGGGCGGTGGAGGCCGCCGGGGGACGCCGCGACCGGGTAGCTCCAGTATTGGAACGGCTGCGGGAGCGGGAGAGAGCCAACGACTGGGCGTTGGAGCACTTGCTCGAAAACGCGGCCCGATGAGCGATCGGACTATCAGGGCACTGCGGGTCGGCTACCTGGTGCTATTGGTGGTCGCCGCCGCATGGCTGGTGGTCTCGCGCTGGGATCAGGTGGTTGCCCTGCTCGACAGCGCCCGGCCCTGGTACCTGGTGGCCGCATTGGCGCTCTCCTTCGGACAACTGGCGCTCAACGCCGCCTTCTGGTCGACCGGGTTGAGGGCGATGGGCGCGCCCACCCCCTGGCCGCTGGTGCTCGAGGTCTCCGCCAGGTCCCTGCTGGCCAGGTGGGTCCCGGGGAGCCTGTGGTACGCCGCCGGCCGGGCCGCCCTGCTGGCTCGGCGCGGGGTCACCGTGGCCGCCGTCACCTCGGTGGCCGGGCTGGAGATGGCGCTCAGCCTGGTGGTGGTGTTCGTCATGGGCACCGGGCTGCTGGCCGTAGGGGGGCGGCTGCCGGGGGCGACGTGGTGGCTCGCCCCGGCGCTGGCACTGGTGGCGGCGGTGCTGCTCAGGCCGCTGGTGAACCGGGTGCTCGGCTGGATCGGCCGAAGGCGTCAGGTCGAGCCGGCGAGGCTGCCGCTCGGCGGCTATGCGGGGTTGCTGGCTTGGACCGTGGTCTTCTGGACCTGGTCGTCGCTCACTTTCCTGACCTACCTGGGCGCCTTCCCCGACCTCGACCCGGGCCCCCTTCCGGTGGTGGCCGGCGCCTACATGGTGGCCTGGGGTGTCGGTTTTCTGGCACCGATCGCCCCCCAGGGCCTCGGTGTCTTCGAGGTGACCCTGGCGGCGCTACTACAGGTGCCAGATCTCGCCGCCGGGTCGCTGGTGGTCGCCGGATTCCGGCTGGTCACCCTGGCCCGGGACCTGATCGCCACCGGCATCGCCGAGACCACCGCCACCCGGCGCCGCTAAACCGCACGGGCCCCCTCGCCCGAAGCCTCGATGAGGACCGAGAAGATCTGCTCGGAGGGACTCACCACGGGATTCTGTAGCGGTCGTCGATACCGATCCGGGTCGGCAAGGAACCGATCCACGACCTCGGGGCGATACCGGCTGAGAACCACGTTGGCACCGATCCCGTCCGGGCGTTCGGTGCTCCCCCGCCAGAGCAAGGTCGGAACTCCGAGCAGGGCGCACTCCTCCTGGATGCTGCCCCCGTCGGTGACCACCAGCCGGGCGGCGGACAGCATCCGGGTGAAGACGCCATGGGGTTGCAGCGGCATCAGTTCGACCCCAACAGCCGCCAGTCGGTGCTGATCACCGCGTCGTGCCAGGGCGGCGATGGTGGGCTCGTGGAGGACAAAAACCACCGGACCGGCCGCGGAGATCCTCTCGACGAGACCCAACATCCCGGCGACCCGGCGGCGACGGTGGAGGTTCTCCACCCGGTGCATGGTGACCACCGCAGGACCGCTCCCCGCCGGCGCCGCATCACCCAGGTCACGCCGCAGCGTCTCCAGCGAGGTGTTTCCGGCAAGCCGGATGACACGGCCCCGCAGCCCCATCCGCTTCAGGTTGGCTGCCGCCACGGCGTCGGGGGCGAAGAGGAGGTCGCTCCACCGCATGACCAGCACCCGGATCAGCTCTTCCGGAAAGGGGTGGAGCAGATGGCCGGAGCGAAGTCCCGCCTCGAGGTGGGCCACGGGGAGCCCCGCGCGGCGCGCCATCAGCGCCGACAGCAGCGTCGAAGGGGTGTCACCGTGGACCACGGCCAACCCCGGAGAATCGGCGAAGACCTCGGCGCGCAGGCGCCGTTTCGAGAAGATCCGGCCGGCCAACCCGGACGACCAGACGACCGCCTGCGGGATCGAGGTGACGTCCCGGTCGGCTCCGAGGAGGAGGTCGGGGCTGCGTATCCCGAGCTCGGAGCGCAGTCCCACGCTGAACCGGGCGTGCTGCCCGACGTCGATCAGCCGGTAGTGCACTGCTTGCTGGTCGAACCGCCACAACAAAGGGGCGGTCTTGAGGTATTGCGCCTTGGTCCCGAGGAGGACGTGGATCATGCCTGCCGGGCGCGGCGGGCGCGACCAGCCACCTCGTTGAGTATGCCGCTCGACATTGCAATCGGGCTTTCGGTCGGCTCCCAGAACGGGTAGGGGATTCTGGGTGTCCGGGGCGGGTCGGCGAGCAGCCGGTCGATGCCCTCCGCCCAGGTCACGGCGTGGCCCCCGAGCCGGCGTGCCAACCTGTGGCTCAGATTCTGGTATTGGGATGCCAGCGCCATCGCCACGTTGGTGGGCATGGTCTCCGGGGAGCGGCCGAACACCCGGGTCCGGATCGGGTCGGGCATCGCTTCGGGGTCGACGCGGAGGAAACGGAGCACCGCTTGCAAGAATGCGTCGGGGTGATAGTGGACGTCGTCGAGGAACCCGACGAAGAGGCGGTGACGCGGAAAGTGCGCCTTCCAGCGCCGAATGATCCCCAGATACTCGGTCCGGCGCCGAGACTCGGGTGTCTCGACATGCTGCAGGGCCGCCTCGACCGAAGTTCGCCGCTTCTGCTTGCGCTCTTTGAGCACCGCCTGTGACCAGGCACGCTCCACGGGGTGACGAATCATCAGGATGAGACGGGCATCGGGGAGCATCGCCTTGACGTGTCCGACCGCTTGGTCGTCGAGCCGGGAGTAGCCAGGGGTGATGTCTCCGCTGAGCCGGCTCCCCGCTGGGGCGAAGAGGCTGCGGTACCAGGCGTCACCGCTCCCGCCAAAGCAATACCGCAGGTACCAGGCGAGGTCGACGGTTCCCGGCGCCGCCAGGGACTCGCCTACCGCCCGGCGGAAGCTGCGTCGGAGATGGAGGCTCGCCTGGGTCCGGCCGACGAGCCGCTCGGAGAGCGGGCGCTCCCGGCTCGCCAACACGTCGAAGTAATGGATCTCCTTGGCCGGTGGCAGCCAGATGTCGGGATGGAGCCGCAGGTTGGCCCACAGCCAGGTGGTACCGCACTTCTGCGCTCCGATACCGAGGAATTGCGGCGGAGGGCTTTTCGGGCGGCGCTTCTCACCGACGGCGCTCATGCCATCCCCAAGGCGACTAGGCCGTCGACGACGCTGGGGAGCGAGTCCTTCCAGTGGGGCAGGGCGGCGATCCCGATTCCGGGTCGGCGTTCCGAACCGAGCACCGAGTACGCCGGCCGCCTTGCGGGTGTCGGGTATTCGGCGGTGGTCGTCGGGGTGATCCGACCCGGGTCGAGCCCGGCGAGACGCACCGCCTCCCGGGCGAGGTCGAACCAGGTGGTCTCGCCTCGGTTGGTGAGATGAAGAAGCCCGCTCGCACCTGCATCGAGCGCTTCCAGCGTGGCCACGGCCAGGTCGGAGGCGACCGTGGGACAGCCCCGTTGGTCGTCGACCACCCTGAGCTCGCGCTCCCGGGCGTTGCGGACGATGGTGGCTACGAAGTTGCGGTGCGTGCCAGAAACCACCCACGAGGTGCGGATCACCAGCACTCCCACATGAGCCAGCGCCAGCAGCTCTCCGGCCAGCTTGGAGCGCCCGTACGCATTGACCGGGTCGGTCGGATCGCTCTCCAGGTACGGCTTCTCGCCGTCTCCGGGGAACACGTAGTCGGTGGAGAAGGTGACCAGCCGGGCACCCCGGCTCGCCACCCAGGTCGCCAGCTCACCAACCGCCACCCCGTTGACCGTGGTCGCCAGGTCCTCCTCGTCCTCGGCGCGGTCAACCGCGGTGTATGCGGCGCAGTTGATGATCGTGTCAGCCGCCAGCCGATCGAGCACATCGCTCACCCGGCCGGGATGGCTCAGGTCGAGTTGCTCCCGTCGCAGCGAGACGGCGTCGGGCAGCAGCGACGCGAGAGCGGTGCCAACCTGGCCCCCGGCGCCGGTGACGACGATCACTCGCCGAAGATCTCGGACTTCTCGCCGAGCGTCATCTCCACGAACCCCGGGGGCGCCGTCCCATGAAGGTGGCTGTCCCTCCCTAGCAGCGAGTTGCGTACCCGCCATGCATGGACCTCGGCGCCTTCCATGATTATCGAGTCCTCCACCGCGGCGTCCGAGAGCCGGCAACCGTCGCCGATGGCGGTGTTGGGACCGACCGAGACTCTGGTGAGCTGGGCACCTCGGCCAATGACCGCTGGGCCGGTGACCACGCAGTCGACGAGGCGGGCGCCTTCGGCTACCTGAATCGCCCCGCGGATGGTGCAGTCCACCAACTCGCCTCGCACCTCTTCGGAGATGTTGGTTAGAAGCAGCTCGTTGGCGTGGAGCAGGTCGTCCTTCTTGCCGGTGTCCTTCCACCAACCGCGCACCACGCTGTGCCTGACGTCCTTGCCATGCTCGACCAGCCACTGGATGGCGTCGGTGATCTCCAGCTCTCCCCGAGCCGATGGTTTTATCGAATCGACCGCCTCGGCGATGGTGCCGTCGAAGAGGTAGACCCCGACCAGCGCCAGGTTCGACGGGGGATCCTTCGGTTTCTCCACCAGCCGCACCACCCGCCCCCCGCCGTCCACCTCGGCGACGCCGAAGGCCGTGGGGTCGGGTACCGGGGTGAGCAGGATCTGGCAGTTGGGGCGGTCCCGCTCGAAGTCGGCCACGATCTTGGCGACGCCCGGCTTGAGCAGGTTGTCCCCCAGGTACATCAGGACGTCGTCACCGCCCACCCAGGGCAAGGCTGTCTTCAGGGCGTGCGCAAGCCCCGCGGGACGGTCCTGGACGATGAACTCGACACTCTCCAGCCCGAACCGGGTGCCGTCGCCCACGGCGCCCCGGACCTCGTCACCGGTCTCGGGGGAGATGATGATGCCCACCTCCTTGACGCCGGCCGAGGCGATGTCCTCCAGCCCGTAGAAGAGGATCGGCTTGTTCCCCACCGGGACCAGTTGCTTCGCCATCGAGAAGGTGATCGGCCGCAGCCGTGTGCCAGCACCACCGGAGAGGACGACGCCTTTCATGGCGCCGCCTTCGGCAGCGCCAGACGGCAGACGGCAGACGGCAGACGGCAGACCGGCCCAGCGCTGCTCGCCCACAGTGACTTCTCCGTCCCCTTGGAGGTGAGAAGGGACCCGCTGCGAAGCTGCGGGTAGGGGGGCCGCCGAGTCCCCAACGCCGCGGTCAC
>DATADW010000294.1:0-13381 GCA_036258335.1 Acidimicrobiia bacterium
CAGCCAGGACCTCCGCACCGCAGGCGACCCGGTGACCTGGAACGGCGCCATCCTGCGTGTCGACCCGGATACCGGCAACGCCATGCCCAACAACCCACTCGTCGGGCAGGGCAGCGTTGACGACGACCGGGTGGTGGCGTATGGGTTGCGCAACCCATTTCGCTTCACCGTCCAGCCGGGCACCGGCGAGCTGTGGATCGGCGACGTCGGCTGGGGGACCTGGGAGGAGATCAACCGTCACCAGAACCCCACCCAGACGGTCCGCAACTTCGGCTGGCCCTGCTACGAGGGCAACGCCCGCCAGAGCGGCTACGACTCCCTCAACAACAGCGTCTGCGAGACCATGTACGGCGACGCCACCGCCCACACCCCGCCGGTCCTCCCCTGGAACCATTCGAGCTCCCTGGCCGGATGCGGCGGCGGTTCGAGCTCTGTGGCGGGCCTCGCCTTCTACGAGGGCGGCAGCTACCCGGATCAATACGACGGGGCGCTGTTCTTCTCCGACTTCTCCCGCCAGTGCATCTGGGTGATGTACCCCGGAAGCGGGGGCGTTCCCAACCCGGCCACGGTCGAACTGTTCGCCAGCCAGGTGGGCACTGTGGGTCTCGAGATCGGTCCTGGCGGCGACCTGTTCGCCGTCGACCACTTTGGCGGCCGGATCATCAGATATCGATACACGGTTGACTCGGAGAACACCGCACCGACGGCGGCACTGACCGCCAACCCCACCTCGGGCGCCTCCCCTCTCGTGGTGAACTTCAGCGGTACCGGCTCCACCGACGCCGACGGCGACCCGCTGACTTACGACTGGGACCTCGACGGTGACGGTGCCTTCGACGACGCCTCGGGGGCGACCGCGCAGTTCACCTACGTCACCCCGGGAATCCACACGTCGACCCTTCGGGTGAGCGATGGGCGCGGCGGGACCGACACCGACCAGGCAGCCATAACCGTCAACCCGGCCAGCGGGTCCGGCGACGGCTACTTGACACTCCCCGGGACCGCCGGGGTGGACATCTCCGCGGCGCCCTCGCCCACCTTCGACATCACAGGGGACCTCGACCTGCGGGCCGATGTCGCTCTGAACGACTGGGATTCGCCGTCAGGCAAGTTCATCTCCAACCTCATCACCGGGACCGGCGCCCAAGGTTACGAACTGATGCTCAACGGCACCACAAAGGGCCTCCGGCTTGCCTGGGTGGACGGGGGCGGCACCCTCAGAGTGGCCAACTCGATCGTTGCCCTCCCCGTCACCGACGGGCAGCGGCTCCAGATCCGCGGCGTGCTCGACGTCAACAACGGAGCGGGTGGCCACAGCGTGAGCTTCTTCTACCGCACCGACACCACGCCCGACCTGGAAGCCGATTCCGGTTGGACCCAGCTCGGCGGGGTGGTCAACACCGGGACCGGGACCACTTCGGTCAACCCAGGTGACCAGGAGATGGTGCTCGGGGGGCGGGTCCTCCACGACGTCGAGTTCTGGTCGGGCCGTTACTACATGGCCTCGATCATCAGCGGTACGACCGGCGCCGGCCAACTGCGGGCCGACCTCGACTTCAGCACCACCGGCCAGCTCACCTCGACCCCACCCGACTACTCGGAGTGGACTGACACCGCGGGCAGCGTTTGGAACGTGAACGGGACCGGTTGGGGATACGTTCTCGGCGCCAACCAACCACCGACCGCGGTCCTCGGGGCCAACCCAGTCTCGGGCCCGACACCGCTCCTGGTGAACTTCACCGCCTCATCTTCCACCGACCCGGATGGCGATCCGATCAGCTACTCATGGGACCTCGACGGCGACGGACAACTCGACGACTCCACGCTGGCGGCACCTCAGTTCACCTACTCGACACCCGGCAGCTACCTGGCGACCTTGCGGGTGACCGACGGCCGCGGCGGGGTCGACACCGACACCGTCACCATCAACGCCACCGACGGCAACGGCGCCCCCACCGCCACCATCGACACCCCCGACGGCAGCGCGCCCTGGAAGGTGGGCGACAGCATCAACTTCAGCGGCACGCCCTCCGATCCCAACGAGACGCTCGGTGCGGCGTCGATGAGCTGGCGGCTGGTGATTCACCATTGCGCCCACGACGAGCCGACCGACTGCCACCAGCACGGGATCAACGACTGGAACGGCATCAGCGGTGGCTCTTTCGTTGCCCCCGACCACGAGTACCCCTCATACCTCGAGTTGACGCTCACCGTGACGGATTCGGGCGGAAAGACCGGGACCGACTCGGTCCGTCTCGACCCTCGTACCGTGGAGCTCACCTTCGAGAGCGCCCCGGTATCCGGGCTCGCCCTCTCGGTAGGGGCTTTCGCCGAGCGGACACCCTTTACCCGAGAGGTGATTGTCGGCTCGGCCAACTCGGTGACCGCGGTCAACCCACAAGCAAAGGAAGGGGTGGTCTACACCTTCGACTCGTGGGCAGACGGTGGAGCCGAGAGCAGGTTGATAATCGCCCCGGAAGCCGACACCACGTACCGGGCCCTGTTCCAGGGGGCGCCTCAGGAGCAGGACGGATATCTCACCCTCCCGGGCGCGGCAGGGACGGACATCACCGCTCCGGCGGGACCCAACTTCGACGCCATCACCGGGACCCTCGACATTCGGGCCGATGTTGCCCTCGACAATTGGTCCACCTCTAACGCCAAGTTGATCTCGAACCTGCGGACCTCGAGCCTCGGATCGGCCGAGGGCTATGAGCTGATCCTCGACGGGACCACACGCAGGCTCCGCCTTGCCTGGGTCAACTCGGCTGGCACGCTCCAAACGCGCACCTCGACGCTCGCCGTCCCGGCGGCCGACGGCCAGCGGATCCAGCTGCGCGCCACGCTCGAAGCCGACAACGGCGCCGGCGGCCACACCGTGACCTTCTTCACCAGGAGCGACGTGGCCAACGAGCTGTTCAACCACTCGGGCTGGACCGAGTTGGGGACCGCCGTCACCACCGCCGGGATAACCACCGTTCGCCCCGGGGACCGGGCCATGGTGCTTGGTGCCCGGTTCGACCATGCCGCCGGTTTCTGGTCGGGGCGCTACTACGCGGCCATGCTGATCAACGGGATCGGGTTCTTTGGCCAGGTAGTGGCCAACCCCGACTTCAGGACGACCGCCCAACAGGGCACGATCCCACCGGACTACTCCGGGTGGACCGACGGTGTCGGCAATCCCTGGACGGTGGCCGGCGACGGCTGGAGCTACACGATCGGCGGGCCAAACCGCAGCCCGGTCGCCGCGCTCACCGCCAATCCGGAAGAGGGGCAGGCTCCACTGACCGTCTCGCTCGAAGCCACCGGGTCCACCGACCCCGACGGGCATACTCTCACCTACGTCTGGGACCTCGATGGCGATGGGCAGTTCGACGACGGCAGCGGTCCCTCGATCCAAGCCACCTACGAAGAAGGCACTCATCAGCCGACGGTGCAGGTGGACGACGGCCATGGAGGCAGCGACACCGCATCGGTCACGGTCACCGTCACCGAGGCGCCTTCCGGAGGCGTCGGCCACATCCAGTTGCCTGGCCTCGCCGGCACCAGGTTGCAGACGTCCGACACTGCCGCCCTCGACATCACCGGCGACATGGATCTGCGCGCCGATGTCGCCCTGGACAACTGGGCCACTTCCAACGCCAAGCTGGTGTCGAAGTTCCCGGGCGCCTACGAGCTCATGCTCAACGGGACCACTAGACAACTCCGGGTCGGCTTCGCCCGCGCCGTCGGTGGTGCACAGACGGTGAACTCGACTGTGGCCCTGCCCGTCGCCGACGGCGACCGGCTCCAGGTGCGCGCCACCATCGACATTGACGCCGCGGCCAAAAACACCAAGGTCACCTTCTGGTACCGGTCCGATGTCACCGCCACCCTGACCAACTCCACCGGCTGGACCCAGCTTGGAGCGGTCGTCACCAGGAATGGCGCGGTCGCCATCGCCAACGGTGCCAACCCCCTCTCGCTGGGCGCCGGACCCGATGGGGCTGGTCCGTGGGCGGGTGACTTCTACCAGGCCGCGGTCCTCTCCGGTATCGGAGGCACCCCAGCCGCCGCCCTCGACCTGCGGACACCTGCACAAGCGACCGAGCCCGACTTCTCGGCATGGACCGATGGAGCCGGCCGCGCCTGGGACGTGCTCGGTACCGGCTGGGTGTACCGCCCAGGGGCCCCGAACACGGCGCCCGACGCCATCCTCAGCGCCAATCCCCAGTCGGGGACGGCGCCGCTCACGGTGAGCTTCGATGCCTCCACTTCGACCGACCCCGACGACGACGCCCTCACCTTCGCCTGGGACCTCGACGGCGACGGACAGTTCGACGATGGCAACGGCCCGACTGCCTCGCGCATCTACGCCGAGGGAACCCACCACCCCTCGGTCGAGGTGAGCGACGGCCGCGGTGGCACTGACACCGCCACCGTCACCGTCGTCGCCGCTCCCGATACCAGCAACCAGGCACCGGTGGCAGATCTCGAGGCGGCACCGACGACCGGATCGGCGCCGCTGACGGTGGTGTTCGACGCCACCGGGTCGAGCGACCCCAACGGGGACCCGCTCACCTTCGCCTGGGACCTCGACGGCGACGGGCAGAGGGACGACTCGACGATTGCCGAGCCGAGCTTCACCTACACGACCCCCGGCACCTACCAGGTGTCGGTCGCCGTGGCCGACGGGAGGGGCGGGAGCGACACAGCCGCCGCCACCATCACCGTGAACGCACCGACCGGGCCAGGGGGTCTGCGATTCAACGGCGGCGCCGGAGCCGTCATCACCACCCCCGATCGGGCTCCGCTCGACATCGCCGGTGACCTCGACATCCGCGCCGACGTGGCGTTGGACGATTGGAACGACGACGGGGCCCGTCTCGTCTCCAAGGGGACCGCCTACGAGCTTTCCCTCAACGGCACCACCGGCGGGCTGCGGTTCGCCTGGACCCGCCGCAACGGTTCGGCGTCGGTGGTCAACTCCACGGTCCCGCTCCCTGTGGCCGACGGGGCTCGGATCCAGGTGCGGGTCACCTTCGACGGAGTCACTCCCCCGCCGAGGTTGAGCGCCGTCACCTTCTGGTACCGGACTGCCACCTCCGCCGAGCTCTCCTCGAACAGCGGGTGGACCCAGCTCGGAACGGTGGTCACCGCCAACCAGACCGGTCAACTGGCGACCAACGCCACCGCCTTGGCGCTCGGGGCTACCCCAGATGGCGCCACGGGCAACTGGGCCGGTGAGTACCACGCCGCGCTCGTCCTATCCGGGATCGAGGGAACTGCGGTCGCCTCACCCGACTTCCGCGACCTCGACCAGCTGACCAGCACCCCACCCGACTACTCGCGCTGGACCGACCCCAACACCAACGCCTGGACCATCGCGGGCAGCGGCTGGGGGTACGTGGCGGAATAGACGGAAGTCGGAAGACGGAAGACGGAGGTCACCCCCTCCGCTCGCTCCGCTCGCGCCCATGATCACCGCTGTCGCACCTATCGCGCGATACGACACCTCACCGGGGGAGGCAAGAAGGTGTGCCCTCATTCTCCGTCCCCCGCAGGGGGAAGGGACCCGCGGCGGAGCAGCGGGAGGGGGGATTGGCTCACTCCCAAAGGTCGATCGACAGTACGTCTGTCGTCTGCCGTCTGCCGTCCTCGGGTTTAGAGAACCGGAACAGCCGCCGAGATGATCTTCCGGAAGTCGTCGTGGGAACGGCGCGTGGTTTCGAGGACGCGGTCGAGGGCGATGGGGGCGGCGATTCCGGCGGACATTGTCGAGACGAATGTGAAGGCGACTATCGCCATCCCGGCGTGGTAGCCGGCCATGACCTCGGGGAGAAAGCTGTTCGAGGACACTGAGCACCCGGCGGACTGTGCCAACCCGATCTCGGCCGGCGTCTCGAAGCTGGGACCCATCCAATAACCGGCTACCCCGGTACTGAGTGGAACCCCTGCGTCGGCTGAGGCGGCACACACTGCGGCGGTGCGTTCGGCGTCGTACAGCTCGGCCATCGACAGGTAGGGAGTGGGCCAACCGTCACCCTCGCGCTCCGTTGCCAGCGGGTTGAACCCGGAGAAATTGATGTGGTCGGTGAAGGCGAGGAACTCGCCGGGACCGAGGTTGCTCCTCATCGAGCCGGAGTTGGCCGAGTAGAGCAACACCCGACACCCGGCGCGGGCGAGGGTGCGGGCGGGGATGCCTGATTCCTCCCATGTTGCGCCGTCGCAGGGAAGGACCTTCGCCTTGACCGCAGCCACCACCCGGTCCCCGAGCAGACCCACCTCGACCTCGTTCACGTGTCCCGGGATGGCGCTCGGGCGGAACCCGGGCAGGTCCTCGAAGGGGACGGTGACCCGATTGGTGAGCACGTCGGTGCAAGGGGCGAAACCGGTGCCGCAGATCACCCCCACATCGGGCCGCGTGCCGGAGCGTTCCACGATGACCCGGGCGGCGCGCTCGGCCGTCTCCAGGGTGTCCATGAGGGGCCGGAGTGTATCGTTGCCGCCTCGACGAGCCGGGGAGTAGGGACCATGCGCAGGACCGGTTGGGCGTTGGCGCTGTTGCTGGTAGTGGCGGCGTGCACCGGTACGGGGACCGATACCACCACCGGCGAGACGGCAGGTGCTGACACAACAGCCGCTCCATCCGAGACCACCGCAGCGCCGTCAGCAACCACCGCTGGCGCCGCCGAGACGACGGTGGCTGCGGAGACCACTCCCACCACCGTCGCCGCCGGCGAAGCGCAGCGGGGGGGCACCCTCAACTTGGTCGCTCTCAACGACCTCGCCTCACTCGACAACAGCCAGGCGGTGTCCACGATCGACTACGACATGACAGGGGGGGCTCTCTACGAGGGCCTCTACCACTTCACCTCCGAAGGTGAGCTCGAACCGGGACTGGCCACCGGGCCCCCAGAGGTGTCGGATGACGGGCTCGTCTACACCTTCACCATCGAGGAAGGCGCCATGTTCGCTGGGCCTGACTTCGAGCCCCGTGCAGTCACGGCTGACGACGTCGCCTACGGGATGATCCGAGCGCTCGACCCGAACACGCTGCCCGCTCAGTCTTGGGGAGCCGGCTACCTCTTCCCCATCGAAGGCGCCCAGGAGTTCGCCAACGGCGAGGCCGAGGAGGTGTCGGGGATCGAGGTGATCGACGACCAGACGCTCCAGGTCACGCTCGCCGCCCCCACAAGCACCTTCATCTTCGGGCTGACCATTGCCACCAGTTGGCCGGTTCCCCAAGAGGCGGTCGAAGAGCGGGGCGAGGACTTCGCCAGCAGCCCCGTGGGCGCCGGCCCCTTCTACCTCCAGGAATGGAACCGCGGCTCGGACGTCACCATCGTGCGCAACCCCGGGTACGTAAACGCCGATCTCCCCTACCTGGACGAGATCCGGATTGACCTCGGGGTTGACGAGAACACCCAGGTCCTCCGTCTCGAGAACGGCGAGGCGGACGGTGTATTCGAGCAGTTCTCGCTGTCGCCCCAGGCCATCAGGCAGCTAGAGCAGAGCGATGCCATCACCATCACCGAGTCGGTGGGACCACGCATCTTCTACCTGGCGCTCAACAACGACGGGATCTTCGCCTCCAAGGAACTGCGGATGGCGGTGGCCCATGCGCTCAACAAGGACTTCATCGCGCAGTTCGGCGATCTGGCCAAGCCATGGAACCAACTCATGTCATCGACCACCGCCCAGTCCGATCCAGAGGGGACCACGGTGTACGAGCACGATCCGGCGGAAGCTGCTCGTCTGGTGGAGGAGTCCGATTACGACGGCACCCCGGTGGAGATCGTCTACGACGTCTCCGACCCGTACACCTCGGCCAACTCGACATCGCTGGCGCAGGACCTCGAGGCGGCCGGCTTCACTGTGGACCTCCAAGGGCTGCAGCAGACCGAGTTCTTCACGGCGATATACGACCCGGCGCTGTACGACATCTCGTCCACCTACTGGAGCGCCGACTACCCCGACGCCCAGGACTACATCTCGACCAACTTCATCTGCGGCACCATCGACATCCTCAACATCTCCCGTTTCTGCGATGAATCGATCGACGAAGCGTTCTTCGCCACCGAGTCGATGGAGTTCGGCCCGGAACGCGACGCCGCCCTCCTCGACGTGCAACAGCGGCTCATCGACGAGGTCGCGGGGATCCCGGTGATGGAAGTGACGCCGCGGGTGCTGCAGGGTGCCCGGGTTGGCGAGATCCCGACGTTGGCCACCTACGCACCTTTCGACTGGAAGCGTGCCTGGGTCCAAGCCGAAGGCTGAGCCGGCGCCGCTCCTCGAGATCGATGGGCTGAGGGTCGCCACCTCGTCGGGCGATGTGCTGAGGGGGGTGGACCTCGCCCTCGACCGTGGTGAGATCGTCGGGGTCGTCGGGGAATCCGGGTCTGGGAAGACCACCCTCGGGTTGGCGGTCATGGGGCTGCTCGGATCGGGTCGGCGGGTGGTCGAGGGTCAGATCAGACTCGACGGTGAGGTCGTGGTCGCCGCAGGGACGGACCAGACCGAGCAGCTCAGAGGGAGCCGGATCGGGTTCGTCCCCCAGGACCCTTTCACCTCCTTCGACCCCCTGCAGCGGGTCGGAGCGCAGATCGGCCGGAGCCTGCAACTCCACCGCGGGATGAGCGGACGTGATGCGACGGGGAGGGCGATCGAGATGCTGGGAGCCCTGGGGATACGCCGCCCGGACGAGGTCGCTACCCGGTTCCCCCACCAGCTCTCCGGAGGGATGCTGCAACGCGCCGTCGTCGTCGCCGCCGTCGTCGCCGAGCCAGAACTGCTCATCGCCGACGAGCCGACCACTGCGCTCGACACGATCGTGCGGGTCCGGGTAGCTGCGGAGCTGGTCAGGCTGGTTCGTCAGCTGGGGATCGCCATGGTCGTCGTCACCCACGAACTGGCCCTGCTGCGCCGCACTGCGGATCGCTTGGCGGTGATGTACGCCGGTAGCGTCGTCGAGTTCGGGCCGATCGGGCCGCTGCTCGACAAGCCGCACCACCACTATCTGGCCGGCCTGTTGCGAGCGGGTACCTCGCTCCACGGGCCGGTGGGACGGCCGACGGCGATCGAGGGCCAGCCCCCGGCTCTGCCCGGGCCACTTCTGCCGTGTGCCTTCGCACCGCGTTGCCCACGGGCCGACCAAGTCTGTCTCGAGGAGCGTCCCGGCTACGCCTGGCCGGCATCGGAGGGATTCGCCTGCCACCACCCGCTCAATGAGGCATCGTGATCCCCCAGCCGCTCTCCCTCGACAGACCCTCCCGGCGCCCGGCGCTGATGGCGGGATGCCTCATTCTCGTCCTGGTGGCTCTAATGACGATCGCCGCACCCCTGCTCACTCCCTATGACCCGACCTTTGAGACCATCGAGGGTCTTGCCCCCGACGGAGGACCGCTCGATGCGGGGGCACCCGGGCACTTGCTCGGCACCGATCCCAAGGGCCGTGACCTCTTCTCCCGCATTATCTATGGGGGCCGCGTCACCTTCGTCGCCGCTCTGGCAGCCGTTGGGATCGCCACCCTGGTTGGGGTGACCATCGGTCTCTCGGCTTCGGCGGCGCCCAACCGGCTCGGCGGAGCGCTGATGAGGGTGACCGACATCGGGCTGGCCATACCGGGGCTCCTCCTCGCCGCCGCGATCGCTGCCGTGCTGGGCCGGGGATTGGTCTCGCTCATCGTCGGGCTGTCCGGTGTGTTTTGGGCCCCGTTGGCGCGGGTCACCTTTGGCCAAGCGGTCGTCACCCGCAACCTCCCCTTCATCGACGCCGCCAAGGTGCTCGGGGCCACGCCGCGTTTCACCCTGGTTCGCCATGTACTGCCGCACGTCCTCCCCGTGGTGGCCGCCTACGCCGCCCTGTCGGTGGGGTGGGCTGTCCTCTTCGAGAGCGCGCTCGGCTTCTTGGGAGCCGGAGTCCAGGAGCCCACGCCGAGCATCGGCAATCTGCTCGGTTGCTGCCTGGTCTACTACCGGGACCATCCAGGTCTGATCCTGTTCCCGGCCATCTACCTGGGTCTGATGGTGGCCGGGGCCAACCTGCTCGGCGAGGCTCTCCGTCTCCCAGCCGAGGCGGAGTGATGGCGAAGTATCTGCTCCGCCGACTGGGATCCACGCTGATCACGCTGGCGCTGATCGTCACCGCCGGGTTCCTGCTGGTCGAGCTGATCCCAGGAGACCCCGCACCGAGCCTGGCCGGCCCGGGCGCATCCGAGCAGACACTGGATCAGATACGCCAGGCCTACGAGTTCGACCAGCCGTTCCTGACCCGGTTCACCACCACCTTCACCCGCCTAGCCCGTGGCGATCTCGGGTTCAGCTTTTCGCGTGGCGAGCCGGTGACCGAGGTCCTTGCCCGGTCACTACCGCCGACCCTGCTCCTCACCACCCTTGCGTTCCTCGTCGAGGTGGCCATCGGGGTGCCCGTCGCCTTGTGGGTGATCAGCAGGCGGGGCCGCTGGGCCGACCGGATGCTGGTTGCGGCGGCGGGAGCGACGAGCGCGATACCCGCCTTCCTCGTCGGCCTGATCTTCATCTATCTGTTCGCCTTCGTCCTCGGATGGTTCCCGCTCGGTGGGGGCGGTTCCATCTCCGGGTACGTCCTCCCGGTGCTTGCGGTCGGGATCCCGTTCGGACTCGTGTTCGCCAGGCTGCTGCGCACCACGCTGCTAAAGGAGACCGACGAGGCCTATGTCGTCTTCGCCGCCGGGCGAGGCGAGCGCCGCTGGTCGATCAGGATGCGCCACCTGCTGCCTAACGCCCTGCTGCCGCTCTTCTCGGTGCTGGCACTCGACTTCGCCGGCCTCTTCTCCAGCGTGGCTGTTGTGGAGGCGGTGTTTTCGATGCCCGGACTTGGAGCCGACCTGCTCACCTCCCTGCGCCGGCTCGACACCGCACTCATCATCGGCATCGGACTCGCCAGCGGTCTGGTCGTCGCCGTGGTGAACCTCATCGCCGACGTTGCAGTGGTGGTGGTTGATCCGCGGGCGCGTGAACGGGTGTAGGAACTAGACGGAAGACGGAAGAGGGAGGTCGGAACTCAGACGGTGCGTTCCGTTTTCGGCGCGACACGACCACCGAATAGGTGGGTGGCTCAGTCACGCAAGAACACCACCCGCCACAGCTCCGTGATCTCGGCGTGTCACAACTACCTAAACGGTGACCTGGCCCCGCAAGAACCGTGAATACGCGGAGTTCCGCAGGCCACTGCCGTTCGCCGTCTGCCGTCTAATCAGGGAAGAAGCACGCCACCGGATGACCCTGGCCGCGTTCGATCAGCTCCGGGCGCTCGGCTGCGCAGACGTCGCCGGCGCGGGGGCATCGATCCCGGTAGAGACAGGCGTCGCCGTAGGGAACCTCGCCTTCTTCGGCGCCGGGGACCGCAGGCTCCGCCGGGTCGAGTGGATCGATGGCGACAGCCGCCGCAAGCAGCGCTTCGGTGTACGGGTGCTCTGGGTGGTCGAAAATCTGATCGCGGGTTCCGGTCTCGACCACCCTCCCCCGGTGCATCACCGAGACCCGAGTGGCGACGTGGCGGACCATCGCCAGGTCGTGGGCGACCAGTACATAGCTCAACCCCAACTCCGCTTGGAGGTCGAGGAGAAGGTTGAGGATCTGGGCCTGCACCGAGAGGTCGAGCGACGAGACCGGCTCATCGCACACGATCAGCGACGGCTCCAGCGCCAAGGCGCGGGCGATCCCGATCCGCTGCCGCTGTCCGCCAGAAAACCTGGCTGGTAAACGGCCCGCCAGCGCCGGGTCGACCCCAACCTTGGCCAGCAACTCCTCGGCTCGTGCCCGGCGGTTTTCGGGTCGGTGAACGCGATGGACGTCCCACGGCTCGGACACGCTCCGCCATACGGGCTGTCGAGGATCGAGCGACGAGTAGGGATCCTGGAAGATCATCTGGAGGTGCCGGCGGGCCCGTCGCATCTCACCCGGCCCTAGCGAGTACAGCTCTTGGCCGCGGAACCTGGTGGACCCTGCGTCGGGCTCGAGCAATCTGACGAGAAGCCTCCCGGTAGTGGTCTTCCCCGACCCGGACTCGCCGACGAGGGCGTGGGTCTCCGCCTCCCCGACGACGAGATCCACGTCGTCAACAGCGAGCACCGAGGACCCGTTCGCCCCGGGAAACCGCTTCACCAACCCGGTCGCTTCGAGGATCGGCTCGGTCATCGTGCGTAGGATGCCAGAGCTCAGTCACCCCCTCCGCTCGCTTCGCTGGCTGCCTCCCCCTCACCGGTGTCGTATCGCGCGATAGGTGCGACAGCGGTGGTCATGGGCGCAGTTTGGGGTTGGGGGTCATGATCTGTGCGGGGGTGCGGCCTTGGTTCCAGCGGCCCCAGCTGGGTCGGTCGTGGTTGTAGTAGGCGAGGTAGGCGTTGAGGTCGCGGCGGAGTCCGGTGATGGATGGGGTGACGTAATTGTGGAGGGCGGGTTGGTAGCACTCCTCGGAGATGATCCCTTGGACTCGTTCTACTTTGCCGTTGGATTGGGGACGGCCGGCGCGGATGAAACGGTGGGTGGCTCCTAGTGCGGTGATGGTGTCGGTGAATGCGCCGGCCCGGTACTCGTTGCCGTTGTCGGTGCTGACCGTTTCCAACCGCCAGCCGTTGGCGGCCAGGTCGGCGGCCACCCGGTGAGCTAGGGCGGAGGTGAGTGCGGTGGAGGGGTTGTGGGCGGTGGTGGCCAGCTCGGCCCACAACCAGGAGGAGGCGACGTCGATGGCGGTGTACTGCCAGATCTGACCGTGGGCCGATTTGTCCGCCCCGAGGCGGGTCTCCTTGAACGAACCGAGGTGGAAGGTGTCCATCTGCACCAACTCCCCGGGCCGGGAGGCCCGCAGCCGACCGGGAGCGGTGCTCGGGGGGGCGGGGAGGAGGATGATCTCCCCTGGCGGGGAACGGTGGGCGGTGAGCAGCCGGTAGCGGAGGGAACGGGTGTTGAGCCGGTGGCGGCACAGCACCCGCCACACCCGACTCTCCCCCACCACCACCCCCTGCGCGGCCAGCAGAGCCGACACCCGGCGGGGACCGGCCGCGGGGTGGGCCAACGCCATGGCCACCACCTGGCTCTCCAGCCAGCTTCGGGCGAAACCGAGAGGACGGGGGGTGGCGGGGACCGTCTGTTTACACCAGCGGTAGAAAGTGGAGGGGTGGATCCCAGCCTGAGCGCACGCCAAACGGCGGTTAGCCGAAGCCGCGATCACCGCCACCAGTTTCCTCCGCTGCTCCAACACGGCATCATGCACACTCATCAGCGGCGCTCCTTAAGTCGGTTGTCGCCAACCCAAAGGATGCGCCGCTGATATCAAGTGTCGCAACCAAAACGCGACAGGACACCTCACCGGGGGAGGCTTCCGCACTAGAAATCAAACGGCGTGTCGGTGAGCAGATCG
>DATADW010000295.1:0-1768 GCA_036258335.1 Acidimicrobiia bacterium
ACTTTGGTGTGGTACTCGTCGGGACCGATCACTCCGCGCAGGTGACCGCCGTCGTCCTCGTCCTCCAACCGACCAGCCCAGTAGCGAGCTCCCTCGAGAATGATCTCCGCACCTTGGTCGAGCAGACAGCCCTCGTCGCCGGTCCAATCCACGTAGTGGTCGATCGCCCAGGCGATGTCGGCAACGATGTGCTCTTCGATCTCGCCGGTCCAGATCCGGACCGGTTCACCGTTGTCGGAACCCCACTCCGGGGTGACCTCATCCCCGGTATCGGCCGACTCCCAGGCGAAGAAAGCCCCCTCCCGTCCGTAGTGAGCCGCTTTTCGCCGTGCTCCGGGAAGCCCGCGGTAGCGGTAGGCGATGTGGTTACGCGCCGCTGCGGGGCGGGTCAACGTCAAGTAGGGGATGATGAAGATGTCGGTGTCCCAGAAGACGTGGTGCCGATACCCGAAACCAGAGAGAAGCTTGGCGCCGGCAGCCGACCCGGGATCGGTGGACGACACCGACCCCGCCAGGCTCCACGCGGCGAAACGGAGCGCCAACTGGGATTCGGGGTCACCGTCCACCTCGATCTCGGAAGAGGACCACCGCTCTTCCCAGGCAGTCGCCGAAGCCGCCGCCACCGCATCGAAGCTGGCCCCCACTGCAGGCAGACTCGGCTTGGGGTCGGGGTCACGGTCGGCGTGATAGGTGACGAACTTGGTGAGGGTGAAGACGTCCCCGGGCTGCAGAGATCGTCGCACCCGCACCCGGGGATGTTCAGGCGCCTCGATGTGGTCGATCCCCTCCTCCCCGCCGCTGGCCCATGTCGACGTCGCCACCTCCAAACGGTGCGAGCCATCCACCGATAGCGCGCCGACCCGAAGCTGTCCGCGATCGAGTGGCTCCACCTCCTCCGTCCTCCACGCCGGATCGCTCGGGCTGCCCACGGTGGTGTCGATACCAGTCGCCATCGTCAGGTCCACATGGTCGGTGAGCGCCTCGGCCACCACCTCGAGAGCTACCAGATGCGGCCGCTCCATCGAGGCCAGCCGGCGGAAGCGGAACCGGACGACACTGCCCTCCGCCCCCTTCCACAACACTGTCCTCTCCAACAGACCGTGCCGGATATCGAGCGCCCTGCGGTACCCAGCGGGCGGCCTTGCCCCCAGGTCCAGTGGCTCGCCGTCCATTGTGATGGTCACCCGTGTCCAGTCGGGGACGGCCCCGAGAAGTGGCAGCTCACCCGGAGGAGTGACGAACAGACCGTTGATGAAGGTCGCCCGCGTTTCTCCGGTGATCCCCTCCTCGAAAGTCCCACGAGTGCCCAGGTACCCGTTGGAGACGGTGAACAGCGATTCCTTCCAGGGGAGCAACGGCGGTACGAGGGTGTCCTCGGTCAGCTCCCAGCCGGTCATCGCCGATGCCTTCTCCGGTAACGGTGCAACTCGGAATCTCGCTCTAGCGCCGGCGCGACCATCACCTCTGCTCCGCTGCTCGGTCGGGGCACGAACTCCGGTCGCACCAGGTCGTGGCCCGGCTCGGACCCGGGGTCCTCGATCCGGCCAACCAGGTGCTCGACCAGGAGCCGGCACACCTCGGCCATCGGCTGGCGCACACTGCTCAGCCCGAGCAGGGCACCGGCCGGAGTGTCGTCGAACCCGGTCACGGCGAGATCGACGCCAAGCTGGAGTGCCATCGATTGCGCCTCCAACAACACCCCTATGGCGAGCTGGTCCTGGACGGCGACTACCGCAGTCGGTGGAGAATCGAGTAGAGAGAGCCGGCG
>DATADW010000296.1:0-3410 GCA_036258335.1 Acidimicrobiia bacterium
GGGTCGACGCCGAGTTGCTCCCGGCGCTCGCCGACCCCAACCGAATGGTGACGGTCATGCTGGAGATGTCGGGGGCCCCGGTGGCCGTCGAACAGGGCAAGGCAATCGCCCGGGGCGACCAGTTGAGCAAGACGCAGCGAGCCGCCTTCCGTACCAGCCTGAAAGCCAACCAGGACGCAATCGCCCCCTCCATCCGCCGTCTTGGCGGTGTCGTCCAGTCACAACTGCAGGATGCCTACAACGGAATGCGTGTTCGCATCGCCGACTCCAAGGTGACGGAACTGCAGGTACTTCCCAAGGTCACGGCCATCAGGCACATCGAGCGGCACACGCCGACCAACGCCGACTCGGTCCCCTTCCTCGAGGTCCCGTCGATCTGGCAGGACCTCGGTCTCACCGGCGAGGGGGTCACCGTCGGCGTCATCGATACCGGGATCGACTACTACCACGCCAACTTCGGCGGTTCGGGCGATCCTGCCGACTATGCGGCAGACGATCCGACGGTGATCGAGCCGGGCACCTTTCCCACCGCCAAAGTGGCGGGTGGCTATGACTTCACCGGGAACGATTACGACGCCTCGAGCGACGACCCGGCGCTGAACTCGCCCAAGCCCGACCCGGATCCCCTCGATTGCAACGGGCACGGCTCCCACGTCGCCGGGACCGCAGCCGGTGCAGGCGTGCTCACCGACGGCAGCACCTTCACAGGTCCGTACGACGAAGCAACCCACACCAATTCCTTCCTGATCGGGCCCGGTGTCGCTCCCCAGGCGACCCTCTACGCCCTCAAGGTGTTCGGCTGCGACGGGTCGACCGACGTGACAGTCGACGCCATCGAATGGGCGGTTGAGCACGACCTCGACGTGATCAACATGAGCCTCGGAGCGCCCTTCGGCCGGTCGAACGACCCAAGCGCTGTGGCGGCCACCAACGCGGCTGCCGCCGGTGTCGTCGTGGTCACCTCGGCGGGCAACAGCGGCCCCGGCCGGTACATCACCAGTACACCAGGCACCGGATCGGGCGCCCTATCCGTGGCGGCGATGGACACCATCGAGGGGACGCCTCACGTTGACTTCATCGCTCCCGCGGGGACGATCGACATGCAGAACTCGAACGGTTCCACCGACCTGCCGGTGACGGGACCGGTGGTGGTGCTCGAGGACGACCCGGCGACAGCCGATGTCGACGAGTCGCTCGGGTGTGCCGCCAGCGACTACGCCGCGGTGCAGCCCGGTGACGTGGTGGTCACCTATCGCGGGGTGTGCGCCAGGGTGGACCGAGCCATCCTCGGCCAGGCGGCCGGGTCCGCCGCCGTGGTGATGATCAACAGCGAGGACAGTTTCCCGCCATACGAGGGTCCCATCGCCGGAGTGACGATCCCGTTCCTCGGCGCCAAGCTCTCCGACGAAGCGGCGATCGTGGAGACCGCAGGACAGACGGTGACAATCGAGGATGCCGGCGAGGTCCCCAACCCCAACTTCACCGGGTTCGCCGACTTCAGCTCGGGTGGTCCGCGCAACGGCGACAGCGCGCAGAAGCCCGATGTCATCGCACCCGGGGTGAGCATCCTCTCCACCTTGGTCGGATCGGGTACGGGGTCGCTCCAGATCTCGGGCACTTCCATGGCCTCGCCCCACGTCGCAGGGATCGGCGCCCTGCTGCGCCAAGAGCATCCGCGCTGGCGGGTGAACCAGATCAAGGCGGCCATCATCAACACCGCCGACCCGGCGAGGATGATCGACTATGAGACCACGCGGGCCGGGTCCGGGGTGGTCCAGCCGGTCGACGCCGTGGCCACCGAGGTGGTCGCCATGGGCAATCCCCATGGTGGGGGGCTGTCCTTTGGGCTGGTCCAGTCGACCGGGACCGTGGACACGTCCAGGACCATCACCCTCGTCAACAACGGGACCAGTACGGCGACCTACTCGCTGAGCCCCGAGTGGGACGAAGACGCCTCCGGCAACGCCACGGCGAGCTTCTCGTCGGCGACGGTCTCGGTGCCGGCCGGCGCCAAGGAATCGGTCGAGGTCACATTGTCGGTCGACGCCGCATCGGTGCCACCCGGGTTCCAGACGGCCTCGGGGAACATCGTGCTCACCCCGACCTCCGGAGACGCCCCGGCTCTGCGGGTTCCGTTCGTCGAGGTGGTGAGGGGGGTGTCGTCGATTTCGACCACGCCCAAGGTGGTTACCGCAGCCGACGTGGTCGAGCTAACCAGCAGCAACGCGGCAGGTGCCACCGGAACCCTCGACGTCTACGCCTGGGGTCTGACCGACCTCAAGGGCGACGCCCTGACGACCGACGTGCGCGCCGTGGGAATCCAGTCGTTCCCCGACGACGATTTCGGGGTGTTCAGCGTCCAGACGTTCAGCACCGTCTCCAACCCGGCGGTGAACGAGTGGGACGTCCTACTCGACACGAGGGGCGACGGTGACCCCGACTTCGGGGTGATCGGGTTCGATCTGGGTGCCCTCACCGCTGGTGAGTTCAACGGTACTCTGGCTTCGTTCACTGTCGACCTGGCCACCGGGGAGATAATCAGCGCCTTCCTGGCCGGTGGCGGACTCAACAGCTCGGTGGTGCTGTTGCCATTCCTGCTCTCCGACGTGGGGCTCGAAGCCGGCGCCGCCGAGGAGTTCTCCTATATGGCGGGTGTGTTCTCCGTCGTGGAGGTCGACGACGACATCGTCAACGGGGTCGCCAGCTTCAACGCTTTCACCCAGCCGGTGGAGACGGGCGGTTTCGCCGAGCTGGCTGCCGGGGAATCGATTCAATGGACGGCAGCGGTCGATCGCGACCAGCTCGCCGAGACCCCGGTCAAGGGTTGGATGGTGGTGTACGCCGAGAACCACTCCGGCACCGGGCAGGCGGATCTGATCCGGATTCGCTGAGCCGCACACTGATTTGACCATGGAAGGGGCCGGCGAATTCCGGCCCCTTCGCTGGGCATATGTCGGTGGTGGCCGATAGGGTTTGCTCGGCCGATCGGGTGTGATCGGTCGCATGTTGGCCCGAGGACCAAGGGGAGATGATCATGGTGGGAAGAACTCTCCGAACCCTGACCGCACTCGTGCTGATCTTGGGGTTGGCGGTACCCGCAGCAGCGCAACAGGGACCTGACCGCCCCCTGCCGGAGCGGCTCGAGTCGCTCCGCCTGGCACAACCGGCCAGTGCCGACGCAGCCACCCTCGACCCGGCGCTCATCGGTGCCCAGGGCGAGGTGGCGGTGAGCATCGTCCTCGATGCTGCCCCGGTCGCTGATGTGGCCGCCGCCGACGGTACCCCGGCACAGCAACGGGCCCAGCAGGAGCGGGTAGCCGCCCAGCAAGACGAGTTCCTGGGCACGGTGCGATCTCTCGACTCGGGCGCGTCGACCTTGGCTACGACCCAGCGGGCGCTCAACGCGGTGA
>DATADW010000297.1:0-17632 GCA_036258335.1 Acidimicrobiia bacterium
TGTCGAATTCGGTGGTCCCGAGTTGGCCGAGCAGCTCGAGCAGGAGGGTTACGAGGGCGTGCGCAGCCGCCTCGGTATCCCGGCCCCGGTAACCACACCGGAGGTCCGCCCCGCCGACCTGCTCACCGACACACCGTTTGAGTGAGTACTTGGTACTGAGTACTTAGTACTGAGTACTCAGTACAGGGAGCGTGGCCCACTCCGGGGGGACGCAGAGGGGACGGCTGCCGTCTGCCGTCTGTTAGGTCACCCGCTTCCCAAGAGACCCGTCAGGTCGGGGACTTCCTCGATCACCTCGTACTGGACCATGAGGTCGGCGGTGTTGGTGATCGATTCGGTGTCGAGGCTCCCGGTGAAGGGACCAAAGAGGATGTCGGCGGCGAGCTCGGGTGTCAGGCTCGTGTAGGTGGTGACCGCATCCCGTGCCACCTGCTCGTCGGCGGTGATCATCTCCTCGGCGGCGGTGATGGCGCCGACGAATGCCTCGATCACGTCTGGGTTGGCCTCGGCGTATTCGGTGGTGGTGAAGTAGGCGGCGATCTCCATCCCCGGCTCGGTGCCGATGTAGTTGTAGTCCACCACCTGCGCGCCCTCGGCGGTGGCGATGGTGACGAACGGCTCGACGACCCAAATCGCCTCCACCTGCCCATCGGCCAGAGCGGCGGGCATGTCGGGGAACCCGAGTTCGATGAATTGGAGACCGGAGGTGTCCACATCTTGGCCATCGAGCGAGGCGCGGATGGTTACCTCACCGATGTTGGCCAGGGTGTTGACCGCGATGGTCCGGCCGGCGAGGCCGGTCACGTCCGTGATGTCGGAGTCGGCCCCGACGAGGACGGCGCTCCAGTCGGGGGCCTCCTCGTTGGCCTTCATCCCGCCGGTCAGCGCCTGTAGCTGGATGCCGGCGGCGGTGGCGTTCACCAGCGAAACCACATTGGAGAACCCGATCTGGAACTCGCCGGCCTCGACGCCGGGGATGATGGCGGCACCGCCTTCGGCGAGAGTCGGGGTGACTTCCAGCCCGGCCTCTTCGAACAACCCTTCTTCGATGGCGACGTAGAGCGGGACGACATCGGTGATCGGGATCACACCCACGGCCAGTGGAGTCAGCTCACCACCGGCTCCGGCGGTGGTTTCGGACCCGGCCGCCGTGGTCTCGCTGGCGGCCCCCGTGGTGTCGGCGCCCCCGACCGTTGTAGCCGTCCCACCGTCGCCCCCGCAGGCGGCGACAATCGAGACCACCATTAGGCCCACGAGCCCTCTGATCTGCCAGGATCCAGTGTGGATGCGCGCCATGATCCCCCTCCCTCGTCCGGGTCGTTTCAGGGTGCAACCTAATGGACGACGTCGGGCCATGCTGGCGGCGTTCCGGCGACGGGGGATCAGGTGATCGCCGCCGACCGGCCCTTGGCGCGGCTCCCCGGGTGGGTGCTTGGCACCGCCGGGGTTGCCGTTGTGCTGGTGGTGTTCGAGCTCGCCGCCAGGCTGAAATTGCTGCCGGCGCGCTGGTTTCCCCCGCCGAGCGAGATCCTCCGGGCGCTGGCTGACGAGGCGGTCACCGCCGAGTTCTGGAAGACGGTGTGGGCGACCCTTCGGGGGTGGGCGATGGGTCTCGGCATCGCCGCTCTGGTGGCGATACCAGTGGGGATGCTGATCGGAGCCATTCCCTTCCTCTACCGACAGGTGCGGGTGGTCATCGAGTTTCTCCGCCCCATCCCATCGGTGGCCCTCATACCGGTGGCCGTTCTCCTCTTTGGCACGGGGTTTGGGGGCAAGGTCTTCCTCGCATCGTTCGCCGCCACCTGGCCGCTGCTGTTCCAATCGATGTACGGGGTGCAGGACGTCGACCCGGTGGCACGCGACACGGCCCGGGCCTATCGGCTGGGCCGGGTGCGTCAGGCTCTGTTTGTCACCCTCCCCAGCGCCGCTCCATACATCGCAACCGGGCTGCGTGTGTCCTCGGCGGTCGCCCTCATCCTCGTGGTGACCGGTGAGTTGGTCATCGGCTCTGCGGGTGTCGGCAATGCAATCGCCGTGGCGCGGAGCGGCGGCGACGTGGCGGTCGCCTATGGGTACATCGCCGTTGCCGGTCTGTTGGGGCTGGCCCTCAACACGCTTTTCAAGATCGTGGAGCGCCCCGTGCTCCATTGGCACCCCGGGCAGCGCCGATGAAGTGGAGAGGCGTCTTGGCCGATGTGGCGAGGTTCGGGGTCTTCCTCCTGTTGTGGCAGTTGGCGGCGATGGCGCTCGACTCGGCATTCCTGCCGCCGCTCGGGGAGGTCTTCAGGGCGTTTGCCGACAGCTTCATCTTCGAGCGGATCTGGAGCGACGTCGTGCCCAGCATCGGCCGAATGGCTGCGGGATACGCCCTCGCCGCGGCCGTGGGAGTCGGTGCCGGGTTGATGATCGGGTCTAACTGGGTGGTACGTCGCACCACCGGGCCTGTCACCGAGTTCTTGCGCGCCATCCCACCGCCGGCGCTCCTCCCCTTTGCCATGCTCGTGTTCGGATTCGGTCTCTCGATGAAGGTGTTCGTGATCGCCATCGGATGTGTCTGGCCGATCCTGCTCAACACCGTGGATGGGGTCCGCGGGGCCGACCCTATGTTCAACGAGGTGGCCCGTGTTTACCGGCTCGACAGCCGATCCCGGTTGCGCAGAGTGGTGATCCCGGCGGCGGCGCCTCAGATCGCCGTCGGGCTCAGAGCGAGCCTCTCCATCGCGCTCATCCTGATGGTGATCAGCGAGATGGTCGCTAGCACCAACGGGCTCGGGTACTTCGTGCTCCAGGCCCAGAGGACATTCCGTCTGGACGACATGTGGGCGGGGATCCTGATGCTCGGCATCGTCGGTTTCGCCCTCAACGCCGTCTTCGTCGCCGGGGAAAGACGTGTCCTCGCCTGGCACCGCGGGATGCGCGCCGCCAGCGATGCGAGCGCCGAGCCGATGGAAGCGGTGTCGGCCTGATGCTCGAGATGAGCCATCTCCGGGTGGTTTACGGGTCGGGGAGCGATGCAGTGGAGGCGATCGGCGATCTCACGCTCTCGGTGGCGGAGGGCGAGTTCGTGTGTGTCGTCGGACCTTCGGGATGCGGCAAGAGCACAATGTTGCGCTGTCTTGCCGGGCTGATGTCCCCGACCTCAGGGGAGGCCTCTCTCGACGGCGAGCGGATCGCCGGCCCTCCAGAGCGGATGGCTTTGGTCTTCCAGCAGTACGGGCGGTCCCTGTTCCCGTGGATGACGGTTCGGGCAAACGTGGAGATACCACTCCGGGCCAAGGGACTGTCGGCCGCAGACCGGACGAGCCTGGTCGAGGAGACGGTGGGCGCGGTGGGGTTGGCGGATTCGCTCGACCGCTACCCGTGGCAGTTGTCCGGCGGAATGCAGCAAAGGGTGGCGATTGCCCGTGCTCTGGCCTACCAGCCGGAGGTCCTCATGATGGACGAACCGTTCGCCTCAGTGGACGCCCAGACGCGGGCCGACCTCGAGGACCTCCTGCTCCGGATCTGGGCCGAATTCAGGGTCACCGTCCTCTTCGTCACCCACGACGTCGACGAGTCGGTCTACCTGGGAGACAGGGTGGCGGTGCTCTCCAAATCCCCGAGCAGGGTGAGCCAAGAGGTCGTGGTAGACCTCCCCCGCCCCCGCGACCAGCTGACCACAAAGGCCGACCCCCTGTTCAGCGACCTCCGCACCAGGGTGCTTCGTTCGATACGTCAGGAGCCTCGGTCGCCGGCACCGTTGATCGAGAGGTGAAATTGGCCACCATTGGCTGGGGCGACGGCCGACGCCGTGCCCTGCTGATCCACGGGATCCAGTCCAATGCGGCTGGATGGTGGCGAGCAGGCCCGGCGCTTGCGGACATGGGCTTTGCAGTAACCGCACCCGACCTCAGGGGTCACGGCAGCAGCCCCGATCCCACCGATCACACCTTCGATTCCCATGCCGCCGATCTGATCGAGTTGGGAAGTCGCTGGGATCTGGTGGTGGGACATTCGCTCGGTGGGGCGCTGGCGCTGGTTGCGCTGCGACTCGACCCCGGCTTTGCCGCCCGGCTCGTACTTGAGGACCCGGCGCTCGCCATCTTCGACCCCGATGAGGCGCTTCACCAACTCGGTCAGCAGTTCGGCGTCGAGGGAACGATCGATTGGGTTGCGGAACACAACCCCACGTGGCACCCCGAGGATGTCCGAATCAAGGTCGAGGCATTGAAGGAGACATCTCACCAGGTCACCGAGGCGATTCTCCGGCAGAACGAGCCTTGGAACGTCATGGCGGACTTGGCAGCGCTCACGATCCCCACCCTGGTGTTGGGGGCCGACCCCGAGTTGGGGGCTCTCGTCCCGCCCGCGCTCGGCGAGAGTCTCGGCGGACTCAATGAGCACATTCGGTTCGTGTCTATCCCGGGATCCAGCCACTCGATGCACCGCGACGAGTTCGAGGCCTTCATTGCCGAGATCGAGCAGTTCCTGGCTGTGGAATAACGGTCGGCGCGTACCCTGATGAGGCGAGGAGGAAGAGCATGGAGCAATCGCGGGTCGAGCGCGACTCGATGGGTGACGTGGAGGTGCCGGCGGGCGCTTACTTCGGGGCGTCCACCCAGCGTGCCGTGGACAACTTCCCCATCTCAGGGATTCGCTTCAGCCGCCGATTCATCTGGGCCCTGGGGCTGATCAAAGGCTCGGCGGCCACCGTCGCCGCCGACCAAGGGCACCTCCCGGTCGAGGAGGCTCAGGCCATCCGTGACGCCGCCGACGAAGTGATGGAGGGGACGCTCGATGACCACTTTCCCATAGACATCTTCCAGACTGGCTCGGGCACATCGACCAACACCAACGCCAACGAGGTAATTGCCAGGCGGGCGCGAGAGCTGCTCGGCGAGATCGAGGGCCGCCGTGTCCATCCCAACGACCATGTCAACGTCGGGCAGTCATCGAACGACGTGATACCCACCGCCATCCATGTTGCCGCCGCCGCCGCGATCTCCGACGACCTGGTTCCCGAGCTCGAGGGGCTGGCCGAGGCGCTGCGGGTCAAGTCCGACGAGTTCGGCCACGTGGTCAAGTCGGGAAGGACCCACCTGATGGATGCCACTCCGGTGACCCTCGGTCAGGAATTCGGCGGCTACGCAACACAGATAGCCAAGGGTGCAGAGCGTCTCCGCAAGGTGCTGCCCGAACTCGAGGAACTCCCATTAGGAGGCACCGCCGTCGGGACGGGTATCAACGCCCCGGAGGGTTTCGCCGAGGCGGTAATCGGGTTGCTGGCGGAGCGCACCGGGCTCGCCTTCCGTGAAGCGGACGACCACTTCGAGGCGCAAGCGGCAAAGGACGCCACGGTGATGGCATCCGGAGCGATCAAGACCGTGGCCGTCTCCATGTTCAAGATCGCAAACGACCTGCGCTGGCTCGGCTCGGGCCCCACCTCGGGGATCGCCGAGATCCGGCTCCCCGACCTCCAACCCGGCTCATCGATCATGCCAGGCAAGGTGAATCCGGTGATCCCGGAGATGGTCATGCAGGTTGTGGCACAGGTCGTGGGGAACGACGCCACCGTCACTTGGGCGGCCGCCAACGGCAATTTCGAGCTCAACGTGATGATGCCGGTGCTTGTGCAGAACCTGCTCCAGTCGATCGAGCTGCTGACAGCGGCGGCTTCCGGTCTCCGCAACCGGTGCGTTGCTGGGATCACGGCCAACGAAGAACGAGCCTCAGAGCTGGTCGAGCGAAATGTCATCGTCGTGACCGCGCTCAACCCACACATCGGCTACGACAATGGGGCGCTCGTGGCCAAGGAAGCGTTGGCCACAGGTCGTAGCGTGCGTGACGTGGTGCTGGACCGTGGTCTTCTCTCAGAGGACGAACTCGATGCCGTCCTCGACCTGAGGCGAATGACCGAGGGTGGGGTCCTCTGAGGGGCCCTCAGTCTTCTCCCTCCTCGATATCCCAGCCGCCATCCCAGCGCACCCGCACCTCGGACTTGGCGTCATCGCTCTCGAACTCCACCCTCACTTCGTCTGGGCCTTGCTCGTCAACCTCGACCGTGTAGCCGGGGGTGGGTACCGCCGACACCAGCGAGACCGCCCCTCCCGACGCCTCCACGACCACCGTTCCCCCCGCCACGGACACCGTGCGACGCTCGGTGGTTGTCGGCGGAGTGGTATCGGGAGTCGAGGTGGTCGAGGTCGAGGTGGTAGAGGTCGAGGACGTGGAGGCGGTGGACGAGGTCGACGATGAAGAACCCGACTTCGAAGGCGACGAGCCGGGTGAGGCACTCGAGGTCGAAGACGAGGAGCCCGAGGTACCCCTCTCACCGGTGGTGGTGGGGCGGCCCGGCTGATCTGTTGTGTCGGATGAGGCGTCAGCGGCGACGGCCTCCACCGGGAAGACGGGCTGCTCGGACACATCGTTGTCGGCGGCATCCACGGCGCGCCATGCCACGAATGTGGCGGCGGCCGTCAGTACCAACCACAGCAAAGCAAGCCCGAAGCGGCGCATCGACGCAGTGTCCCACCCATCCGGGGCAACAGCGTCAATGAACTGTCAAGGTCTCCTCAAGCCGCCAGAGAAGGGTTGCCCCACCGATAACCTGAGCGGATGGCCGCTGTAGTTCTCGTCGAGGACGATCTGGATATACGCAATTTGGTGGCACGGGTCCTGGCCGGCAATGGCCACGACGTGGTCTCGGCAGCGACCGCCATGGAGGGCCTCGAAGCGGCGGTGAAAGGAGCACCCGACCTCGTGATCCTCGATCTCGGGCTCCCTGATCTGGACGGCTTCGAGCTGCTCAAGATGATTCGAGCGGTCAGCGCAGTGCCGGTGATCGTGGCCACCGCCCGAGGTGTCGAGGACGAGATCGTCCGTACGCTCGATGCGGGGGCAGACGACTACCTGGTCAAGCCTTTCGGCGCCCGGCAGCTCGAGGCGAGGGTCAGAGCGGTCCTCCGCCGTCGTGGCGGGGACCCCGAGCCGATGACGGTCGTGGGCGGGCTCGCTATCGACTCCCGGGCCCGGCAGGTGCGGCTCGACGACCGCGAGCTCGAGCTGACCCCGAAGGAGTTCGATCTGTTGCTCTTCTTGGCGGAGCGCACCGGCGAGGTCGTCACCAAACGGGAGATCCTGGCCGAGGTGTGGCGGGAGCCATACGGCGGAGCGGATCGAACGATCGATGTCCACCTCTCATGGCTGCGGAAGAAGCTGGGGGAGAGTGCCGCCGAGCCCGGCTATCTACGCACCGTCCACGGCGTGGGCATCAAACTGGTCGACCCAGGCGGCTGATGCGCAGGCAACTGGCGGTGGTGAGCCTCGCGGTGACCTCACTGGTCGTTGTGGCCTTCACCCTTCCCTTGGCGTTGCTTTACCGGCGCCAGGCGGAGGACCGGGCAGTGGTTTCCGCCGAGAGACGAGCACAGGCCGTCGCGGCCGACGTGGCGGTGGCTGCGGGGCCCGAGTTGGACCGCGCCGCCATCGACGAAGTGGTTCTCTCATCGGATGGGATCGGCGAGCTCTCGGTGATCCTCCCCAACGATGATGTCATTGGTGCACCGGTTCCGGTGACCGCTGCGGTGGCGCGGGCCCGCGAGGGCCTGGCGTTCCGGGCCGACACCGGCGAGGTCGTCGTCCCCGTGGTCACGCGGGAGGGGACGGCGGTGGTCCGGGTCGGGCTTCTGTCTGGTGACCTGACAGAGGGTGTGGGCCGTGCCTGGCTGGTCCTCGGGCTGCTCGGGTTGGGGATGATCGCCCTGGCCGTGGTGGTGGCCGACCGCCTGGGCCGCTCCTTTGTCCGTCCCGTCGGCGAGCTGGCGGTCACAGCCGAGCGGCTCGGCGGCGGGGAGCTCGAAGCGCGCGTTCGGCCTGCGGGCCCTCCCGAAGTGGTCGAGGTTGGGGTGGCCCTCAACGAGCTGGCGGGGAGGGTGGAGGTGCTGCTCGCCGCGGAGCGGGAGTCGGTGGCAGACCTGTCGCACCGGCTACGCACACCGCTCACCGCATTGCGCCTGCGGGCCGAGGCGGTCGACGACCCAGAAGCCGCTGCTGCGCTGCTCGCCCAGGTGGATCGTCTGCAGCGGGAGGTGGATGACCTGATCCACTCCGCCCGACGTGGCAGCCGGAGCACTTCCGGTGTGGACCTCGGTCTCGTGGCGCGCAACCGGTCCGATTTCTGGCTGGTGCTCGCCGACGAGCAGGGCCGGAGCTTTCGCATCGATCTGCCGACGTCACCCGTTTTCGTGGAGGCGGACGTCTCCGAGGTTGCTGCCGTGATAGATGCCCTCGTGGGGAATGTCTTTGCCCACACCCCAGCCGGGGTCGGTTTCGACCTCGTGGTCAGGGCCGAGAACGGAATGGCGGTCCTTTCGCTGGACGACGCCGGACCCGGTTTCCCCGACCGAGCTGTGGTCCGACGGGGAGAGAGCAGGGCAGGTTCCACCGGCCTCGGTTTGGATATCGCAAGCCGATTCGCCGAGCGAAATGGCGGGAGCCTTTTTGCGGGAAGTTCGCCGCTCGGCGGGGCCAGGGTCGAGGTGCGGCTAGTCAGCCAGTCGCCTTCACCGTCTCCCAGCGTGATCGCATCGCCTCGATCTCCTGTGGCGTGAAGAGGTGACTCACCAGGCGCGACCCGTATGTGGCGTCGAGCTGCTCCTTGGGTAGGCGGAGTCTCTCCCTGAAGAGTGCGTAGATCGAGGCGTGCTCTCTCCGGTCGGCGACGTTCCCCGAGACGAGTTGGATCCCGGGCACGCCGAGGAACTGCTCGAGCGCCTCCGATCCCACACGGGAGAGGTCGGCGGTCCTGATCAACAGGAGCCGAGCCCGATCCCCCTCGTAGATATGCCACCCAAGTTCGGCGGAGAAGGGTGAGGCGAAAATGTCGATACCAAACACTGGCGCCATCTCGAGGTCGAACCAGCGGAGGGGATCGACGTCCAGTCGGGCCAGGCCACCCGGGTCGAGGACGTGGCGGTCGAAGAGCGGGGTCAACTCGGAGAGAAGCTCGTCATCGGAGAGGCGTTCCCGTCGCTCGAACCAGTCGTAGCCGATTGGCACCTCCAGCTTCTCGAAGAACAACGAGACATTGCGCGCAACCGGGTCACGTACCAGCGTGATGACATCCCAACGCCGGTCCCGTTGTCTGGTGACGGCGGCCCCGACGATCTGACCATCCCACAAGAAGGGGGGCTTCCACCAGATCTCGGGCAATGGGGTCCCCTGGTAGGCGGCCCGGGCAGACGCCAATAGGCGATTTTCCCGCTCCAACTGGTTGCGAGTGAGGAAGTGGGTGTGGATGACCGCCCGTTGGGTCGAGATCCGGGGCTCGGCGGCCAGCGAGCGCAGCACCGACTGCGATCCGACCTTCCCCATTTGGTGGACGATTATCGGGTTGCGTCGCAGGGCCCGCCGAGTATTCACCTGGCGTCGCAACCATCGCAACGGGGTGCTGTGCGCGATCCCGGTAGGACCCCGGGGTGCGGAAACGGTCATCGGGCGACGGTAGAAGACGGAAGACAGAAGTCGGAAGTCGGAAGGAAGAACCCCCGAGCTGGTGGTGGCTGCCGGGCCGGGCGGAGGGAGAGCCGGCAACCACCACCTAGCACCTGCGCTAACCGATCTCGAGGCGGAGCTCGGAGCCGTGGAACTGCAGTCGGAACTCGACGTCATCGTCGCCTCGCTCGAACTCGACCCGCACCCGATCGCCGCCGGAGTCCTCGACCTCGAAGGTCCAGCCGGCGCTGGCGCTCACGTCGAACAGCGTGAGCTGACCGCCGCCGATCTGCACCGTGACGCTCCCGGCGTCCGCCACCTGATAGGTCACGGAGCGGTCGGCGGGTGGGGTCACTTCACGCACGGTCGTGCTGGTGGTGTCGTCGTCAATCGTCGTCGACGTGACGTCGTCGTCGAGCGTCGTACTCGTCGCATCGTCGTCGATCGTGGTTGACGTGTCGTCGTCGAAGGTGGTCGAGGTGTTGTCGTCGATGGTCGTCGTGGTGCTTCCATCGTCCACAGTGGACGAGGTGGCTCCCGTCGACGATGTCACCGAGGATGAGGTGACCGGCGACGAGGAGGAAGTCGTCTCGCCATTGGCGCGACGTACCCGCGTGACCAACTCACCATCGGCAAATCGGGCGACGAACACACGGCGGTTCGCTCCCTTGACGAATTCCACCCGGACGCTGGGACCAGACTGGCGGACCACCTTGGGCTCCCATCCCTCCACCCGCTGGATGGAGATGACGGTGATGCGTCCGCTCTGCACGGTGACGGTCACGGCGCCCGCCTCGGCCACCGAGAAGCTCTGCTCGCGGGCTTCGTCCGCCGTTGTGCCGCTGCTGTGGTCGTCCTGCAGCGCCTGACCGATACCGACGCCCAGCACTGCAAGCACGGCGACCGCTGCGGCTGCGATCAAGGCCACTCTCTTCACGAAGTCCTCCTGGTAGCGGACCGCCACCGTCGCATGCGGTCCCTTGAAGGCGTATCAGAGAGGGATCAACGTGATGTCATGGCTCAGCCGCCATTGACCGACGAAAGAGCCTGTTCCAGCGTCGCCCAAGGGAGCCCGGCGCACTTGATTCGCACCGGGAACTTGCGAACCCCCTGGAGGGCGCTGAGGTCCCCCAGATCGGGGTCCGGTTCGTCGCCATCCGTCGCCGACATCATTTGATGGAAGCGTTCTGCCAGTGTGGCGATCTGCTCCACCGACTTGCCGATGATCGCATCGCCCATCATCGACGCGGACGACTGGCTGATCGAGCACCCTTGCCCGCGTACCGACACATCGGACACGACCCCGTCGGCAATCAGAAGGTCCACCTCCACTTCGTCGCCGCACAGTGGGTTTACCCCCTCGGCGTGCCCGTCGGGGTTCTCGAGCTCACCGCGATGTCTCGGATTGCGGTAGTGGTCCAGGATCACCTGTCGGTAAAGCTCGTCGAGCGCCATTACGAGCACAAGGTAACCGGGGCTCGCTCATATCGCTCGCGGTGATGGGTTCTGGGTTCTGGGTCTTGGTAAGACGGAAGACGGAAGACGGAGGACGGAAGTAAAGCCCACCGTTATGCCGTGGAGCATGGAGCAGAGGCAGGGAAAGCACGGGGTTCCCGCCGTTACGGGATGGGGAAACGTCGATGTGGTTGGATGCCCCTCCCCACCGCCTCACCTTGCGTCTACCTACCGACTTCCGACTTCCGTCTTCCGACTGGCTCAGCCAACCCCGAAAAGCTTGGCTGCAGTACCGAGACCGGCGATTAGGGCGTCGACGTCGTCGGTGCCGTTGTAGACCGAGAACGAGGCGCGGGCGGTTGCAGGGACACCGAGGGCTCGCATCAAGGGCTTGGCGCAATGATGGCCAGCACGGACCGCCACGCCTTGCTCGTCGAGAATGGTTGCCAAGTCATGGGGGTGGATGTCTCCCATGGTGAAGCTGATCGCCCCGCCTCGCTTGTCCGGATCGGTCGGGCCCTGAATCTCCACTCCGCGGGTGCCGGCGAGCCGTTCGAGGGCGTAGGCGGTGATGGTCCGATCGTGGCTGGCGACGGCGTCCATGCCGATGTCATCGAGGTAGTCGATGGCCGCCGTCAGCCCGACTGCCTCGGTGATCGGCGGCGTGCCTGCCTCGAATCGGTGGGGGATGGGCGCCCAGGTGGCACCGTCGAGAGTCACGTCACTGATCATCTCACCGCCACCTTCGAACGGCTCCAACTCCTCGAGGGCTTCGTCCCTCCCCCAGAGCACCCCGATTCCTGTGGGGCCGAGGAGCTTGTGCGAGGAGAAGGCAAAGAAGTCGGCGCCCATGGTTTCGACATCCACCGGGCGGTGGGCGATGAGCTGAGCCCCGTCGACCACCACCCTGGCGCCGATGGAATGCGCCGCATCGGCGATGGCCTTGAGATCGGGGATGGTCCCCAGCACGTTCGACATCCCGGTCACGGCGACGATCTTCACTCTCTCGTCGATCAGATCGAGTGTCCCACCGAGGTCGAGTTCCCCGCCTCCATCGAGTGGTGCCCAGACCACCTCGGCGCCGGTGAGCGACGCGACCATGTGCCAGGGGACGATGTTGGCGTGGTGCTCCATCATGGTCACCAGGATCCGGCCGCCCGGGGGAAGGCGTCGTAGCCCCCATCCGAACGCCACCGAGTTGAGAGAGGAGGTCGTCCCGCGAGTGAAGGCAACTTGGCGGGGAGAGCCGCTTCCGATGAATTGCGCCACCCTGTGGCGTGCCTGCTCGTAGGCCTCGGTGGCAGCCAGTGAGAGCCGATAGGCGCCGCGGTGGACGTTGGCATAGCTCGTACGGAGGAACTCGTCCATGGCATCGATGACGACGCTCGGCTTCTGCGCAGATGCCGCCGAGTCGAGGAAGACGAGACGGTGCCCGTTGCTCGGCTGCGCCAGGAGGGGGAAATCGGCACGCCGGGCGGAGAGATCGGTCATGCCGAGGTGGTCACCCCGTTGCGGAATGCCTCGTAGCCCTCGTCTTCGAGATGGGTCGCCAACTCGGGCCCGCCGCTCTCCACCACGGTTCCGTCGACGAAGATGTGGACGCGGTCGGGCGTGATGTGTTCGAGGAGCCGCTGGTAGTGGGTGATGATGAGAAATCCCCGCTCCGGGCCGGTGAGGCCCTTCACCCCTTCGGCCACGGTTCGCAGGGCATCGATATCGAGCCCTGAATCGGTCTCGTCCAACACCGCCAACTCGGGCTGCAGCACTGCGAGTTGCAGTACCTCGTTGCGCTTCCGCTCGCCACCGGAGAAGCCCTCGTTGAGGTAACGGTCGGCGAAGGTGGCGTCCATGCCCAGGCTGCGCATCGCTTCCATGACACGAAGCCGCAACTCGAGCACCGTGTAGTCCACCCCGTCCCGGTTCTTGAGGGCGGTGCGAAGGAACTGAACCACCGACACCCCCGGCACCTCTTCGGGGTACTGGAAGGCGAGGAACATGCCGCGGGTCGCCCTGTTGTTGGAGGGCAGGGCGGTGATGTTCTCGCCCTTCAGAAGGATGGCGCCATCGGTGACCTTGAACCCGGGATGGCCCATCAGCACGTTGGCCAACGTGGACTTTCCAGACCCGTTGGGCCCCATGAGGGCATGGACCTCGCCCCGGTCCACGGTGAGGTCGACGCCCTTGAGAATCTCGTGGCCGGCCATGCCGGCGCGCAGGCCTTCGATGCGGAGGAGGGGGGCATCCATTTCCACCATCAGGCTAGTGGAAATCCGGGCCTGGGAAGCTGGGGGGTCAGGTCCCCGCAGTGGTGGAAGCAGGGGTCTCACCCGGCTCGACCAGGGTCACCTGATAGCTGCTGGTGACCGAGGCGTCGGCGTCGAACCCAACCAACTCGGTTCCGCTCTCGTCGGGGAGCCTGACGACGATGGTGGCGGCCACGGTGCCGTCGCTCTCCGAGGCGGTGATGAGCCCACGCTCGGGGTCGAAGCGGTTGGTCGTCTCCAGGTCCGCTGCATCGCCGCTCACGGTGAACTCCAACTGCTCGAGCATTTCCTCGGCCCCGGCATCACTCGCAGCGGCAGCACCAAACAGCTCGGCGAGGAACTCGGTGAGCGAGATGTCGAACGCCGAAACGGTGGTGGTCGAGTCGATCACCACCACGGCATCCTCGACACCGGTGATCTGGTTGGCCGTGGTGTAACCGACCTCCTCGCCAAGGAGGTCCAGCGTCTGCTCGTCACTCCATTCATCGCCCACACCGACCTCGCTCTCGGGGAAGGTGGGACCCAACGGCCCACGCAGGGGATCACCAGGGATGAGCCCCTCGAGGGAAGCCAGCGGGTTGGCCAGGCCCTCCAGACCCGCCCCTCCAGGTGACGCTTCGACCACGTTGCCCTGGAGATCCATCACAACGGTCACCGGGGGCAACTCGCCCTCCGACATCCGCATTTCTGGGGGTATGTCCTCGCCCAAGTCCTCGCCGTCGAGGGTCCCGCTGACATCGACGGTCTCCATCGAACTTGTGATTGTGAGCTCGATGGTGCCTTCCTCGTCACCCACGGCCACCTCGTACATCACCGTCCCTTCCTGGGTCGTGGTGACGTCGGCGTTGTCGGGGATGGGGGCATCCTCGGCCGGTAGGTCCCCGGCAACCGAGCCATCGAGGGCGAGCGACTGGGTGAGGGTTACGTTGTAGTTGTAGGTGGACCCGGGCTCATAGCCGTAGCTCAGCTCACCGAGAGAGACGGGGACGGTGGTTGCCGGCTCTCCACCGGTCGTCCCGCCGCAGGCGGCCACAAGGAGACAACCGATGACGGCAAACCTGGCGGGGCGCATGAGAAAACCTCGGAAGGAGAGGATATGGCCCGAGTGTAGGGCCGGTCGGTAGCTTGCCACCGTGACCGAGCCGCTACCGCCGGCCAGCCGCCGAGTCGCGGAAGGGGCCCGCCTGCTCGGGCTCGAAATCGAGATCGACCGGTTTCCACAGGGGACCCGGACGGCAGCCGACGCCGCCGCCGCCATCGGTTGTGATGTCAGCGCCATCGTCAAGTCCCTTGTCTTCATGGTTGACGACCGGCCGGTGGTTGCTCTGGTGCCCGGTGATCGCCGAGTCGACCCGGTGGCGCTGGCAGAGGCGATGAATGGGAGCAGCGCCCGCCGAGCTTCGCTGGAAGAGGCGCGCGCCGCCACCGGCTATGCGGCCGGGGGAACGCCTCCATTTGGCCACACCGACCAGCCACCTGTGGTCGCCGACCCAAGTCTGCGGCGGCACGATGTCGTGTGGGCAGCGGGGGGAACCCCCGACACAGTGTTCCCGATCGACCCGATGAAATTGGCCGAGGCCGCCGGCGCCATGTGGGCGCCGGTGAGCTGACGCCTCAACCCTCGAGCACCGAGAAGACGGCCTCGAGCGGTGCCAGGTCAGAGAGATCGAGGTGCTGCACGTAGAGCTTCTCGACACCGACCCGCTCCAGCGAGGCGATTGTCTCCCGCACCTCGTCGGGGGGCCCAACCGGCAGCCCCGCCGCCTTCCACCTCTCCTCGATCCGCTCCGGCGGCCTCCCCACCGCGCTTGCCGTCGCCTCGAGCACTGACCGGTAAGCGCCTGGGTCGGCGCCGGTGATGACCGGTCCCATCACCGAGACCGTGATTGCCTCGGGATTGCGCCCCGCCTCTTCGGCAGCGGCGCGCATCGTGGCGATCTTCGGGGCGATCTCGTCGGCAGGTGCCAGCCCATGGTTGAACTCATCGGCGTAGCGACCCGCCAGCGTCGGGGTGCGGCGCGGACCCCCACCGCCCACCATGAGCCTGACGCCACGCGGCCGGGGCTCGGCGTCACCGGTGAAGTTGAAGCGCTCCCCGTGGAACGACCCGCCGTCGAAGGCGGCACTCACGTAGCCGAGAGCCTCCTCCAGCAGGTCGAACCGCTCGCCGGTCGGTGGGAAGCCGAGCCCGAACGCAGAATGCTCGTGCTCCTGCCAGCCGGTGCCGATCCCGAGGTCGAGCCGGCCGTCGGACATCTCGTCTATCGTCGCCGCGCTCTTGGCGATGACCGCGGGGTGACGGAATGTGATCGGGCTCACCAGAATGCCCAACCTGATCCGGTCGGTCTCTCGGGCGAGACCCCCCAGCGACACGAAGGCGTCGGTGGTCGGCGCCGATCGCCCGTCGGCGTTGCCGTAGTGGTCTGAGCGGGCAAAGGAGCGCATTCCCGCCGCTTCTGCCCAGCGAACCGCCGCCAACAACTGCTCGTAGCTGCCGCCGATCTGCGGCTCGGTCATCAGCGCCAGCTCCATGGTCAACTCCTGAGGTCGGGCGCCGGGGAGAGTATCCCCGTGAGGAGGCGGAAGACGGAAGTCGGAAGACGGAAGGCGAGAGGACAGCAATGTGTCAGTGCCTGCCGGTTGACTCGATCACCAGCCGCGGGTGCGCCATTCTTCGATGTGGGGTCGCTCGACACCGATTGTTGTGCCCTCCCCGTGGCCGGGGAAGACCATCGTCTCGTCGGGTAGCACGAACAGCCGGCGGTCGAGGCTGTCCATGATCTGGGGGAAGCTCGAGTAATCCCACCGCGTGGCCCCCGGGCCACCCGGGAAGAGCGTGTCACCCGAGAAGAGCTGAGGGGGCATCACAAAGCAGCACGAACCAGGGGTGTGCCCCGGCGTGTGCTCGGTGCGCAGCATCAGGCGCCCCACTGTTATCTCGTCCCCATCGGTCAGCGGGACGTCCGGTGTCATCTCGGCGATCTCGGTGTCCGCCGGGTGCATCCGGAACGGGATGTCGAGCACCTCCTTGACCTCCTCGACGGCGCCGACGTGGTCTTGGTGGCCGTGAGTGGTGATGATGGCGCTCACCGTCCATCCGTCTGCAGCTTCGAGGATCGCCCGGGCATCGGTGGCTGCGTCGATGATGACCATGTCCCTGGTCTCGGGGTCGCCCACCAGGTAGACCCTGTTGTCGTGGGGTCCCAGCGCCAGTCTCATCACGTACCTGTGTGGGTAGTCGACGATCACGTGTGGGGCCATGGTTGGTGGACCGTAATGCACCGGCACCGCGTGCATCGGGTCGGCATTACCTTGGTTCAACCATGGCTCGCTATCGCGTCGGCCTCGAGACCCGTGACCGGATACTCGCCGCCACCCGTGACCTGCTGGCCGAGGGTGGCCTCGAAGGGGCGACACTCAACGCCATCTGCAGGCGGGCCAGGATTCAGCCTGGGAGCTTCTACAACCTCTTCGACTCGAAGGAGGAGGTGGTCCTGACCGTGGTGCGCCAGGCGATCACCGCGGTCGACCCCGACCCCAGCGGCAAAGGTTCCGACTCGGTATCCGACCTGATCGCCGCTTACGTGCGTTTCATCACCGAGGAGGAGCCTCTGGCCCGGGTCTACCTGAGGATGGCGGTGGGTGGCGCCCTCACGGACCGGGCGATGGCCGGCCGGGTTCTGCGCCACCATCAGGCGAGGGTGGCGCGCTTCGCCGAGGCGATGAACCGTGACACACCCGGCGCCGACAACCCACTGCGTGCCGAGGCGTTGGTTGCGGCGCTCAACGGGTATGCGCTGCAATCGTTGCTCGACCCTGGTTTCGATGTGGCCACGCACGCCGAACGTCTGGTGGCAGCGGTAGCCCCAGCCGGCTGACTCCCCCCCTTCCTTGAGCAGTTGCTCAAACTTTGAGACTATGCTCAAGCTCTACGCCAGGAGACGGAGCTGATGGGTCACTACCTGTCCAACCTTCGGGACATCGAGTTCAACCTGTTTGAGGTGCACCGGATTCAGGAGCGATTGGGGCAGCCTCCGTTCACCGAGCTCGACGAGGACACGATGCGCGCCGCCCTGGCCGAGATCGAGCGGCTTGCCCGCACCCAGTGGGCGGCCAGCTTCGTCGTTGCCGACCGCACCGAGTTGGTGCTGGAGGACGGGGAGGTAGTGCTCCCCGACGAGATCAAGGCCAGCCTGGCGGCATTGCGAGCCGGGGGATGGGACCGCTTCGGGCTCCCCGAGGAACTCGGCGGGTTCCGGGTCCCACGCGCCGTCTTCTGGGCGGTCCAGGAGATGTTGCTAGGCGCCAACCCCACGGCCGTGTTCTATACCTCGGGGCCGCTGTTCGCCGGACTGCTCAACGACGAGGGGACCCCCGAGCAGCAACGGATGGCGGCACTCATGATCGAGCGCGGGTGGGCGGGGAGCATGGTCCTCACCGAG
>DATADW010000298.1:0-7287 GCA_036258335.1 Acidimicrobiia bacterium
CGTGGGTATCGCCCCGCCACTGACCGAGGCCGAACACGAGCAGAGCTAGGGCGGCGGCATTGAGAACGGCGCTGGCGACGGCGTTGCCCGGCAATCCGAACCTTGTGTACAGCGCCGGGCCAAGCGCGGTGCCACCTGCCCTGGCCAGGGCTGCGACCAAGGAGGCGACCGCGAGAAATCGGGGCCTGGCCAGGGGTCGCACCTCGGTCGCCAACGGGATCCAGGAGACGATGCTGAACTCGAACCCGAGCAGCGCCACCGCCAGCACGCCGATCCCGAGAACGAGCGTGCTCTCCACCGCCGCGAGGGTCAGGTACCCGACGATCGCCACCGTCAGCCCCAGCCCGATCGAGCGCCGCTTCCCCAAGCGGTCCGTGAAGGCGAAGGTAGCCGACTCCCCGGTCAGTTCGGAGAGGCCGACCACGGAAGACACCGCACCGAGCGCCAGCAACCCGAGCCCGAACCGATCCTCGAGCCACGCTCCGTAGACCACGAACGTGACCTCTGATCCGCCCATGAACAGCGCCATCACCGCGACCACGTTCACGGCCTTCCGGTCGAGCTTGAGGGAGCTTGCGGTGCCCATCGGTGCCGGCGTGTCCCTGTCCAGCGCCCATCGGACAGTCATCACCGCGGCCGCACCTGCACCCGCCAACACCCAGAAGGGCGCCTGCCAGCCGAAGCGGCCGATGAGCCAACCGGCAGCCGGTGCCCCGAGCAATAGCGCGAGCGACCAGGTGATCTCCATCACCGACAGCGCCCGCGCCCGGCGGTGGTAGGGAACCCGATCAGACACGTACGACTGGGCGGCGAGGTTGAATGTGGGTGCGGCCAGCCCCACCGCGGCAAACCCGACCAGTGCTCCCAGAAAGACCCCGCTGGCCGCGGTGGCAGTCATCCCCAGCGTGAATAGAGAGAGCCCGATAACCACCAGACGCCGGTTGCCGCCTCCACTGGCGCGGACCAAGGCCGGTGTGGCCAGACCGCTCACCCACCTTGCCGACAACAGGAACCCCGCTTGGGTCAGGTCGATCCCGAGGCCGCGGGCGATCGTTGGCAAAAACGGATAGACAAACCGCAACCCGGTGCTAACGACGAGGCGCGCCCCGGAGAGATAGGCAATAGCCCTGGTAAGAGCCACCGAACGTTTCTAGTCAGGCTGCTGCCGTCTGCCGTCGCTCTCTTTACGTCCCCTTTAGCGGCCGGCCCTTACGTTGTGGCGAGGAGTTCCTTAGCCAGGAGTCATAGATGACCGATCAGCCCACAACAGCTTCGGAAGGCGTCGCGTCCAGCCAGGCCTCCACGATGACCCTTCCAGAGCCGCCAGCGCCACCCCCGCCACGCCGTGATCCCCTCCCCAACCGGCGAGGCGGGTGGTGGCGGGCGGTCGGCATCATTGCCATCGCCATCGCCCTGCTCGCGGGCGGCGTGTTCGCCGGGATGGCCATGGACGACGGCCTACTCGTCGCCGGCACCGATGAGACGGTCGCCTCCGACGAGGCTCCAGCGGCGGACCAGGCTGCCGACACGTTGCCACCGTCCGATGAGCCGGCTGCTGAAGTGGCGGAGTTGCTCAATCCATCCGTGGTCCAGCTCGAGTCGGCGTTCGGACTCGGCTCTGGTGTCATCTACGACGAAAGCGGGCTCATCCTCACGGCGGCGCACGTGGTGGAGAATGCCGAGCAGGTGACCGTGCGGCTCTCCGATGGCACCCGGCTCGAGGGCGAGGTACTCGGCGCCGACGCAGGCTCCGATGTCGCCGTGGTCGGCTTCGAGCCCGGCGACGTGGACGTCCAGGCCGCCGAGTTGGCCGTGGACGAGGAGTTACGGGTTGGCCAACTGGCCATCGCCATCGGCAGCCCGTTTGGGCTCGAGGGCACCGTCACCGTCGGGTACATCAGCGCCGTCGACCGCGCCGTGACCTCGCCTGCGGGCGACACCCAGCCGATGATCCAGACTGACGCCGCCATCAACCCGGGCAACTCGGGTGGGGCGCTTTCCGACCGCCAGGGTCGGGTGATCGGGATCAACGACATCATCTTCAGCCGCTCCGGTGGGAACGAGGGTGTCGGTTTCGCCATCCCGGTGACCCGGGCGATGCAGGTGGCGGAGCGTCTCGTCTCCGGTGAAGTAATCGAGTCCGGATTCCTCGGTGTGAGCGGACAGGACACGCTCGAGGGCCGTGGCGGAGCGCTCATAGAGTCGGTTGAACCAGGGTCGGCTGCAGAAGCCGCTGGGATCGAGGCCGGAGACCTGGTGGTGGCCATCGACGGAAGCACCATCGAGGGCATCGAGGACCTCGCCGGGCAGGTGCGGACCCGTCATGCGGGGGACACGGTGGAGGTCACCGTGGTGCGCGACGGCGAGGAGCAGACGGTGACCGTGACGCTCGGCGAGCGTCCGGTCGAACTCAACGGATAAGGCGTCCAAGCGAATGAGCCTCTAGATTCACGGTTGCGCTGCCGCCCCCTCGGGGGCGGCACGAACCTGAACTGGCTCTTGTGGCCTTGACCACGACTACAAACAGGAGGCGGAGAACATGCGGAGTGCCCGTCGATGGCGCGTCACTCGGCTGCTGATCCCGATGACAGGGTTGGTTCTCCTCGCGGGCGCCGCACCGGTGCTGGCTCAGGAGACCGAGACCACCACTCCCCGTCCCGACAGGGTGCAGATCACCACGCCGTTCGCCGGCGTGGCTGTCGAGCCCGGGAGCAGCGCCACTTTCAGCATCACAGTCAACGGCCCGATCGGCGACCGCGTCGCACTCTCCCTCGAGGGGCTTCCCGACGGGTGGACCGGCTCGCTCCGTGGCGGCGGGTTCGAGGTATCACAGGTGGTCATCGAGGCAGCGGCCCCGGTGATCGACCTCGAGGTAGAGGTCCCCGAGGATGCGGAGGAGGGTGACTATCAGCTCACAGTCGCCGCCCGGGCCGACAGCGGCAACACCGAGTTGCCTATCGAGTTGAGGCTCACGGCCGCCGCCGGCGGCTCGGTCGAGCTGACCACCGACTCCCCAGAGCTGCGCGACAGCGCCGATACCACCTTCAACTTCGACCTCGAGCTGAGCAACGACACGCCGCGTGAGCAGCAGTTCCAGTTGCAGGCGGTGGGACCGGAAGGGTGGTTCGTCGAGGCACGGCCGACTACGGATACGCAGGCGGCAACCCTGACCGTCCCGCCCGGTGAGAGTGCAGGGCTGACGGTCGAGGTGCGCCCCAACCCGGCAGCACCGGCTGATACATACCCCATCCTGGTCCAGGCGGCTGGTGGCGGCCAGCAGGTCGAGGCCGAACTGGCGGTGACCATCACCGGCAGCTATGCCCTCACCCTCACCACCCCCGACGAGGTGCTCAACGCCGAGGGAACCGCAGGTCAGCCCAGCGACGTGGCGCTTCTCGTGGTCAACGAAGGGACCTCACCGCTGCTCGGGGTAGAGCTCACCACCGGCACGGTGCCGACAGGGTGGGACGTGACGTTCTCCGAGCTCGGGGTAACCGAGATCCTGCCCGGGGAGTCGGCACAGGTCACGGCGACCATCACTCCATCTGGTGAGGCCCTGGCGGGAGACTACCGCCTCACCGTCAGCGCCTCTGCGCCCGATACCGACGCCACCGACGAGCTCGAGTTGAGAATGACGGTCAACACCTCGCCCTTGTGGGGGCTCGTGGGGGTGGCGGTGATCGTCCTCGCCTTCGCCGGTCTCGCCTGGGTGTTCCGCCGCTACGGCAGGAGGTAGCCGGTGGCCGCGGCCATTGTCACCAAGGGCCTCACCAAGAAGTACGGAGACCGGGTGGTGGTCGATCATCTCGACCTCAAGATCAACGAGGGCGAGGTGTTCGGGCTGCTTGGCCCGAACGGTGCCGGCAAGACGACCACGATCCTCATGTGCCTTGGGCTGAGCGAGCCAACCTCGGGCACGGCGACGGTCGTCGGGTTCGACCCTGCCCGCCAGCCGATCGAGGTGAAGCGGGTGGTGGGGTACCTGCCCGATGCCGTCGGCTTCTACGAGGGTATGACCGGCCGGGAGAACCTCAGGTACACGGCACGACTCAACGGGCTCGAGAAGGACGAAGGCGAGAACCGGATCGAGTCACTGCTCACCGAGGTGGGGCTGGCCGATGCCGCCGACGACCAGGTCGGCACCTACTCGCGGGGCATGAGGCAGCGGCTCGGGATCGCAGACGCGCTCGTCAAGGATCCCAAGATTCTGATCCTCGACGAGCCGACGGTTTCCATCGACCCCGAGGGCGTCGCCGAGATACTGGCGCTGATCAGGAGGTTGGCTGAGGAGCGGGGTGTCACCCTGCTGCTCTCCAGCCACCTCCTCCACCAGGTCCAGTCGGTCTGCGACCGCGTTGGGATCTTCGTCCAGGGTCGTCTGGTGGCCCAGGGCCGCGTGGCTGAACTGGCGCGGCGCGCTGCCGGCGGGGCGGGATGGATCGAAATGGAGACCGACGCCGATCCGACCAGGGTGACCGAGGCACTCGCCGCAGTATCCGGGTTGGCCGATGTCGAACAGGTCCATTCCGGTCACTGGAGGCTGCGGGGTCCGCTCGATGTCACCCCCAGGGTGGTGGCGGCGCTGGTCGGGGCCGGTATCCCGGTCAGGCGGGTGGAACCGCTAGAGCCGGACCTGGACGAGGTGTACCGCAGGGTGTACCACGGGGGGGAGGTGGCCGATGGCGGCGGCCGCTGACATCTCGGCGCCGCCAGAGCGCGATCTCAGGCGTGGCTGGAAAGTGGTGGCCCGTAAGGAACTGGCCGACCATGTGCTCTCGGCCCGGTTTGTCGTCCTCCTGGTGGTGCTCGGGCTTGCCGCGGTTGGTTCGGTCTACTCGGTGGCCAATGCCATCCGCGAGGTGGCTCCGGGCGCCACGGGTACCCCTGACCTATTCCTCCTGCTCTTCACCCAGAACGCTGATCCCATCCCCTTCCCGTTCTACTTTTTCGTCGGGTTCCTGGCACCTCTGCTCGGGATCGGGTTCGGGTTCGATGCGGTGAACAGCGAGCGGTCGCAGGGGACGCTTCCCCGGCTGGTGTCCCAGCCGATCCACCGCGATGACGTGATCAACGGCAAGTTCGTCGCTGGGCTCACCGTGATCGCCATCATGCTCACCGCGCTCGTGCTTCTGGTCTCAGGGATCGGGATATTTCGGCTCGGGCTAGTCCCCACGTTCTCAGAGGTGGGTCGGCTGGCAGTTTGGCTGGTGGTCACGGTCATCTACGTCGGTCTCTGGCTTGCCTTTGCCATGGTCTGCTCGGTGCTCTCCCGGCGGGCGGCAACATCTGCGCTGGTCGCCATTGCCGCCTGGCTGGTTCTGGCGCTGTTCGGAGCCCTCCTCGCCAGCGTCATCGCCGGCGTGATCTCGCCAACCGGTCCGTCCCCGGCCGAGCAACTGGCCAACCTTCAGACCAACCTCACGTTGTCGCGCCTGTCGCCGATCACCCTGTTCCAGGAGGCAACGCAGGTGCTGCTCAACCCGGCACAGCGTGCCGTCGGCGTGGTCACCCTGGAGCAGGTCGACCAGGCGCTTCCGTCGAGCCTGCCGCTCGGTCAGAGCCTGCTCATCGTCTGGCCACAGGTTGTCGGGCTGGTGGCGCTGACCGTGGTGAGCTTCGCCGTCGCCTACATCAGCTTCATGCGTCAGGAGATCAGGGCCTAGTCACACCTCGGCGCCGACCGCCTCTCCGACGAAGCGGAGGAAGGGGAGCGCGGGGCGCATCAGTTCGGGGTACCAGTCGACGAAACCATCGGCTGTGACCTCCTTCTGGGTGAGCCGCGTCGAGAGCATGAACTCCTTGAGCCGCAGGTCGTCGGCCACAGGGCTGTCCTTGTACTCGGGTGGCACCCGCTGCAGCCTGCCGTGCTCACCGAGCGAGAAGCGGTCGGGCAACCGCCCTCCCCGGCTCACCCGCCTCCAACCCGACGGATCGCCGGCGATCGCCGCCCTGACTTGGCGGGCCTGCGCCGTCGGTGGAGCGTGGATTCCCGCTATCGAAAAGCACTCGCCGGGTTCGAGGTGGAGGTAGATGACCGGGGCGCCCTCGCCCCGGGATTCGTGGAAGAAATGAATCCCCACGTGGGTCTTGTATGGGGTCTTGTCTTTGGAGAACCTGGTGTCACGATGAATGCGGAAGAGCGAGCCTCCGACCGGTCTGGGGTCGGCGACCAGCCGCTTGCTCAGCTTGCGAAGCCCGGGGGCGACGTCGGCGACGAACTGGAGCGCCGGCTCGCGCACGTGTTCCTCGTAGCGGCTCCGATTCGAGTTGAACCACTCCCGGTCGTTGTCGGCCTCCAGTTCACGCAGGAAGCGGAACAGCTCGGGGCCGAAGGAGCGAGCCATCCCACCACCCTAGGCTGGAGCGGACGGCCCTCGCTGATCGGCCGCCGGAGGAGGTAGACCAACCAAATGGCAGCCGTCGACATCTCAGGCTTCATCGCCGAGCTCAAAGATCACGCCGTTGACCACGGGTTCCACGTGCACGACGAGCGCCAGTTCATCGAGACGTACTCACTCCGCCAGGCGTTCGAGGTGGACGTCCATCCCGAGGAGGCTTGTGGCGGCCCGCTGGACCTGCATCTCACGCTGGAGGTCGATCCGCGCGTAGTCCTCGCATTCGAGGACCGCGTCGGTGAGATCGAGCGGGAATTTGCCGACGCTGATGAGTTCCCCGAGCCCGAGGATGTCTTTCGTTTCCCGCTCTTCTTCAACTGGTCTCTCCCACCTCTGGCCGATCCCCCCGACCTGCTGGTCCTCGCCACGGAGCTTGCAGGTGTCGCCGGGCCGGATCTCCCGTTGGAGATCGCCGCCACCGACTCGTATGGAGCTCTCACCGCCGGGCCTGAGCGCCGGCTGTCGATAGTCGGTCGGGTCGAGGTTTCGCTGGTGGATGTCTTCATGGGTCGCGAGCAGCTCTGCGATGTGCTCGACCGGGGACGCGACGTCTGCGGTTACCTGCTGGAGCGGGCCAACGTCTGGCAGCCGCTCGAGGATATCGAAGGGGACTGAAGGCTTCCGCCACTTGACGGGGGGTCCCTCGATGTCTTGACCGATGAGTCCGGCCCCCCTCGCCGGTCGATCACGGGAACATCGAGGAAGGAAGGACACGACCAAAGCGGACTGAAACTGTCCTCAACGGTGGATTGCTTATCGGAGTCTGGATAACCCCGGCGCGACCCTATGGTGCCGGGCGTCACTAGGGGAGAATTCACTTGGAACACGCCATAACAGCGCAGGGCTTGGTCAAGCGGTACGGCACTGTCGTAGCCCTCGACGGGCTCGACTT
>DATADW010000299.1:0-8037 GCA_036258335.1 Acidimicrobiia bacterium
AGGTCGGCGACGGCCTCATCGACCATGGCCAGCAGTGTTGACCGCAGCGTGCCCAACCCGACGGAGACCATCTCGACCGACTTGGAGACATCGGTGAGCTGGCGGCGACTGGCACCGAGGTCATTGGCTAGCTCGCGGATATTGGCCAGCCGCCTTGCCAACGCGTCGGCGTCGAAGGCATCACGGCCGGCTGCCAAGGTCCGCTCGGCCAGCAATGCGGCAACCCGCACCGCAGCCTCGAGGAGGGTGCCCTCGCCGTCGTCGACCACGAGCACCCGGTTCCCGTAGATCCCGAACATCCCAACCTCGACGGGGAAGGCAGCAACAGCGGAGACGCCCACCGCAGCATCTGCCGCACGATTGGCCAGAGCGTCATCGAGCTCGCGGAGGATGCCTTTTGGCCCGTGAAGCGTGAGCCTGGCGGTGTTCTTCGCTTCGACCACCACCCTGCGCATCGTGGGAAAGGTCACCACCAAGTCTCCGACAACCGAGCCGGCTGCGAGCTCACCGGGGGTCCGCCCAGTGTTCTCGACGACACACCCACCAATGGCGCGTCCCATCACACGTAGACGCTCTTCGATCACCGTCTCGTAGTCGAACCCCTTGCGGGTACCCCGCTCGGCCTCGGCCTCTGCGCCCTGTCGCCTGACCATTAGATCGCGCAACTCGGTGAGCTTGTCCTCGAAGATGGCGGCGATCCTGGAGAAGCCCGACCCGTCCGCCGACGGGTCGAGAGATCGCTCCAGCACGCCCTCGAGCTTGCCGCCGGGGCCGAGCAACTCGTCGAGCTCGCCGAGGAACTTCGAGGCGACGCTGTCGCGGTGACCTGGATCGATGGCGTTGAGAAGACCATCGCGGACCACACCGAACTCGGCGATAGCGCGGGCGGTCGCCGACGTCCGGTGCTCGGGATCGAAGGACCCGGACAGCTCGCTCACGGCCCGCTCAAGGATGGCCTCGAGCTGACGCCTGGCGTCGGCGGTGCCCTCGGCGACGCTGCGTCGCACGCGGTCGTCCACCTCGGCGAGGTCCACACCAAGCCCCATGGTCATCAGCCCGCGAGCCCCCACCGAGAGGGCTCGCTCGACGAGCTCGACCCGCCGCTCGGGGGTCTGGTTGCGAAGAATGGAGCACAGCAATGGGTCACGCACCGTCAGCTGCTCGATGCGCACCTCGTCTTCCACCAACTCCACGACAACCATGCGCGCACTGTATCCGGGGTGTGTGACATCCCTGTGTCATGCCCGACCTCAGAGCTCGGCGGCGAGGGCCTCGTCGAGCTGCTCGTGCCGGAACGAGAACCCGGTCTGGAGAAGCCGCTCGGGCATGACCCGGGCGCTCGCCAGCACCAGGCCCTCGGCGAGATCGGATCCCAAAGCCAGCCTCAGCGCCGTGGCGGGTACCGCGATCGCAGATGGCCGGCGCAGCACGGCACCCAATTGCTTTGTGAACTCGGCGTTGGTCACCGGCGACGGCGAGGTGAGGTTCACCGCCCCGCTCAGCTCCTCGGTCTCGATGCAGTACGCCATTGCGCGCACCTCGTCGGTGAGCGAGATCCAGCTCCACCATTGACGACCGGAGCCGAGCCGGCCACCCAGGCCCAGCCTGAAGGGGATCAGCAGCCTCGACAACGCACCTCCCCGAGAGGTGAGAACCAAGCCGGTGCGGGCGTGGACGACCCGGATCCCGGCTTCCTCCGCCGGCCGGGTCGCCGCCTCCCACTGGAGTACCACTTCCGATAGGAAGCCGGTTCCCGCGGTGCTCGTTTCGGTGAGCGTCTCGTTGCCCCGATTGCCGTAGAAGCCGATCGCGGAAGCGCTCAACAGGACATTCGGCTTCTGATCCAGACCGGCCAGGGTCAAGGCGAGAAGCCGCGTCCCCTTCGACCTGCTACCCAGCACCCGTTCTCGCTTCCCTTTGGTGAGGGGCGGGGCGATCGGCTCGGCGGCGAGGTGCACCACTGCGTCGGCGCCTTCCAAACCTGCTGCGTCGATCCGCCCAGCGTCGGGGTCCCAAGTGATCATGTCAGAACCGGGATCGCCGCGGGTGAGCCGTACCACGTGGTCCCCCTGGCTCTCGAGCAGGTCGGTCAACGCAGCGCCGATCGGACCGCCCGCCCCGCTCACCACCACCCGCATCAATCCATCCCCGTCACAAGGGCCGGGCCCGCCAGCTCGGCACCCTGACCGACCGCCGCCGTCCCCTCACCGCAGTCCTCGAGCAACGGGCAGTACCGACACCATGGTCCGCCGCACACCCCGAGCTCGGCGCCCGAGGCCCATGCCGTCCTGAGACAGGTCACCATCTCGGCCACCTGCTGCGCCACTTTCTCCAGCTCGGCCCGCGATGGCACGGTGGAAAAACGCTCACCCGTCCGCACAGACACCGCCTCCAGGCGACCGGGAAGCTCGCCTTCTTGGAGTGCCCACAGCAACCCGTAGAACTGGAGTTGAACAAGAGGCTCGCCCAACTCGCCTGTTTTCCAGTCGACGAGACGAGAACCGCGGTCGTCGCCAAACACTGCGTCGACCTTCCCGACGAGGCTCACCCCGTCGGCCGGTTCGGCAGCCAGCTCGACCTCGGCGCCGACGAAGCCTTCGACCGGGACCGAACGGAACCGCTGGTAAAGGGCTTGCACCTCGTCGATGAGCGGTGCCAGCATGCTCGGCTTCCCCAGCCCGAGCCCGGCCATCTTCATGTTGAGCGAGGACGAGCCAATCTCCTCGCGGCACGCCTGGTGGAACCCGTGTGGGTCGATCGACCCATGCCCGAGGTGGCGAGCGAACACTCGGTGGGCCAGCCCGCCAGAGAAGGAGGCCCTGGTGTCGGGCCCGAAAACACGGTGCAAACGGGCGTCAGCCGATGCCGGGCAACGGAGGTAGTCGACAAATGTCGATGCCGATATCCGGATCGGATCTCCGGCTTTCACCGGGGGTAATTCGATCACGCCGAGCATCGTATCCTGAGGAAGATTCCGCCCAGCGGACCGCGGACCCTACACTCGGCGCCGGTTCTGGAGAGCCACCGCTCGTTACATGGCACGAAGCTCCCGCTCCGTTCTCCTATCGGTCGTAGCCGTGATGGCGGTCGCTCTGCTAATCATCGGCGGCTACGCAGTCGATCGCGCCATCTATCAGGGCAAAGTCCTGCGGAACGTGTCGGTCGGGGACACCGACCTGTCCGGGCTCGGTCCAGCCGCGGCGGAGCGGGCAGTGCTCGGTCTCGAGGACGAGCTGGCGGTCCAGCCGGTGGCGGTCGAGGTGGTCGACGAGACCTTCCGGATCAGTCCCGACGCCATCGGCTTCCGGCTTGACACAGCCGAACTGGCCGGACAGGCGATGGCCGTGGGGCGCGAGGGTTCAATCATCCAGCAGTTCCGCTGGTGGCTGTCGCACTTGTTCCGCGCTGACGTGATCCCCCCAACCGGGAGCGTGGACCGGGACAGGCTCGAGCCCGTGTATGACAACTGGGATCGGAACGTGGTCGGCGACCCGCCCTTCAACGGGGCCGTCCGCCTCGATGGCATCGAGCCGATTGCTCGCTACCCGAGAACAGGCCGCGGCATCGACCGCGAACACCTGACCTCCGATCTGGTCGAACAACTACTCCTCCGGGACCGCCAGCCGGCTGAGGCGCGAATCATCGAGATCAAGCCGGAGCTCACCAGAAAGGACGTCGACCGAGCAATGGTGGTGGCCGAGGCGCTGCTCGACGGACCTGTCGTCCTCTACCGGGAAGACCCCTATGCCGAGGTGACCTTCGAGGTCGACGACCTCGTAGACGCTTTCCGGAACAGGATCGTCGGCGGGGATGATCCGGCAATCGAGGTTGGCTTTCGTCCCGACGAAGTGGCCGCCAGGCTCGAGGGTCTTCGCTCCGAACTCGAACTGCCTCCGGTGGACGCCCGCTTCATAGTGAACTCCGACGAGACGGTGTCCATCGATCCGGGTCGGGCCGGGACGGTCATCGATCCACAGGGCGCCGCTGATGCTCTCCGCGCCGCGGCGCTGCGTGGCAGCCGATCGGGCGTGCTCCCCTTCAGGAAGGGGGCCGAGCCCGAGGTGACCACCGAGCAGCTCGAAGCGCTGGGGATCAAGCATCTCGTCTCAAAGTTCACCACCTACCACGCCTGCTGTGAGCCTCGGGTCGACAACATCCACCTCATCGCCGAGGAGGTCGACGGCGCAATCGTCCCTGTCGGCGCGGAGTTCTGGCTCAACGACTATGTCGGCGAGCGCAGCGCCGAAGAGGGGTACCAAGAGGCGCCCGCCATCATCGGTGGGGTGGTCGTCGACGACAACCTGGGTGGCGGGATCAGCCAGTTCACCACCACGCTCTACAACGCGGTGTTCTGGGGAGGTTTCGTGGACATCACCCACACACCGCACAGCTTCTGGTTTAGCCGCTATCCCCAGGGAGTCGAGGCCACCCTGTCATGGCCCGCCCCCGACCTCGCCTTCCGGAACGACGGGGACTGCGGGGTCCTCGTCCGGACGGAGTACACCGACACATCGATCACGGTCAGGCTCTATGGATGCAACGGCGGCAGATCGCTGGTGGGCGAGCACGTGCCGGGTAACCGCACCGCCGACGTGTTCGTGGCAACCGAGGGCAACGGCGACTCAATGGTGGTCGAAGCCACCACTGGTGAGCCGTACGGCTTCACCGATCCGACCACGACTGTGTACGAGGGCAACAGCGGACTCGGCCTGGAAGAGGAACGTCGTGTGTCCGAGGGAACACAAGGGTTCTCGGTCGATGTGGTCCGCACCATCACCTATCCCGACGGAACCGAGCGCGAGGTCAAATGGACTTGGCGTTATCGCCCGCAACCGATAGTCGTGGAGCGCCACCCGTGCCGACTCCCACCGGAGTCCGTCGACTACACCGGCGAGCCCTGCCCGGCGCCGCCCACGACTACCACCACACCACCCGAAACGACCCAGCCGCCGCCTGACACGACTCAGCCGCCGCCTGACACCACCTCGCCACCGCGCACCTCCCCACCGACGACGGCGCCCTGAGGAGGGCAGACGGCACCTGCATGCCGCTCCCGGTGAGGGGGAGGCGCGAAGCGCAGCGAGCGGAGGGGGTGACTTCCGACTTCCGTCTTCCGTCTTCCGCCTTCCGTCTTCCGTCTGACCGAGTTGTTCCCTACCCGGCTTCGCTGGGCTCAGTTCCCTCGGCTGCTTCGGGTTCGGGCACTTCCATCGCCCCCGGCGGTTTGTTCTCGTCGTAGACGATGAAGAAGGTGCGGATGGTCTCGGAAGCGTTGTCGAGTGCTTCGTCGGTCCAGCCGTCGGGCCGCCGCAGTGACAGCGTATTGGAGAGCACGAAGACCCCGCCCAAGCCTTCGTCGGACTCGAGCAGGCGGGCGGCGATGGCTGCTCCGAATGTGTCCCCGGGTTCAGCATCGTCCCTGGTCGTGTAGGTCTCGCCGTCTTGGCCGGTGAGCGTGCGATCGGTGTCAAACAGGGCAACATCGCCGAGCACGACACGATCGACGACCTGGATCGGTTGGCCCACCTGGCGGCTCCTCGGTCGGGCGGCGGACTCTACACCGGGCCGCTCAACCCTCCCGCAGAACGGCCATCACGCTGCGAGGGAACGCCGCGGTCGCGATCGCCGATCACATGCAATTTCATCAGGTTGGTGGAGGCCTGGCGATTGGCGGGGATCCCGGCAACCATGACGACACCCTCGCCCCGGGTGCACAGCCTCTCCTTTTCGAGGTATTTCTCGGCGGCGGCGATCTCTAGGTCGGTGTAGGCGCGGCGCTCGAAGGGGACAGCCCTCACTCCCCAGTAGAGGGCCATCCGACGAAGGGTCGCTTCCCTGGCCGTGAAGGCCACGATGTCCGACGCCGGGCGGTACTTGGAGAGAAGCCGGGCGGTGCTCCCCGTCTCGGTGAAGGCGACGATGGTGGAGAGGTCGAGGTCCACGGCAGCCTCGACCGCCGCCTTGGCGATGGCCGAGGCAAATGTCGGAACCGAGCTCAGCGTCAGATGCGCGCTGCGTCGCTGCGGTCGGAGCCCGGTCTCCACTTCGCGGCAGATGGTGTCCATCATGCGGACAGCCTCCACCGGGTATTTCCCGACCGCGGTCTCCCCCGAGAGCATCACCGCATCGGTCCCCTCGGTGACCGCAGTTGCGACGTCGGTGACCTCGGCTCGGGTGGGACGTGGCGCCTCGACCATCGATTGCAGCATCTCGGTGGCGGTGATGGTGAGCAGCCCCGCCGCATTGGCCCGCTCGAGTATGTCGGCCTGGACCAGCGGGATCCGCTCCAATGGCAACTCGACGCCGAGATCGCCGCGCGCCACCATGACCCCGTCGGCTGCAGCCATGATGTCGTCCAGGTTCTCGTAAGCAGCCGCCAGCTCGACCTTGGCGATGATCGGCGTACCCGGCTCGACCAGTGCGGCTACCTGCCGGATGTCCTCGGAACTGCGCACGAAAGACATGGCCACGTAGTCGACCCCGAGCTCTCGCCCGAAGGCGATGTCGGCCGCGTCCTTGTCGGTCAGCGGCGGGACGCGGAGCGACGACCCGGGGAAGGCGACACCTTTGTGGTCGGCCAGTTCGCCACCCGCCACGACAACGCACCGCAGCCTGTCCTCCAATCTCTCCGCCACCTCCAGCCTGACCAGCCCATCGGCGACCAGGACCGAGCCGCCCGGGGCGACATCTTCCAACAGGTGCTCGTAGTCGACGGGGATGTTCGAGCGGTCACCGCTCTTCGCTCCCGGTACGAGATCGACCTGCTCACCACGATCGAGCTGCACCTTGCCATCGTGCAAGATGCCCAAGCGGAGCTTCGGCCCCTGGATGTCCTGGAGCAGGGCAACGTTGGCGCCGGCGTCGCTAGCCGCCTCCCGCACCCATCCGGCGAACTGGCGATGGGTGTCATGGCCGCCGTGGGAGAAGTTGAGCCGGGCGACATCGAGCCCGGCGTGGATCAGTTCGGCAACCTGCCCGAGCGAGGCCACGGCGGGCCCCATCGTTGCCACGATCTTGGTCTGACGACGCATGGTGCCTCGGCGAGCTCCTGGTCAATGATCCTGAGGACGGGGGGCTGAGCCTACCGGTGCCCAGCGGCACCAAGGAACCACCGTCACCGTCGTTACCCTGCTGCGGTGCCGCTCATCGGAATCCCGGTCAAGCCGCTCGCCGACGCCAAGGCCAGGCTCGGCGACGACTTGGACCCTCCGACCCGTCGCCTGCTCGCACGCCGCTGCACCGAGCGGACCATCGCCGCCGCATTGGCCACCGGATCAAGGGTCGCCGTAGTGAGCGACGACGCCGAGATCTCCCGGCTGGCCCGAGAGTCCGGCGCCGAGGTCATCGCCGAGCCCGACCTCGCCGGCGGTCTGGACCAGGCGGCCGGCTCCGTGGTGGCTGCTGCGGATGGCGACTCGTGGTTGGTTTGCCACGCCGACCTTCCCCTGCTCGGCGTCTCCGACCTGGCAGCCTGTCTGGAGGTTCTCGTCGGGGGTCACACCGCCCTCGCCCCGTCATGGGATGGCGGGACCAACGTCGTCGGCGGAAAGGGGGCGTTCCGCTTCTCCTACGGGACGGCGAGCTTCCACCGCCACCTCGCCACTGCCACCGACCCCGAGGTTGTGATTCGGATCGGGCTCGCCTGGGATCTCGACCGGGCGGGCGACCTGTCGATCATGGCGCGCCTGCCCGCCGGCCGTTGGCTCGGCGACGTGTCGGCGCGGCGGGCCGCCGCCGGATGACCGCGGCTCCACAACCGCTCGCCATGCCTGCCCGTGCGCTGTCCATCGGCGCCCATCCCGACGATGCCGAGTTCGGCGCTGGAGGCACCCTGGCGCAGTGGTCAGCTGCCGGCTGTGAGGTCACGATGCTGGTGGTCACCGACGGGTCCAAAGGGACCTGGGACCCGGCGCTGAACCCCGAACAGCTCGTCGCCGCCCGCCACGCCGAGCAACGTGCCGCCGCCGATGAGCTGGGGGCTACCGAGGTGGTGATGCTCGGAGCTGTGGACGGCGAGCTCGAGTCCTCAGTCGACCT
>DATADW010000300.1:0-7362 GCA_036258335.1 Acidimicrobiia bacterium
GATCGGTCAGTACCTCCTGGTAGCCGGTCATGGTCGTGTTGAAGACCACCTCCCCCACCGCCACACCGGGCGCCCCGACCGAGGTCCCGGCGAATGCGGTGCCGTCGGCGGTGACGAGGAGGCCGGAGACGGGGGACGGCGGACGGTCGGTCATCGAAGGGCACGCTCCGTTTGAAAGGTCACTCGGCCGTTGAAGACGGTCGCCAGGACCCGGCCCCGCAACTCGGTGCCGATGAACGGGGAGTTCCGAGCCTTCGATTTGAACCGATCGACCGTCCACCTCGACTCCGGGTCGAAGACCACCAGGTTGGCCGGGGCCCCTGGCTCCACCCACCGTCCATGCTCGGCCAGCCCGGCTATCCGCGCCGGCGCCACCGCCATCCGCTCGAAGAAGGTCACCGGGTCGAGATCGGTCGCGGTCAGCACGACCGCGGCTGCGGTCTCCAACCCGATGACGCCCCTTGGTGCCTCCTCGAAGGGCACCTCGGTCTCGTGCGATGCGTGGGGGGCATGATCGGTGGCGACGGCGTCGATGGTGCCGTCGGCCAGCGCTTCACGCAGAGCCGCGGCGTCCTCGGCGGTGCGGAGCGGGGGGTACATCTTGTAGCGGGGATCCATCGAAAGCACCGCTCCGTGGTCGAGAGTGAGATGGTGCGGGGTGACCTCGGCGGTCACCGGGAGCGCGGCGCGCTTCGCATTGCGGATCAACTCGACCGTGGCAGCCGTGGAGATGTGCTGGCAGTGGTAACGGCATCCGGTGAGCTGCACCAGTGCCAGGTCCCGGCTCACCACCACCTCCTCGGCCAATGCCGGTATCCCGCGCATGCCGAGACGTGACGACACCGATCCCTCATGCATGTGACCACCCCGTGCCAAGCCGGCATCCTCGGCGTGTTGTGCCACCACTACTGCGTCGTCGTCCGTGGTCAGCGAACCGAGGTACTCCATGGCGCGCCGCAGCAACCCGGCGTCGCTCACCGTGTCCCCGTCGTCGGTGAAGATCCGGACCCCGGCCTCCCACAACTCGTCGAGATGCGCCAATGCCTCCCCCCGCCGCCCAAGGGTGATGCAACCCGCCGGCATCACCTCGGCCAGCCCGCCGTTGAATCCCCGCTCCGCTACGTAGCGGGCGAGGTGCCCGCTGTCGATCGGGGGGTCGGTGTTGGGCATCGCCACCAGGGCGGTGAACCCGCCTGCGGCGGCGGCGGACGAACCCGAGGCGATGTCCTCCTTCCACTCCTGACCCGGCTGGCGGAGATGGGAGTGCAGGTCGACCAGTCCGGGACCTACCCAGCACCCGGTGACGTCTATGGCGTTCTCGGCGTCGATCCCGGGCTCAACGGCCCTCACCTGGGTCCCGCTGACAGCGACGTCGGCGGCGACGGCGCCCTCTGGCCCAAAGACCGTTCCCCCTTTCAACACCAGGTCAGCCACTGTGGTCCCCCAACAACCGGAAGAGCACCGCCATCCGCACCGCCACCCCGTTTGCAACCTGGGGAAGGATCAGCGAGCGTTGGTCGTCCGCCACCTCCGGGGAAAGTTCGATCCCGCGGTTGATCGGGCCTGGGTGGAGAACCACCGCATCGGGACGGAGACGTTCGAAACGCGCCCGGTCCATTCCGAACCTGGCGACGTACTCGGGAAGTGAGGGGAACATCGAACTGCCCCCGCGCTCCGCTTGGACGCGCAGCATGTAGATGGCGTCGAGGTCACCGATCACTTCGTCGAGCGACCCGGATATCTCGACCGGCCACCCGGTCATGTCGAGCGGCAGAAGCGTTGGGGGCCCCACCAGGGTGACCCGGGCGCCGAGCGTGGTGCAGGCGGTGATCAGCGACCGTGCCACCCGCGAGTGGCGTATGTCCCCCACCACCGCCATCTGCAGTCCGTCGAGCTTGCCGAAGCGGTGCCTGAGAGTGAGGGCATCGAGCAGTCCCTGGGTGGGGTGCTGGTGGGCCCCATCGCCGCCGTTGACGATGGGGACGCCGACCCACGAGGCGACCCTCCATGCTGCCCCGGTCGCTTCGTGGCGCACCACCATCAGGTCGGCGCCCATCGCCTCCAGCGTCTGCACCGTGTCCTTGAGGCTCTCCCCCTTGGTGACGGCAGAGGTGCCCGGGGCGAAGCTCATTGTGTCGGCGGAGAGAGCCTTGGCCGCCGCCTCGAACGACAGCCTCGTCCGGGTCGACGGCTCGAAGAAGAGGGTCGCGACGATCTTGCCGCGTAGGGCGGGCACCTTTGGAATGTCGCGGGCGAGCACCTCGACGAACTCGTCGGCCAGATCGAGCAGATCCTCGATGTCGGACCGCTCCATACCGTCGAGGGTGAGGAGGTGGGTCGTGGTCATAGGTGCTCGATCCAGACCCCGTCGTCACCACCGAAGCGGACAACGACACGCTCGTCGCTCGATGTCGGGAGGTTCTTCCCCACGTAATCGGCACGCAATGGCAGCTGCCGATGCCCACGGTCCACGAGCACCGCAAGCTCGATTCGTTCGGGCCTCCCCAAGTCGAGCAGGGCATCGAGCGCTGCTCTCACCGTACGCCCGGTGTGGAGCACGTCGTCGACGAGGACCACCGTCTGACCGGTCACGTCCACGGGGACCATGGTCCTGCCGAGACGATGGATCGGACGGCGATGGAGATCGTCGCGGTAGAGCCCGATATCGAGCTCGCCAACCGGGACCTTGACGGCTTCGAACTCGTCGATGGCAGCGGCGATCGCCTCGGCGAGTGGGACCCCCAACGTGTGGATGCCGACCAGGACGACGTTCTCGCCACCCCGGTTGCGCTCCACGATCTCGTGGGCAATCCGGCGCAGGGCGCGCCGTACATCACCTTCTTCCATGACCCTGGTCATGGCCTTCTCCTTTCCGGCCTCACAGGACCGGTCTTAAAGGGCGAGGCGACGGTAGCAGGACATGCAGACGGCAGACGGCAGACGGCAGACGGACGTCTTGCGCTCGCCGCGATCCGACTCCCCCTTCCTGAAGGGAGGCGGTTGGGGGGAGGGTGATCGGCGCCGGGAGCCGTCGCCCCCTCCGCTCGCTTCGCTCGCGCCTCCCCATCACCGGGGAGGCGGACCTTCCCGCGGGCGGGGATACCCGAACGCCAAGGTGGTTCTAAGTCGTTTCGGGAGGGTCGGAAATCGCGTCCGCAGGGCGCTCCTCGAGGGCGAGTCTGGACAGGACCCCGTTGACAAAGCGGCCGCTGCGCTCGGTGGAGTAGGTCTTCGCCAGTTCGACCGCCTCGTTTATGACCACCGCAGTCGGGGTGGACGGCTGGTTGCGCAACTCGTAGAGTGCCAGTCGGAGCACCGCCCGGTCCACCACCGGCATCCTCTCCACCCGCCATCCCGTCGAGGCGCGATCTATCGCCCGGTCGAGCGCGGACCTCTGCTCCAGGACACCTCTCACCAATCGGGCTGCTCTGGCGGGCAGCCCGGCCACCGCGTCCTCGGGCAGCAGCCCGCGCTGATCGGCCTGGTAGAGCGCCTCGAGCGCCAGTTCCCGCGCCTCGGGCCCCGACCGGGTCACACCCGGGTGAGGTACTCGCCTGAGCGCGTGTCCACCCTGATGGTGTCACCTTGCTCGACGAAGAGCGGCACCTGGACCACCAGCCCTGTCGAGAGGGTGACCGGCTTGGTCGCCCCGGAGACGCGGTCGCCCTTCACTCCCGGCTCGGCGTGGGTGACCTCGAGTTCGACCGCCGCCGGGAGCTCCACACCTATCGGCCGCCCGTCGTGCATCGCCAGGACCGCGGTCATCCCCTCGGTGAGGTAGTTGGACATCCCGCCGACCTCACCTGCGGAAATGGCGAACTGGCTGAAGCTCTCCAGATCCATGAAGTGAAAGCCGAGGTCGTCGCGATACAGGTACTGGTGGTCCTTGCGCTCGATGATCGCCCTCGGGACGTCCTCGTCGGCTCGGAAGGTCTTGTCGAGCACTTGGCCGGTGGTGAGATGCTTGATCCGCATCCGGACGAAGGCACGTCCTTTTCCTGGCTTGACATGCTCCCAATCGACCACCTGGAAGAGGCCGTCGGGGAGGTCGAGCGCCATGCCCGGCCGGATGTCGTTGGTGGAGATCATGGACGGTGGGCGGAAGACGGAAGACGGAACATGGCTGCTGGACAGTAGACGTCGAAAGGCCGATTCACCCCATGATCCCTACCGCGGCGAGGGCCTGATCCACCAGTTCGGGGTCGACGTGGGTCACCTCGGGATGGCCGATCTCATGGAGAAGGACCATGCGGAGACCGACGGCGTCACGCTTCTTGTCTTGTTGGAGCAAGCGGCGCACCGAGGAACCGTCCACCGGTGGGGACGTGGTAGGCAGCCCCAGCGATGCGATCAGGCCGTTCTGTCGGGTCTCTTCGGAGAAACCGAACCTGAGCGCCGATGCGCGGGCAGCCGCCACCATCCCCACCGCCACCGCATGACCGTGGCTCATCCCACCGACGACCTCAATACCGTGACCAATTGTGTGTCCGTAATTGAGGATGGCGCGCCGCCCGCTCTCCCGTGGATCCGCCAGGACCACATCGGCCTTGACCCTGATGGCTGCCGGTACGACCAGGTCGAGCGGGGCGGCCTCACCGTGCTCTTCGAATAGGTCGACCAGACCTGGGTCGGCGATCAGTCCCGCCTTCAACGCCTCTGCCAGTCCCTCGCGCCTCACCGCCTCGGGAAGCCGATCCAACACGTCGATATCGACCAGAACCACCGTCGGGTGCCAGAAGGCGCCGACCAGGTTTTTTCCACCGATGTTGATCCCGGTCTTGCCACCGATCGATGCGTCTATCGCGGCGAGCAGGGTCGTCGGGACCAGGACGGACTCGACACCCCGCAGCCAGGTGGCGGCGGCGAACCCGGCGAGGTCCGTCACCGCACCGCCACCAACACCGACGATGGTGTCGTGCCTTCCGATCCCGATTTCGGCAAGCCAGCGATACACCTCGGCGAGGACCTCGATCGACTTGGCGGCATCCCTGTCGGGAAGGACCCGCATGTCGGCTTCGACCCCGCCGGCCGCCAGTGATCCGACCACCCGCTGAGCGTGCATCACCGCACCAGGTTGGGTGAGCACCGCCGCCTTGGCGCGCCCGGGGCGATCGGGGAGGATGGGCCCGCCATCGACCACCCCACGACCCACCACGGCTTCGCCTTCTGGGATCAGGACTCGGTCCAGCACCGCACCACCTCGTCAACCACATCGTCGAGGCTCCGCCCCTTGGTCTCCACCTGGGCGCTGGCCGCGTCTTCGTACGCGTCGGTCCTCTCCTCGAGCAACTGGGCGAGCCGCTCCCCCGGCGGTCCCCCCGCCAAAAGAGGACGACCAGGATCGGGCCCGATCCGGGCGACCAATTCCTCGGGGTCGGCGCGCAGCCAGACAACCGACCCGCTCCGCCGCATCGCCTCTCGGTTCTCCGGGTCGACGACGCACCCTCCGCCTGCAGCCACCACCAGAGGAGGAGCCATCCCGGCGACCGAGATGACGACTGCCGACTCTCGGCGCCGGAACTCTGGTTCACCCGCCGAGAAGAGTTGGGCGACGGTTTGGCCGGCGACCCTCTCCACCTCGGCGTCTACGTCGAGAAAGTCCATACCGAGCCGGTTCGCCACCGCTCTGCCCACCGTGGTCTTCCCCGAGCCCATCATCCCGACCAGCCAGAGGTGCCCCGATACCGGGGGCTTGTCAGAAGCTGTGGACACGCCGGCGGTAAGCCTCGGCCGCGGTCCGCAGGTCGGAGACGGTGTCGCCGCCCAGCATCCGCACCATCTCGTCGGCGAGGACAAAAGCCACCATCTGCTCGGCGACCACCCCGGCCGCGGGGACGGCGCAGGTGTCCGACCGCTCGAAGAAGGCCCGCTCCTCCTCTTTGCTGACCACGTCAACCGAGCGGAGGGACTTCATCACGGTGGAGATGGGCTTCATCGCCGCCCTCACCCGAAGGGGCTGCCCGGTGGTCATCCCGCCCTCGGTCCCGCCGGCGCGATCGGTCTGTCGGGCGAACCCGCCATCGGACCAGAAGATCTCGTCGTGGGCCACCGAGCCCCGCCGCCGCGACGACTCCACTCCATCACCGATCTCGACCGCCTTGATCGCCTGGATCGACATCAGCGCCTCGGCGAGACGGGCGTCGAGCTTGCGGTCCCAATGGACATGGCTTCCGACACCGGCGGGCACTCCGTAGGCGAGCACCTCGACGACGCCACCAAGCGTGTCGCGGTCGTCCTTGGCCGACTGCACTTCGCCGATCATCGCCTCTTCGACCTCGGCATGGAATACCCGCACGGGGGATTCGTCGATGGCGGCGAGATCGGCTGGTGTGGGGAGCGGGCTGGCGGGCGCCTCCACCTTTCCAATGGCGACGACGTGGCTGAGGACCGCTACGTCCAACTCAGCCAGTAGCCGCTTGCACAGATAGCCGACGATCGTGCGGGCGGCGGTCTCGCGCGCCGAGGCACGCTCCAAGATGTCCCTGGCGTCGTGGGTGTCGTACTTGATCATGCCAACGAGGTCGGCGTGCCCGGGACGCGGAGTGGTCATCGCCCGCTTCGGCTCGCCGGGGTCGGGATCCATCTCCTGCTGCCAGCGGGGCCATTCGGTGTTGCGGATCAAGACGGCAACCGGGCTCCCCAGCGTCTTCCCGTGTCTGATCCCCCCCAGCACCTCGACCTCGTCCCGTTCGATACGTTGTCGGGCGCCGCGCCCAAAACCGAGCCGGCGCCTGGCCAACTCGGCGGCGAGCTCCTCGCGTGAGAAGGTGAGGCCGGCGGGAAGGCCCTCGACCACGGCGACGAGGGCAGGACCGTGGGACTCGCCTGCTGTGAGAAATCGGATCATCGCACCGATGGTATCGGCACCGATCGTGGGTCCCCTAACCAAACCTCGGGGGTACCGTGCCGCTCCAGTGCTCCGCTGGCTGTTCGCTCTGCTCGCCCTCGCCGCCCTGTTGCTCGCCGCGGCGGAGCTCTGGGCGCGCCCTGCCGCAGAGGACGCCGTGGCCAGGGCGACACGGGAGGAGTTCGCCCTCGACGAGAGCCCCCAGGTGAGTTTCGAAGGCGCTCCAATGGTCGTGGCCGCCGCCAGCGGGCGGATCCCCGAGGTCGAATTGAGCGGAACGACCTTCCGTCTGCAGGGCTACCCGGTCGAAACGATCGACCTCACCCTGAGCGATGTGACATTCGATCCACTCGACCTGATCGACGGCAAGGGGAAAGCGGTGGCGGAGGGGGGGAACGGGCGGCTCGTGATGACGTCGGACCAGTTGGCCGAGGTGGTGGGCTCCTTCGACCTGCCGGTTTCGGCGGCCCTGGAAGGGGATCGGCTTCGGCTCGAGCTCGAGGCGCTCCCCGCCA
>DATADW010000301.1:0-2647 GCA_036258335.1 Acidimicrobiia bacterium
GCGGCCAACGCCCTTCTCAAGACGCTGGAGGAGCCCAACGCCACCACGGCGTTCGTCCTCGTATCTGACTCCGAGGAAGACCTGCCAGCCACGCTCGGCTCCAGGTGCAGGATCATCCACTTCGGGCGGGTGGACGAGGCCGAGGTGATCGCTGCCCTCGAGAAGGTGGGTGTCGCCAACGAACAGGCGACCGAGGCCGCACGTCTCGGAGGGGGCCGGCCGGGGCTGGCGCTCGGGCTGGCCACACAGCCCGAGGTCGCATCGTTTCGCCGCGCCTGGCTGGCCGTTCCCGGCCGGGTCTCCGCCGCACCCGGCGACTCCTTCATTCTCGCCGAGGAGCTGCTCGACGGGCTCGAGCCGCTCCTCGCCGGAATGGAGGAGCACTCGCTGACCGAGCACGCCAGCAAGGAGAAGCGGGAGCGCGACAACCACAGGGCAAAGCGCGAGCTGCTCATCTCGGGGGTCGAAATCCTGGCTTCGTGGTACCTCGACGCCGCCGCAGTCCAGTTCGGCGCAACGCCGCGCAATCGCGACCTGGAGCTCACCGACCTCACCGAGGTGCCTCCGGCGGTGGCGGTGGCGTCGGCCGAGCGGGTACTCGATGCCGCGGTCGAGCTGCGAGCCAACCAACGGCCGACACTGGTGCTCGCCTCGCTGTTTACCGAGCTGGGGCAGCGTTCGTCATCATTGGGCTCGTCATGATGGGGAAGGTGCTGCACCGAGGAACGTTGGCTACAAGCGACGGCAGCGTCCCCACCATCCCGCGCTCAGGCAAGGTGACGTGGGCAATCGCATGGCCGATGCTCACCGTGATCGGCAAGGCGGCATGGAGGCTGGAAACCGAGATCGATGACGGATTCCCGGCGGCTCCCTATGTCCTTGCCTCCAACCACTTCTCCCAGCTCGACCCTCCGCTCATCGGGGCGGTTCTTCGGCGACCCCTCATCTTCTTGGCGCTCGACGAGTTGACCAGCGCCAACCGCTTCTTGGCCTGGGCAACCACGACATACGGGTCCATCCTGGTCTCCCGCGACCGGAGGCCGGTGGCTGCGGTGCGAGCCGCGCTCCGCGCATTGGCAGCGGGTGAGCCAATAGGCGTCTTCCCTGAGGGTCGCCGAGCCACTAGGTGGGGCGCCGAGCCCGTGAAGCGTGGTGCGGCGTGGCTCGCCAATCAAGCGGGAGTCCCGTTGGTCCCAGTGGCGATTGTGGGAACCGACAGGGTGCTGGGAATCGACAACCGGTTGCAGCGAGGGTCAATCCGGGTGTCGGTTGGGCCGGCGCTATATGCCGATCCCGCCGCCGCCGACCCCGTTGCCGAAATCATGGGACGCTGGCGCCAGTGGATCGACATTCGTCTCGGAGGCTGATGCTCCCGCCGCCAATGAAGGGGCGTTGCGGAACTGGAGGGGCTTCGGGGGCGTCTCATCCCTACGCGTCGTGACACTGTGGGTCATGAGGAGGATTGGATGCGGCTTCGAGTGGGCGCGTTGTTGGTGGGGCTGGCACTTGCCGCCTGCGCCACCGCGGCCATACCGCAGGAGCCCCCGACCCCGACGACGGCGACCGCCGAGGCGGTCGCTACCACGACGCCAAGCACGACCGTGGTCGTGGCCCGACCGTCGGGTCCGGTCGCAGCCATGGGGTTCACTGCCGGCGAACCGGTCGACATAGATCTTCCCGACCTGGGTGCGCCGGCGCTGGTGGCGACGTGCACCCCCGAGCAATGGTTCCCTGGGTGGAGGGCGTGGGAGGTGGTGAGCTCCAACCAGGTTCCGGTCCAAGTGACTCTCGTGCCCGGGAGCGGCGCCCCGATCACCTTCTCGGCCGCCTCGGGAACGACCTGGCTGCTGGCGCCCGCCGAAGACGGGTCCAACCCCGCCAGCTTGGTGTTCGCCGGATCGACGGTGGCAAGTGTCGACGAGGCCGGTCCGGTGTGCCAGCCCGAGGATCCGGTACCTCAGCTCCCCACCATCGTCCAGGGATGCCGTCTGGGTGGCGACGTCACGGCTTGGACAATTCAATCCGGCGATCAAGCCGTGGTCGCCACGCTGGAGACCCCGGGTGGCTCCTTGACCGGGACGGCGAGCGGCGGATCTGTGTGGTACCTCCCCTCTGGTTCGGCGCGCCTCGTCGTCGGCGGCGAGGTGATCGCCCGCGCCGAGCCGGCGGACTGCCCCGACCCGGCCAGCGGCCTGAAGTCGCTCGAGTCGGCATGCGCCACTATCGACGGTGCAACCGAGCGATGGTGGCGGGTCGGGAATGGCACGGCGGTCGGCGTCTCTGTCCGGCTCAGCGGTGCCGGCACGGTCGAAGGAGTCGCCGCCCCCGGTGACTCGTGGTGGTTCATGGCTGCGGCACCGGATGGGACGGTTTCGCTCGCTGTACGCGACGAGGTGTTTGTCGACAGCACAGCGGGCTCGGTTTGCGGACAGCCACCACCGACCACGGTGCCCTCCGTCACCACGACCGTGCCTCCGACCACCGAGCCTCCGACCACGACCACCGAGCCTTCGACCACGACAACTGAACCCCCGACGACTACATCAGAACCTCCGACCACAAGCACACAGCCCGCCACCACGACGACAACCCCCCCATCCACCACGACAACCCGCCCACCCCCCACGACAACCCGCCCACCCACCCC
>DATADW010000302.1:0-13754 GCA_036258335.1 Acidimicrobiia bacterium
GATCGCCTCGATGAACCCCTCGTGCTCGTTCCCGTCATCATCGGTGAACGTCCCCCCGGGGGGCAGCTGAGCCACCGCCGCCGTGCCCCCAACCACCAAACCCACCACAACCGACACCGCCAACCACCGACGCCACATCACAAACCCCCCGGTGTATCGGGCATCTAATGAATACGAACCGAACGAGGCGCTCGGTTCTGGGTTAACCGGAAGGAAAGCTCAGCGCCTGGTGATGATCCAGGCGTGCCCGTATGGATCGAGGAGCCGCCCGCCCCGCCCGTAGTCGCGATCCTCGACCGGGAACACGACGGTGGCGCCGCCGGCGAGCATCCGCGCAGCCAGGATGTCCACGTCTTCGAACTCGAGGTCGAGCAGGGCGGCACCGCCTCCCGAGCCGGGTGACCGGTCGACCTCGTCCTCGTCCTTCAAGGTGAATGCCGCCGTTCCGACCTCGAGCTCGGCGTGGACCACCTTTCCCTCGGGTCCCTCGAAACGGGCAACCTCGCGTGCGCCCAGCGCTTGGACGTACCAATCGATCGCCCCGGAGGCATCGGAGACCACCAGTCGTGGCCGGATGCGGGCGTCGCTCATGCACCGATCGTATCCCCGGATGACCGAGTTTGCCGGGCCCGCGTAGTTTCCCTGTGTCGCCGGGAGGGAGGTCGGAGTCATGGGTGGTGGGCCCGAGCAGAAGGGACTGGAGAAGGCGATGGCCTTCCCGCTGATCGAGGCGATCCACGGCCGGCGTGCGCGCCGCTTCTCCTTCGGGTCGGAGATCCCCGACGGCCCGCTGGCGTACAAGTCGGCACATCCGCCGCTCCCGCTGACCGATTTGGAGAAGATGCTCGTTCTCACCTCGGCGGCGGGCAACACCGGGTGGCACTACGCCATCACCCGCAATGCCACCTACGCCCCGCATCTGGCCAACTACGCCGGTGCTGCCGGTGGCCGGACCTTCCCCTCAGCCGCGGGGTTCCACACATCGGAGGTCTTCTTCACCGATGACGACGGCGTCTATCTATTTGAGACGCGCGACGCCCCCAAGCTGGTCGAGTGGGAACCGGGCGACGCGGTCGACATCGGGCAGGTCATCGAGGCTCACCGGTCGAGGATCCGCAAGCTGGCCGACGGACGGCTCAACATCCCACCCGAGGAGCCCTACATGGAGGGCCACAACACCTGGTGCGTCAACCGGCCGGGAAGCCTGCTGCTGATCCCGGTGGCGGACATCGCCCAGCAGATGATCGCCATCCTCTGCTTCCTCACCCAGAACGGCTACTCGATGATCGACGACATCGGCGGGGAGCGCGTCCCGGGGATGGAGCAGTTCCGCGATCTGGTCGACATCGACGAGCCCTTTCCGCTCTCCTTTCTCGAGCAGTACGCACTCACCGAGGCCACAGCAGAGCTCAGCACCTCGTGCTTCGCCGGGATGCTGATGCTCCAGGCGATGGGTCTCGGCGGCTGGATGTTCGACGGGATCGACCGGCACACAGTGCTCGGAGCGAGCGGCGACCCAGCCGTCCCCGGGCTCGGATTCCACTACGACACCGACGAGCGATGGGCGCTCCCCAACCCGACGGGTCGGGACGGGGTGTTCACCGCCTACTGCCCGCCGCACTTTCCCGACATGGCGGCTGCGGTGGAGGCATTCGCCCAGAGGAAGTTCGGACCGCGTGGGCCCTTCCATCCCGAGACCCCCGGCGCGTGGAAGGAGAGCGCCCGGGTGAGGGGCGCCGCCCAGGTCCACTCTGACGAGTTCAAGGCCTGCGTCGCCCTCCAGGCGCAGTACGTCCTCGACCGGTACGGCAAGTTCCCGGGGACAGTCCCCAGTCTGTTCTGCCTCACCTATCTCCAGGCCCACCACCTCGACCTCGAGTTCTACGACGAGCACTTCGGGCCGGGCGCATACCTGCCCACCCAGGCGGAGCACCTGACGGACTGGCACTAGACTGTTCAACAACTCACTTGACTATCAACCCACTAGTTGACTAACTTGAAGCGCAGGAGGTACGAGATGGCGCAAGTGATGCCGATGTTGGACTACGCCGATGCGTCCGCAGCGATCGATTTTCTGCACGACGCCTTCGGTTTTGAGGAGACGTTTCGCATGGACGGCGAGGACGGCACCGTCGCCCATTGCGAAATGGCTCTCGACGGCGCGGTGATCGCGCTATCGACGGTGTGGCGAGACGGGGGGTTTTCGACCCCGCATGAGTTGGGCGGGGTCCACAGCCAGGTGTGGTGCCAGATCGATGACATCGATGGGCATTACGAGCGGGCACGCGATGCCGGCGCAATCGTGCTCGGCGAACCGGCCGATCAGGATTACGGGTACCGCACCTACCGGGCGGTCGACCCCGAGGGTCATCGCTGGTACTTCGCTTCCGAGACGTGACCACCCCGATCGACGCCACGCTCGACGCCCTCGCCGACACCACGAGGCGTGGAGCGATTGAGATGCTTGCAGGAGGGCCGTTGACCCCGAGCGAGATCGCCACGCGTCTCGGGGTGAGCAGGGCGGCACTGACCGGGCACCTCCGGTCGCTGCGCCTGGCGGGCCTGGTCGAGGCCACCCTCGACCCGGCCGACAGCCGCCGTCACATCTACGCCATCCGACCGGAGCCGCTCCGAGACCTCAGCGAATGGTCGGAGGAAGTGACCCGGTTCTGGGCCGATCAACTCGCCTCGTATGCCAGGCACGTCGCCGAGGTGGCCGATGGCTGAGGGTGCGGTCAACGTCACCTGCCTGGTGCCGATGCCGGTGGAACGCGCCTATGCCCTGTTCGTAGAGCACATCGATCGGTGGTGGGTCCGCGACCGCTCTCCCGAGGCAATCATCCGCTTCGAGGGCGACCGACTGGTCGAGGCGACGAGCGAAGGGGCGAACGTCCTGGCCACGATCACTGCAATCGAGGAGCCAGCCCGGATCGAACTCGCCTGGGAGGGACCGCACGCCCAACCGGGCGACACCGTCGAGATCCGGTTCGAGCCGGAAGCCGCCGCGACCCGGGTCACGGTTAGCCACCTCAGGCCGGCGCTGCAGCCCAATGACGTCGCCGTCGCCGTCCTCGGCCTCTGGTGGGGAGACCTGTTATCGCGGCTGGTCGGAGGGGCGCCACCGATTGAGAGTCAGTAACTCGTCAGATCGTGCTCCTATTCCTCGACCTGGGGAAGCTGGGCCTTGGCTTCCTCGTAGCCGCCCTCAGGGGGCGCTTCGTCAGGGGCGTAGACGAGGTTCAGCACGCCGGTCCCGAATGTCTGGGACGAGGTCAGCTTCAACGGGATCGGTGTCTCGCCCTCCTCGAACAGCCTCATGCCCTTGCGAACCGCGATGGGATGGACCAACAGGTGCAGCTCGTCGAGGAGACCGGCGGCGAGTAGTTGGCGGACCACCGAGACCGAGCCGCTCATGCTTATGTCGCCGCCCGGCTCGTTTTTGAGGGCGGTGACATACTCGACGAGGTCGCCTTCGAGCTGCTCGGAGTTCCGCCAGGTGAACTCGAGGTCCTGGCTCGATGCCACGATCTTGCGGACGTCGCCGAGCACCTTGGCGAAGTGGGCGTCTTCCTCGCCGGCTGCCTCCCGGTCCGGCCAAGCCCCGGCGAAGCTGTCGTAGGTCTTGCGCCCGAAGAGCATGGTGTCGGCCTTGCCGAGCGTGGCATCCACCGCGTTGCCCATCTCGTCGTTGTAGTAGGGGAAGTGCCATTGGTCGGGCGCCTCCACCACGCCATCGAGCGAAATAAAGAGGCCGGATTTGATCTTCCTCATGGTTCTCCTCCGTGCAGAGTCGTCGGTGCCCAACCATCCATCAGACGGTCTCCACCCGTCAAATTCATCGGCCCGGGTTGCACCTACGACAGCGCACGTTCAGCCGGAGGTGACCAACGTGAAGCCCCCTGGGATGACCGGCGCCAACACGACGCCAGATTGACCACGCACGGTACGCACCAGGACACCTAGGTCGCTGTAAACCCGGGCTTCAGGTCGGCCGCCATCCCCCATCTCTATGCGTTGGTGGCGGAGTCGGTCGCTGAAGCTGCGTAGGACTCCCTGGTGCTCACCGTCCCCACCGAGAACAAGCCACTCGATCTCGGGCTGGAGGAGAACTGCATCCAATCGCGCCTCTCCACCACTCCCGGCGAATGCGGCGCTCACCACGCCGGGCCCCGCGTCCACCATCGTCATGGTGCGTGACTGCCCGACGCCCAGGTACCCGGGGGTAGGTGTGATGCCCTGGGGACCTGCGCCGCCCTGTGGCTGACGTCCGGCGGCGACCCCATCGAGCTCGTAGGCCAGCTCGACCGCGCGAAGAGGGATCTGCTGCCGCTCGGAAACCCCGAAGACTCGGTAGCGGTCCCCAGCGAGAAGGTCGACCGCCACGTTCACCGAGCCGCCGGAAGCGAGCGACACGTAGGCGCCGCCCGACCACAGGCTCTCTCCGGTCCAGGCGGATGGGGGTGTCACCACCTCGGCGGCCCCGGACAGATCACCCGCCTCAGCCTCGACCAGTTGCCAGGTGACCTGGGTCTCTCGCCCGGCGATCAGAGCCCGCGCCGCGATATCGGGATGTTCGTCCAGCAGCAGCATGGAGAGCAGACCGTGGATGGTGGATTCTGCGCCCGAGTTGCGATTGATTGCCCCGCCGGGGTCGATCCCGTCGTAGGTCCGCCCCGTCTCGGGGTCGTACATCGGCTCGCCCGCCGGGTTGTTACCGAAATACCAGGCGGCGGCGATCCCGGCCAGATCGAGGAACCCGCTCCGTCCGCTCGCCACGCCTGTGCGCACCAGGTTCTGCAGCGTGGCATCGGCGCCGTAGGCGATCTGGGTGCGGTCGGCCGGCGCCGGGAGCCACCCGTTCTCCGGACCGCTTTGGATGAGGAGGTGGGGGGTGAAGCTGCCCACCTCGCGCACCGCCACCCCGACCCAACTGGCATCTCCGACGATGGCACCGGCGGTCGCCAAGGCTCCGGACATCTGATCGCCCCAGGCATGCCACACCGAGCGCGACTGGGCCCAGGGCATGATCGCCCGATAGGGCCAGCCACCAACCGACCCGAGTTGCATAAGTGCCACACCCTGCCCCAACCGCTGCAAGGCGAAGAGTCCGGCGGAACTGCCACCGGCGTCCTGATAAGCGGAGAGACCGTAGATCGCCTCCGATGAGGCGTCTGCCCCGTCGACGATCAGCCATGAGGGCCATTGCAGCCCGTCGACTGTCTGCATCTCGCCGTAATTGGGGGTGAGGACCTGGCGGTCGACGGCGTCGATAGCAAGCTCGAGTCGCTGCTGCAGGAATGCGGCGAACGCCGGGTCGGCGTCCCGGAACGCCCGGTAACCCTCGCCCAGCGCCCATATGGTGCGTGCCAGCCAGTACGAAGCTCCCGAGTCGGAGGGATCGGGAAGCTCCGGAGGGTCGGCGCTCGGGTTGAGGGTGCCGTCGGGCTGCATCCAGAGCACCACGTTGCCCTGGTTCTCCCCGCTCACCGTCTGCAGATAGGTGAGCCCGCGCAGCAACTCATAGGCCTGGGTGCGGCTGTGGTCGTCGCCGAACTGCATCCAATGCCTCACATACACCACGGCGGCACGCGAGATGTCATCTGCGTTGAAGGCGCCCTGGCCGTAGGTGTCGGTCACGGGGTCGTAGGCGCCTCCTCCGAGCCGCCGGTACTCGCCGTCGGGACCCGGCTCGGCGTATGTCCAGAGCACACCGATCGACGGATCGCTTTCCAGCTGATAAGTAGTGTGACCTTCCTGCTCCGGGGGTACAACCCGGTCGCCGAGGAAGTCGAGGTGGTCGAGATTGGTGAGCGGGTCCGGCTGCGCCAGAGCAGTGGCCGGCGGCAGCCCCGCTACCAGGAGAAAGCCGAGGACCATGGCAACGGCTCGACGAGTACGGTTCATGGGAGCCCCTTTTCCAGCGACGCGACCGTCGACAGACGATATCTTACGGGTAGAAGTTCTGAAACGAGGGGCGCCACCACCAGCCAACCTGGCAGCAACACCGACGCCGGACAGAAGGGGAGAATGGCCATGACCCGAGCCCGCACTATCGCGTTGATCGTCTTTGTGGTCCTCGTCGCCGCCTGCGGAGACGACGGCGGCACCGCCACCACGACGGGAGGCACCGGGGGCGACACCGCCACGACTGCAGCCGCCGGGGGCGAGGCTACCGGCCCCATCACAATCTGGTATTCGAACAACGCCCAGGAGATCGAGTGGGCCACGGCCCAGATCGAGGCCTGGAATGCAGATCATCCGGACGAGGAGGTCACCGCCCAGGAGATTCCGGCGGGTGAGACCTCGGAAGCGGTGATCGCCGCTTCGATCACCGCCGGCAACACGCCGTGCCTGATCTACAACACCGCCCCGGCGGCAGTTCCCAGCTTCCAGCAGCAGCAGGGTCTGGTGGCGCTGAACGAGTTCGAGGATGGGGCGTCGTTCATCGAGGAACGCGGTGGCGAGGCCGCCGCCCAGTATCAGTCGCCCGACGGCTCGTACTACCAGATGCCGTGGAAGACCAACCCCGTGATGATTCTCTACAACACGGCGCTGTTCGAGGAGGCGGGGATCGACTCGGAGAACCCACCGCTCGGCACCTACGAGGACTTCGCCTCGACCGCGGCAACGATCGTCGATTCCGGCGCCGCCGAAGCCGCCATCTACCCGTCGCCGACATCTCAGTTCTTCCAGTCGTGGTTCGACTTCTACCCATGGTTCGCCGCCGAGACCGGGCAGCCGCTGGTGGTTGACGGAGAAGCACAGTTCAACACCGACGAGGGCAAGGCGATCGCCGAGGTGTGGCGACAGCTTTACGCCGATGGACTCGTCCCACAGGAGGAAAGCCAAGTCGACGCCTTCGCCGAAGGAGTGTCGGCCATGAACTCCGCCGGTCCGTGGGCGGTGGCCGTGTACACCGATGTGGAATGGGCGGTGGTCCCGCCGCCGACGTCGGGAGGGACCGCCGCCGAAGACCTGTCTACCTTCGCCGATGGGAAATCGGTCGGGCTTTACACCAGTTGCGAGAACCGGGGTACCGCTTGGGAGTTCCTCAAGTTCACCATGAGCGAAGAGGCGGACAGGCAACTGCTCGAGATCACCGGTCAGATGCCTTTCCGGCCCGGCATCACCGACCTCTATGCCGACTTCTTCGACGAGAACCCCGGATTCCTGCCCTTCGCCGAACAGGTAGAGCGGGTCATCGAGGTTCCCTCCGTTCCGAACTCGGTCGAGGTGTGGCAGACGTTCCGCGACGCTTGGTCATCATCGGTCATATTCGGCGAGGAAGAGATCGACACCGCCTTCCAGCAAGCGGCTGACACCATTAACCAACTCGCGAGCGAATGAACCAACAGACCACGACTGCGGCGTTGGCGGCGACCGCCAACAGGCAGCCGTTGAAGAAGAGAGTCTTTGGCGAGCATCCCATCGGGTATGCATTCGTCGGCCCCTACTTCCTCTTCTGGTTGGCCCTGTTCGCCTTCCCGCTGGTATTCGCGGTCTATATCGCGTTCCACGACTACTTCTTCGCCGCACCGGGGGCTGTGGTCGAGCGGCCTTTCGTGGGGTTCGAGAACTTCGCCACCGTGCTCGCCGACCCGGTGGCGCAGCGAGCCGCACTCAACGTGGTCATCTTCGTGGTGATCAACGTCCCGCTGACGGTGCTGCTGGGTCTGGTTCTCGCCGCGGCGCTGAACCAGGCGCTGCCGTTGCGCGCCTTCTTCAGGGCGTCCTATTTCGTGCCGTACGTGGCGGCGAGCGTGGCGCTGATCGCGGTGTGGCTTTGGATGTTCTCGAGGGACGGGATCGTCAACCAGGTTTTGGGACCGCTGGCTCCAAATCCTTCGTGGCTGGTCAACCGGTTCTGGGCGATGCCCATCATCGCCCTTTTCGCAACCTGGAAGCAGCTCGGCTTCTACGTCCTCCTCTACCTGGCCGCGATGCAGAACATCCCCCACGAGCTGTACGAGGCCGCCGAGATCGACGGGGCCGGAACCCTCCAGAGGTTCCGCTCGGTGACCGTCCCCGGCGTCCGGCAAACGACGACCTTGGTGGTGATCGTGGCGTTCATCGTGGGTGCCAACTTCTTCACCGAGCCCTACCTGCTAACCGGCGGCGGCGGGCCCAACGGGGCATCGATGTCACCGGTGCTCCTGATGTATCAAAAGGGGATCGAGCAGGGGAATGCCGGGATAGGTGCCGCCATCGGCGTGATGCTCGCCGCGCTGGTCATGATTTCGTCGGCCGTCATCTACCGGGTGCAGGGGCGGGATTGATGGCGGAGTCGACCCAAGATCTCGCCGAGACCCGAACCGAGGTCGCCAAACGCAGCGACCGGGAAACAACAACCGCCGGCTCGGTCGCCCGCGGAAGACGAATCACCCCTGGCCGCATCCTCAGCCTCGTATTGCTCCTGATCGGAGCGCTCGTCTTCCTGTTCCCCTTCTGGTACATGGTCGTCGGCGCGTTTCAGCTCAAGCCCGACCCCACCGTGGCCGGTGCCTTTCCCGATCCGAGCACCCTCACCGTCGACAACTTCATCGCCATAAACGAACGCCTCAATCTGTTGGTGACACTGAGGAACTCGCTGATCTTCACGCTAGGGGTCATCGTTTCCACCCTCGTTCTCGGGTTGCTCGCCGGCTACGCCCTCGCCGTCCTGAACTTCCGCGGGAGAGGGGCGGTCTTCGGGATCGTCCTTCTCAGCCTGATACTCCCGTTCCAGCTCCTCATGATCCCCCTGTTCGTGATGATCGTTCGCACCTATGGACTCGCCGACACCTTCCTGGGGATGATCCTCCCCTTCGCAGTCAATGCGACTGCGGTGTTCATCTTCCGCCAATTCTTCCTGGCGGTCCCCCAGAGCCTGTTCGACGCGGCCAGGGTGGATGGGGCGGGTGAGCTGCGCATCCTGCTGCGGGTGGCGGTTCCCATCGCCCGACCTGCGATCCTCACTGCCGTCCTCGTCACCTTCATCGGACCATGGAACGAGTTCCTCTGGCCGTTCCTCATCACCAAACAGGCGAACCTGCAGCCGCTGGCGGTGGCGCTGGCCAACTTCATCTCTACGGTCGCCGGGAGCACCGCCAACCCGGTTGGTGCCATCCTGGCGGGAGCGACCGTGCTGGCTATCCCGGTGGTGGTCCTCTTCCTCGTGTTCCAGCGCTACTTCCAGGCGTCGGACCTGGGAGCGGGCGTCAAGGGTTGAGCACGCCGGCTGCCGCCGGCCACGGCGCCCGCCGTGATGATCCGGGTTTCCGGCTGGAGCGGCGGGGCGTATTGATGCATCCGGTCGCAGACGACCCCATCCAACAATGGGGAGTCCTCAACCCGGCGGCTGCCCGAGATCGCCAAGGCGACCTCTGGATCTTTCCCCGCTTGGTTGCCGAGGAGAACCACTCGCGGATCGGTCGAGCCAGGGTCCGCTTCGACGGCTCGGGCGACCCCGTTGGGACGGATCCGCCGAGCATCGTGCTCGAGCCCACCGAGCTGTGGGAAATCAACTCCCGAACCGCAGGCGTCGAGGACCCTCGGATCACGTGGATCGCCTCCCTCGACCGGTACGTGATGACGTACACCGCATATGGTCCGCTGGGACCTCGAATCGGCTTGGCGCTCTCGGCCGATCTGGCGCATTGGGAGCGGCTCGGGCCGCTGCGGTTCGACTACGAGCCGGCTCTGGAAATCGATATCGGTCTCTACCCCAACAAGGACGCCATGTGGTTCCCCGAGCCGGTCGCTGCGCCGGACGGATCCCCTGCTTACGCCATCATCCACCGACCGGATTGGGACTTGTCCGAGTACAGCGACCTCGGCTACTCGGCCCCGCCCACCGGGGTCGCTGACCCCCGGCCCGGCATCTGGGTTTCCTTCGCCGACGCCGAAAGTGTCGGCGAGGACGTCGCCAGCCTGGTCAGGGTGGGCCAGCACAGGCAGGTGGCTACCAGCGAGCAGCCATGGGAGTTGATCAAGATCGGCGGCGGCACCCCACCGATTCGCACCCCCGGCGGCTGGCTCATGCTGTACCACGGTGTTGCCGGCATCTACGAGCCGGGCAGGGACCTACAACAACGGCTTCATTACGCCGCAGGCGTGATGGTGCACGACAGCGAGGACGTCACCCGGCTCCTCTACCGCTCGACCGAACCTCTGCTCGAGGCGGAGACCACCGAGGAACAGGAGGGGATTGTCCCCAATGTCGTGTTCCCGACCGGGATCGACGACCGAGGCGAGGGCCGGGCGGACGTCTTCTACGGGATGGCGGATAGTCGGATCGGCTGGGCCCGGCTCACCTACCCGTCTTCTTGAGCCCCATCATGCAACACGGTGTTTTTCTCCGGCCCGAAGTGCTGCCGGAGATCTCCGATCGGGTGGAGGTCCCGACCTATGACCGTTCCCGGTTGCGACGAAGCATCCTCCACATTGGTGTCGGTGGTTTTCACCGCTCCCATCTCGGTTCGTATGTCGATGACCTGTGCCGGGCAGGCCATCGGGACTGGTCGATCGTCGGGAGCGGGGTGCTGCCGGCCGATGCCGCAATGGCGTCGGCGCTCGGCGGCCAGGAATGCCTGTACAGCCTCATCCTGCGCGGCCCCGATCTGACGCAGGTGGCCATCATCGGCAGCATCGTCGACTACATCCACGCTCACCCCAACCCGACCCGGTTGGTGGAGCAGATTTCACATCCGGACACCCAGATGGTGTCGCTCACCGTCACCGAGGGTGGCTATCCAATCGAGGAGGGCAAAGGTCGGTACGACCCCGAGTCACCCATGGCGGGGAGGGCTTCCGCCTTCGGCATCCTGGTCGCCGGCCTAGCGCTCCGGCGGGCGCGCAACGCGGGTCCGCTGAGCGTCGTCAGCTGCGACAACATCGTCTCCAACGGAGACGTGGCCCGGACCGCGACCCTGGGCGAGGCCGAGAACGTCGATCCCGCTCTGGCGGCGTGGGTCGAACTGGAGGTCGCCTTTCCCAACAGCATGGTCGACCGGATCACTCCGGCTACGACCGACGCCGACCGTGAATGGCTCTTTACCGAGACCGGTGTCGTGGACGCTTGGCCGGTGGTGGCCGAGCCGTTTCGGCAATGGGTGATCGAAGACACCTTCGCCGCAGGGCGACCGCCGCTCGAGGACCTGGACGTCGTGGTCACCTCGGACGTCGAGCCGTACGAGCAGATGAAGCTCCGCCTGCTCAATGGCGCCCATTCTGTGCTCGCCTACCTGGCGGCCCTCCGAGGCTACGACCAGGTGCACACCGCCATGTCGGACCCGCTCCTCCGTCGTTACATCCGCGCCTTCCTCGATGATGAGGCGGCTCCGACTCTTCCGGCGGTGCCCGGGATCGATGTCGAGGACTACAAGACGACGATCATCGGGCGCTTCTCGAACGGGGCGATCGCCGATCAGATCTCGCGGCTGTGTCGCGACGGCTCCGCCAAGCTCCCCAAGTTCGTGCTGCCGATACTTCGCGATCAGCTTCGGCGTGGCGGCCCGATTGGCCTGAGTGCTCTCGGGCTCGCCGGGTGGTGTCAGTACCTCGTCGGCGTCGCAGATGACGGATCAGTGATCGAGCCTGCTGCCGACCCGCATCTCGAGACCGCACGCCATCACGCCCGGGCCTCGCTGACGGAACCGGCCCGGTTTCTCGACTACCGGGCGGTGTTCGACGACGACCTGGCAGGGAATCGGCGCCTCATCTCAGCCTTATCCGAAGCTCTCACTTCGGTCCGGAGTAGAGGAACCCAGCCCGCACTCGAGAGCGCACTGAGTAGCTAGGAGGCCTCGGTGACCTCGGCGGCTCGAGTCAAGCTCGGCATCGGTCGCGCCGGCAGCCACCAACCTTCGTCCTGGAAAGGCATGTTGACACCGTCGAGGTAGTCCTCACGAGACTGGCCTTCGATGACCTGATAGCCGAAGCTCCCCTCTTGCACCCAGGGTCGCAACACGACTCTCAGTGTCTCCGTGTAATCCACCGCCGCCGCGTGCCCCTCCCACTCGTAGATCCCGCGGTAGTACCCGGTGTCCCGGTCGGTCAGCCAGAGCTTCGTTTGGAACCCGCGATGCGCCGCGAAGAGAACCGTGTTGAGCAAGGACTCGATCCGGAACAGCCAATGAGCCAATCGGCTGGAGCCGATGAGCCGGAGCCTGAAACGCACCGCTATGAGGACTAGACCGTCGTATTGGCGGCGACGCATAGCCGTCTCTCTGTAGATCTCTGAGCGGCTGCCGTCGGCGAATTCCACCACGCGGCCGACCTTGTCTCGAGGCAGTGCGAGTTGGTTCCGGACCAGCATGGCCAGGGTGCTCAACACACATCGGATCTCGATGCCCAAGACAGAGAGCCGGCTCTTCCTGGTCACTCTGCCGGAATCAAGTAATGACTCGTCGTACATGGTTCAAGCATCTTGCGGGCACGCGCTCGGTTCCAGGGCCGGAGGTCACTCCTCATCGACCCAACCGGCCCTTGCGCACGTGTATTCGAGGTCACCGGTTTGCGCACTACATCCCGTACCACTCCTGGGCCAACCGCGGCCCATCGACGATGCGGGTATGGATACCCGTCGCCTAGTACGTCAATCGTCGAAGGTGTGCTGAGCGAGACCGAGAGGCAGGAGCGGAGCGGGGGCACAACTGGTGGTGAGATCCACTCTTTGCCCGGTCTCGGCTGAGTCGATCGATGCCGTCATCATCTCCAGCACATGAAGCGCCAGCACATCGGAAGCCCGGTGTGCTCGTCCGCTGCCCATCGCCCACAGCATGTCCGCCGCTCCGATGCCCCGGCGCAAGGGCAGATGCGTCGCCCGCAGAGGGAGGTCCCGCCACTGCTTCGAGCCGACTGCCCGTATCCGTACCGGCCCGCCGAAGGTGTTGGGGTCGGGCACTGCCAGTGTCGCCTCGGTGCCGTAGATCTCCAGATTGCGGTATTGCGTCGCCGCCACATCGAAGCTGCTGACGAGGGTGGCTATCGCACCCGACGCGAACTCAACGATCGTGCTCACGTGGGTGGGTGCCTCAACACGGATGATGACGCCACGGCGCGGTTCCGAGAGGATCAGACGCTCCGCACGAGTAACTCGCGCCGCAGCGGTCACACGTCGTGCGGGCCCGAGCAGCTGAACGAGGGCGGTGAGGTAGTAGGGACCCATGTCCAGCAGGGGTCCGGCGCCCAGTTGATAGAAGCTCCCTGGATCGGGATGCCAGTGCTCGGGACCCGGCCCGAGAATGAAGCCGTTCGCCGCTACCGGCTCCCCGATGAGACCCCGCTCGACGATGTCGCGGCAGGTCTGCAGACCGGGGCCGAGGAAAGTGTCCGGGGCGCAACCGAGCCGGAGCCCATTCTCCACGGCGGCATCCACCAGCCTCTTGCCGTCGGTGAAGTCGACGCCTAGCGGCTTCTCGCTGAAGACCGCCTTTCCCGCCTCCAACGCCGCCCCGGTCACGGCGCCATGGGCCGTGGGAGGGGTGAGGTTGATTACTCCATCGATTTCGTCATCGGCAAGGAGCGCGTCGAGCGGAGTTACCCGGGGAATGTCATGGCTCGCCGCCAACTCGGCGGCTCTATCGGGCACACTGTCGGAACAGGCCACCAAATCGATGAAGTCGATCTCGTTCAGGGTCGTGGCGTATGTCGGCGCGATCACGCCACATCCGATGATCCCGACACGTTTCATTGGCGCGCCTGAGACAGGCCCCCGTCCACCAGGTAGTGATAGCTGCGCTCAACAGCCTCGAACATGTCGGTGTCACACCGAT
>DATADW010000303.1:0-5192 GCA_036258335.1 Acidimicrobiia bacterium
TGTTTGGCCCGCTTGGCGGTGGGTACAGAGCGTCCCCGCCTACCAAGGGAGTTGTCATGGCAGACAGGTGGAGCGATACGGAGCCGGATCCGGCCGAGCCCGACATCGATCCCGTCAGCGCTCAAACGTCCGGCGACTTCAGGGCACCGACAGTCGAGGAGCGCCCCCTAACCGACGCCGGCTCCGCCCAGCCGTCCGACTCTGGCCTGTCCGATCCCGTCGATACCGCACGCCGCGAGGCGGAGAAGGTCGGAGAGACCGCCAAAGAGCAGGTCGGCCAGGTCGCCGGTGAAGTCGGGCGCCAAGCTCGCAACCTTCTCGATGAGACACGGTCCCAGTTACGGAGTCAGGCGCAAGAGCAAACCGACCGAATCTCGGCCACGTTGTCGGACCTGGCGAACCAGCTCCGTGGTATGGCCGATAACGCTCCCGATCCCTCGAGCTCGGTGGCCAACCTCGTCGGCGACGGAGCCAGGCGTCTCGAGGATTTCGCCTCCCACCTCGAGGCGGGCGGCCTCGACAGCGTGGTGGACGACCTGAAAACGATCGCACGTCGGCGCCCCGGGGCTTTCCTGGCCGGAGCAGCCGCGGCCGGTGTGGTTGTCGGTCGTTTGTTCCGCAACGTGGATTTGTCCCAGCAGCCGAGCCGCAGCGATGGGTTCCGACCCACAAGCGACGGCCCGGACGGTCCGACGGGCCTGACGACTTCCGGACAGACGGCAACTCCGGCCACCGCAGGTTCCATGGATATGGGAAATGGTCCGCAAAGAGCCTCTTCGGGGATCTCGACCGACCCGGAGGCCGGCAGTGGATGGTGAGCCCTTCGAGCTCAACGAGCCGGAGGTCTCACTCGGCGACCTTGTGAGCCGTCTCAGCAACGAGGCGGGGGATCTCATCCGAACTCACATCGAGTTGGCCAAGGCTGAAGTGAAGGAAGAGGTCAAGAACGCCGCCACCGGTGCCGGCCTGTTGGCTGGGGGAGCGGTGGCCGCTCACCTCGCATTGATCGTTCTGTCGGTCGCTGCAGGTTGGGCGTTGACGGAAATCATGCCGATCGGGCTGGCATTTCTCGTGGTTGGAGTGATTTGGGTGGTGGTTGCCGCGGTGCTCTACGTCATCGGGAGGGGACGGCTCCGCCAGCTGGAGCCGCCACGGCAGACGATCGAGGAGATTCAGGAGGACAAGGAATGGCTGAAACGACAGGCGAGCTGAGGCGGGACCTCGACGAGCAGCGGGGCGATATAGCCCGAACGGTCGACGAGATCCAGAACCGGGTCAGCCCGGGGCGGGTGTGGACCCGTCAAAGCCATCGGATGCGTCACCGTTTCACCGACTGGAAGGACCGAATCATGGGCAACGATCAGCCCTATTACTCGAGCGGTAACCGGTCCGGTTCCTCCTATGGGACCGAAGGAACCGGCAGCGGTATCGGAGAGCGAATCTCCGATGCCAAGGAGACTGTGGCCGTGGCGCCCGAGGCGTTGCGCCGTCAAACCCAGGGGAACCCGCTGGCCGCCGGATTGATCGCGTTCGGCGCCGGTCTTCTCGTGTCAAGCCTGATCCCCGAGACACAACGGGAGCGGAAGCTCGCCGAAGGTGTCCAGCCTCTGGTCTCTGATGTCGTCGGCGAAGCTCGCCAGGCGGCTACGGCGGTTGCGCAGGAACTGAAGGAGCCCGCCGAGCAGGCGGTCCAGGAAGTCAAGGACGTGGCGCAGCAGGCGGCCTCCGAAGTGCGCGACACCGCCCAGGCGGGCGTGGACGAGGTCCGCCAGCAATCGTCAACCGATAGCTGACGCCAGAGACGCCGATCCGGTCAGAGTTCAGGCTGCTCGAGATAGCGGGGCGGTCGCCTGGCACCAACCGCCGCCTCGAACCCAGAGGCGAGCCTGATCAGGGTGGGCTCGCTCCAACGTCCCCCGACGAAGGAGATCCCCACGGGTAGCCCGAAGGAGAACCCCGCCGGCATGCACACCATGGGGTACCCGGCGACCGCTGCTGGAGAGGAGGAGCCGCCGAGGAAGAGGTCGCCGTTGACGAGATCGGTCGGCCATGCCGGAGATCCGGTGGGGGCCACGAAGGCATCGAGGTCATGCTCCGCGAGCACGGCATCGATACCGTCTTCCCGCCCGATGCGGCGAGCCGTCGCCAGCGCGTCCAGATAGGCCGGGTCGTTTAGCCCGGTGGTGGCCTCGGAGAGGTGGAAGAGCTCCTGGCCGAAGTACCGAAGCTCGACGTCGGCATTCGCCTCGTTGAAGACGATCAACTCCGCAAGAGTCCGTGGCGAACCGGGGGTCCGCGTGGCCAGATATGCGTTCAGATCGGCCTTGAACTCGTAGAGGAGGACAGTGATCTCCGCCTCACCCGAATTGATCTCATCGATGGACGGATAGAGCACCGGATCGACGATCGTTGCCCCTGCTGACGCCATGGCGGCGATGGTCGCTTCGCAAACGGCGTCGGCTTCGGGGCTGAACCCCCACATCTCGCGTGCGATCCCGATGCGAGCCCCATTGAGCCCGTCGGCTGCGAGGAACTGCGTGTAGTCGTCAAAGAAGAACCCGTCGCTCTCGGAGGTCGCGGGATCGCGGGGGTCGATCCCGGTGAGCGGTCCGAGGAGCGCCGCCGCGTCGGCCACTGTGCGCGCCATCGGTCCCACCGTGTCTTGGGAATGGGAGATCGGGATCACTCCCGCCCGCGAGGTGAGCCCGACGGAGGGCTTGATGCCCACTAGCCCATTGGCCGACGAAGGGCAGACGATGGAGCCGTCGGTCTCGGTCCCCAGGGTGGCCGCAGCCAGACTGGCTGCGGATGCCGTACCGGAGCCGGAGCTCGAGCCGCACGGATTCCAGCGGATCACGTACGGGTTTGACGTCTGCCCTCCACGCCCACTCCAGCCGCTCGACGAGAAGAAGCCGCGGAAGTTGGCCCATTCACTGAGGTTGGCCTTCCCCAGGATCACCACCCCGGCATCACGGAGCCGCTGGGCAGTGGTCGAGTCCTGTGTCGGCGAGGAGCCGACGAGGGCGAGAGAGCCGGCCGTGGTGAGCATCTGGTCGGCGGTGTCGATGTTCTCCTTGATGACGATGGGGATGCCGTGCAGCGGTCCGCGCACCTCGCCCCGGCGCCGCTCCCCATCGAGTGAGCGGGCGATGTCGAGGGCCTGCGGATTCACCTCGATGATCGAGTTGAGCTCGGGACCGCGTCGGTCGAGCGCCTCGATGCGTTGCAGGTAGCGACGCGTTAGTTGAAACGAGGTGAGCCGGCCACTGCTCATCGCCCTCTGGAGCTCGGCGAGAGTCGCCTCCTCCAAGTCGGGGAAGGGCGCAACCAGCCGCGCGGCCGCTGCTGGGCTCCCCGGCCGGAGCGAGGGCATGGGCAGCGCTCGCGCCGCCGCGGCACCAGCCGTGGCCAAAGCAGCGTCACGCAGGAAGCGTCGTCGGGTCGGGTGTGCGGCTCTCATGACCATGAGCGACTCCCCTGTCAGCCGGGGAGATGTCGCCTCCCCGCGCACCGTCCAACTGCATGGGCCGGTCCTGGCGAGGGCGTGTCCACCCGCCGGACAAGCCTCGACCGGTCGAACTTAGCGCCCTCTCCTCAACAATGTCGGGGCGGGGCCCTCGATTCGACCAACTCCTGACTCCCGCCGTCTAGGGTCTAGACCCGGATCGCGCTCCGACGTACAATCGAACACATGTTCGATACGGTCAAGGAGTGTTCGCCGAGAAGGGTCCTGCCCGAGGGGTTGGCGGAGATGCCGCCCGGCCCCGAACTGGCCGCGGTGCTCGCCGGACTCGACCGATCTTTGCTCAACGGACACGAGATGGTGATCGTGTTGCAAGCGACTGCCCGGCAGGTCGCCCATTACCAAGCACAGATGTACGCCGACATGATGGAGGTCGCCCTCTCCCCACCGGGTGACGCCGAATCACGCCCGGAGCGGATCAACAACCTCGACGAGGACTCCTCCGCCGAGATCGGCGCCGCATTGCGTCTCACCCGGAGAGCCGCCGACATGCAACTGGGGATCGCCTGCGACCTGGTGGAACGGCTCCCCGAGGTGTGGCAGGCGCTCTCCACCGGGTCCATCGACCTCCCGAGGGCTCGGGTGATCTGCGATCACACCGGACACCTCCCCGAGGACCAAGCCCGCGACGCCGCCCGGGTGATGCTGGTGGAAGCGCCCCAGTTGACCAACGGTCAGCTCGCCGCCCGACTGCGCCGCCTCACCGTGTCGATCGACCCCGAGGACGCCGCCAAGCGACTCCAGGCCGGACTGGAGGAACGGAGAGTGATCGGGGAGGCCAACCCCGACGGCACCGCCAACCTACTGGCATTGAACCTCCCCCCCGAAGCGGTCGCCGCCATGTTGCAACGGGTGAAGCGGTTGGGCAAGGAAGCCAAGACCAGCGGGGACACCCGCAGCTTCGACCAGATCAGGGCCGACGTGCTCGCCGACCTGGTCACCGGGAGAGGGCTGTCAGCTGCTCCTGCCGGGGTGGTCGACATCACCGTCGACCTGACCACCCTCACCGGGCTCTCCGAAGAACCCGGGGAGATCCCCGGGTGGGGACCGGTCATCGCCGACATCGCCCGCCAAGTCGCCGTCGCCAACGAGCGGGGCCAGTGGCGGGTCACCGTCACCCACCCCGAAACCGGGCAGGTGGTGTGGAACGGGGTCACCCGACGGAGGCCCACGATCACCGAGCGTCGCTACATCCAGGCAAGGGAACCGGTGTGTGTCTTCCCCGGTTGCCGCATGCCCGCCCGAGACAGCGACCTCGACCACACGCAGGACTACGCCAAAGGCGGACCAACCCAACCAGCCAACCTCGGACACCTGTGTCGTCACCATCACCGCTTGAAGCACGAGGCGGGCTGGAAACTCGCACAACCCACACCAGGAAACTTCACCTGGACAAGCCCACTCGGACACACCTACCAATCAAAGCCTCGGGCACCCTGAACCGATTCAGCCGCTCAGGACCGGCTGACCGTCGACAGAGCCCGATCAACGCCGAGGATCACCGCGCCAATCGCTCTTCCTTGCCGAGCTACGACTCGCAGCCGACCCCGTCGCTGTCGCCGTCGAACCCGTGTGGGTCCGGTGGGACCACTGTGAAGTTCTCCGCGTCGACGTCACCGCAATCCAGGTCAGGTGGCGCTGGGGGGATACACACGCTCGGGTAGGAGGA
>DATADW010000304.1:0-18135 GCA_036258335.1 Acidimicrobiia bacterium
GCGATCCCGACCTGGCCCGGGCGGTCTTGGAAGCACCCGATCCACCGTTCTGGCAACGCCAGCCGGGGTTCCCGACGCTGATCCTGCTCATCCTCGAACAACAGGTCTCGATCGCCTCGGCGCTGGCGACATACAACCGGCTGGTCGCCATGGTGGGTGACCCCACCCCGGGTGCGTTGCTCGAGTTGGACGACGAGCAGATGAGGTCGGTGGGGTTCAGCAGACAGAAGACCCGCTATGCCCGTGCACTCGCCTCGGCAATCCTCGTCGGTCGCCTAGATCTGCCCGCTCTCGACGCACTGTCTGACGAAGAGGCCCGCGCTGTGCTGGTCGAGTCACCTGGGATCGGCCCGTGGACTGCCGACACCTATCTGCTCTCCGCGCTAAGCCGACCTGATGTCTGGCCGGTGGGCGACCGGGCCCTCCAGGTGGCGGCTGAGGAGGTGAAGCGACTCCCCACGGTCCCCAGCCCCATCGAGCTTCTCGCCTTGGCCGAGCCGTGGCGCCCCTTTCGAGCGGTGGCTGCCCGCATCCTGTGGCATCACTACCTCACCATCCGGAGGAGGATGGGACCGGTCCCCTGATCTCCTCGAAGCGAACGATGTCTGCCCCTGTACGGGCCTCGGTGGCCCGGAAGGAGGTGAAGGCGATCACGGTCCGGGGGCCAACTGCGCGGTCATGCCGCGGTGAAGAGGACGAGCCGGTCGCGGATCGACGCCTCCAACAACTTGGTGCTGATGGGGGTCCCCTCCACTAGCCCGGCACCCTTTATTCGGGCGTGTACCGCTGGTGTCGCCAGTTGCACCCTGCCCACGGCGGTTGCGGCGTCGTAGTCGATCACCACCCCATCGAACACCTCGCCGACCCGGTCCTTGAGCACCGCCGCCTCGACCAGGTCGAGGCATTCTGTGGAGTAGCGGCTGGCTCGACCCACACCGCGGGCCATGATGTCGGGGAGGCCCGTCATCCCGTGGAGCACCCACTCGGCCGGCTCCGTCCCGGCTTGGATGGCAAGACAGGTCTCGGCGGCGTACCGGTCCACCAGCCGACGCAAAGGAGCGGTGACGTGGGCGTAGAGCGAGGCCACCGCAGCGTGGGGTCTCGCGGCCTGCTTCGGTCCGATGACCTGGTAGCCGGCGCCGCGAAACAAGCTGGACGCTTCGGCGAGAGCCGCCGCTTCGGCTGGCACGGCGGCATCGAGCGAGCGGATGAAGCCCGGGTAGTCGAGGCCCGCCGGCCAGAGGACGCCAAGCGCCTTGGCAGCGTGCCGAAGCCGCCCTACGTCGCTCTTCGGGGCCGGCGCCAGAGTACGGAGGACTCCAACCCCGGCCTCCGCCATCATCCGCCCCGCCGCCATTCCGGTCGCCAGTGAGAGGTGGGCGTTCCAGCGTTCCACATCTGGCACCTCACGGAACTCGAGCCGCCACCCCCCATCGGTCGGTACCACCCGTTGCTCAGGGACGGGAAGCGAGACGCCGCCGCGTGCCGCCTCGCGCTCGATCCGGAGCCGTCCCAACTCGGCGAGCGCCATCAGCGGCTCGGCCGGGTTACCGGCATCGAAGCCGGCCTGGGTGGACCGGTAGTCGAGCTGAGCCCGGCTGCGCACCATCGCCCGGCGCACCAGCGCCTTCTTCATCTCTCCGTCGAGGTCGAAGGCAAGCTCCCAGACCACCGCGGGACGGTCTTCGCCTGCGAGGAGAGAGCCGTTCCCCTCGGACAGGCTGAAAGGGTGGAGCGGGGTGCGCTTGTCGGGGGCGTAGAGGGTCACGGCGCGGATGCGGGTCTCCTTGTCGAGGGCGCCACCGGGGGTGACGAAGGCGGCCACGTCCGCTATGGCGTAGCGCAGAAGGAAACCGCTGGGGGTGCGCTCCAGGTGCATGGCCTGGTCGAGGTCGAGAGACCCGGCCGGGTCGAGGGTGATGAAAGCGACATCGGTGAGATCCGCTTCCGGGAGGCGCGGCGGTCCCTCCGCTTCTTGCTGGGCCGCCTCCGGATAGCCCTCGGGGATTTCCAACTCCGCCCGGATCGCCTCTAACCCGGCCCGCACCTCCCTGTCGGGCGCGACAAACCGAAGCAGTCGTTGCGGCATGCCCGCATCCTATGGATCGGGTGGGATCTCAGGGACGGGGAATCAAGAGGTTCTTGCCTCCCCCGGTGAGGGGGTGACTCAGAGCAGCGGGGGAAGCGCGAGCGGGGCGAGCGGAGGAGGTGACTCAGGGCGAGCGGCGCCAATCACCCTCCCCCCAACCCCCTCCTTCACCGGGAGGGGGAGCCAAACCGGGAGCGAGCGGAGGGGGTGACTCAGGGCGACCGCGGGGAATCGCCCTCTCCCCAACCCCTTCCCTCACCGGGAGGGGGAGCCTTCCGTCTTCCGTCTTCCGACTTGGGACCCGCCTACCCTTTGCTGCCCATGGCCGACACGTACAGCGCTCCGGTGCGGGACATGCTCTTCGTTCTCGAGACGGTGTGCGATCTCGAGGGTTTGAGCCGGCTCGAGGGCTATGAGCATGCCGATCCGGACACGGTCAGGGGGCTTCTCGAAGAGGCGAGGAGGTTCGTAACCGACGTGATTGCGCCGCTCAACCGGGTGGGCGATCAACAACGGTCACGACTTGTCGACGGAAATGTCGTCACGCCCGATGGGTTCAAGGAGGCATACCGCAGCTTCGCTGCCGCCGGGTGGCCGGGGGCGCACATGCCGGCAGAGTGGGGCGGCGGCGGATTGCCACGCGCCGTGGGGATCGCCATCCAGGAGATGGTCACTTCGGCGAGCATGGCGTTCTCGTTGTGCCCGCTTCTCACACAGGCTGGGATCGAGGCACTCGTGGTCCACGGCACGCCGGAGCAGCAGGACACCTACCTGACCAAGCTCGTAACGGGGGAGTGGGCCGGGACGATGCAACTCACCGAGCCTCAGGCCGGGTCCGACGTCGGTGCGCTCACCACCAGGGCGATCCCCCAGGAGGACGGCACCTATCGGCTCTTCGGCACCAAGATCTACATCACCTGGGGCGATCACGACATGACCGACAACATCGTCCATCTCGTCCTCGCCCGCACCCCCGGTGCCACCCCGGGGACCAAGGGGATCTCGCTGTTCCTCGTTCCCAAGTTCTTGGTCGACGGGGATCGCAACGACGTCGGGGTGGTGTCGTTGGAGCACAAGATGGGGATCCACGCCAGCCCCACCTGCGTGATGAGCCTCGGCGACGCCGGCGGCGCCATCGGCTATCTGATCGGCGAGGAGCAGCAGGGGATGCGGCTCATGTTCACCATGATGAACAACGCCAGGCTGGGGGTGGGGACCGAGGGGGTGGCCATCGCCGAACGCGCCTACCAACAAGCCCTTTCCTTCAGCCAGGAGCGCAGGCAGGGACGGGCCACGGGTGCCACCGAGAGCTCGCTCATCATCGAGCACCCCGACGTGCGGCGGATGTTGCTCACCCAGAAGGCGCTGATCGCAGCGATGCGTGCCCTCATCTACTACGAGGCGTCGCTGCTCGACCTGGCCGACCGCCACCCCGACGAGGATGTCGCCAGCCGCAGCGCCGAACGAGCCGACCTCTTCACTCCGATCGCCAAGGCGTGGTGCACCGATCTCGGTGTGGAGCTCACCTCACTTGCGCTGCAGGTCCATGGCGGGATGGGGTATGTGGAGGAGACCGGCGTAGCCCAGCACATGCGCGACAGCCGGATCGCTCCCATCTACGAGGGAACCAACGGCATCCAGGCCATCGACCTGGTGGGTCGCAAGCTCCCAATGAGGAAGGGCGGGGTAATCGCCGACCTGCTGGCCGACATCGACACGACGGTCTCCGCTCTCCGCCAAGCAGGGGTGGCAAGCGAGGCCGAGGCGCTCGCTGCCGCCCTCGCCTCGGTGCACGAGGCGACAACATGGCTGCTGGCTCGCCGGCCAGAGGAACCCGATGATGCGCTTGCCGGAGCCACCCCCTACCTCAGGATGCTCGGCTTCACCATCGGAGGGTGGCTGCTCGGTCGCGAGGCGATTGCTCTGCGCGATCGAGATAGCGGCGACAGCGGTTGGGTCGATGCCAAGTTGGCCACTTTCTCCTTCTACGCCACGCAGTTGCTCCCTCAGGTGACCGGGATATTGCCTGCAGTGGTTGCCGGGGCCACGCCGCTGTTCGCCATCGAGCCCAAGTACCTGGCAGGCGGGTGACCGGGCACCTCGGATGCAACTGACCGGCGCCGTCGCCGTGGTGACGGGTGGCGGTGGAGGCATCGGCGCCGCGTTGGTGCGTCGCTTCGCGTTGGAAGGGGCTTCCGGGATCGTGGTTGGCGACATCGACCCGGCCGCCGCCGCCGCCCTGGCCAAAGACCTCGGACCGACCGTCCTGGCGGTGGAGGCGGATGCCGCGATCGAGGTAGACACGGTGCGTCTGCTCGAGATCGCCGAGGAGCAATTCGGTCAGGTCGATCTGTTCTGCGCAAACGCCGGGATGTTCACCGCCGGCGGAGCAGAACTGGAGGACGAAGCTTGGGACCGCATCTGGCGGGTCAACGTCATGTCCCACGTCCACGCCGCCCGCCACTACGTGCCGCGCGTGGTCGAGCAAGGACACGGCTACTTGCTGCACACCGCTTCTGCCGCCGGGCTGCTCTCCAACCTCGGTGCTGCTCCTTATGCGGTGACGAAGCACGCCGTGGTGGCGCTGGCGGAATGGTTGTCGATGACATTCGGCGATCACGGTCTGACCGTCTCCTGCCTGTGCCCAATGGGCGTCCGTACCGCAATGCTCGACTTCGATACCAGGGACTACGTCCGGTCCACCGCCATCGAGCCCGCCGAGGTGGCCGAAGCCGTGATCGATGGCCTGGCCGCCGAGCGCTTCCTCATACTCCCCCACCCTGAGGTCGCCGGGTACGCCCATCACCGCGCCACCGACCCCGATGGCTGGTTGAAGGCAATGCGCCGGCTGCAGGGAGACATATTCGGCTAGACGACGGTCTCCCGCCGAGTCCCTCTATTAGCGTGGACGGCACCCATGACTGATAACCAGAGCCCAGACCCAAACGACGAGTTGCCCCCACCGGTCGTCTTCGGGTCACCGCCCCCCACGCCGGTGGTACCCGTGCCGGCCCAGCCGGTGCCGGAGCAGCCCGTCGTCCTCCGCCGCTGTCAAACCGGGAGGGTCATCGGGGGCGTGGCGTGCGGAATCGGCCGCTGGCTTGGGATCGACGTTCTCTGGATCCGACTCATCTTCCTCACGCTCCTCTTCGGGGGAGGGTCGGGGCTGCTGCTCTACATCATCGGTTGGATTGCCATCCCCGAGGAGACGGCCGATGAGTCCGTTGGCCAGTCGCCACATGCCTCGTCGTATCGAACCCAGGTATTCATCGGCGGGGCGCTCGTAGCTCTGGGCAGTTGGCTGCTCATCACCCGGCTGTTCCCGCAGATCTCGGCGTTCATCGGGCCGATCGTCGTCATCGCTTTCGGTCTGATGCTCCTACTCGGCGGGCGGAATCGGTGACGTCGACCACAGTTTCCCGCCCACTGCCGGTGGGCCGGATCGTGCTCGGCCTGCTGGTCGTCACCGCCGGGTCAGCTTGGTTGCTGGACTCGCTCGATGTCATCGAGGTCTCGTGGACCATCTTCTTCCCGGTCGCCCTGATCATCACCGGAATCGGGGTCATCGCCGCCAGCCCGGGGCACACCGAAGGCGGGCTCGTCGGGCTGGGGGTCGTCCTCGCGGTGCTGACCGTGGTGACCGCCCTCTCTCCACTCGACGTCTTCAGGGGTGGAATCGGCCAGCGGAGCTTCGCTCCGACCAGCGCGGCGGACCTGGAGGAGGAGTACGTGTTGGGGATCGGCCAAATGGAACTGGACCTGCGTGGACTCGATGTCTCCGAGGGGACGTTGAGCGTCAAGGCGAGCGTGGGTATGGGGCAGTTGCAGGTGCGCGTACCCGACGACGTCAACCTCGTCGCCACCGGTTCGGCGGCGCTCGGCCAGGTCGAGTTGTTGGGAGAGGACCAGGGTGGGTTTGGGCCCCGACTCGAGACCCAGATCGATTCACCCGCGTCGGCCGTGACCATCGAGTTGGAAGCGTCGGTGGGTATGGGAGAGGTGGAGGTGAGCTCGTGAACATGGGATCTCTCATTGCCGGACTGGTCTTCATCATCCTCGGGGTGTTGTTCCTGCTCGACAACCTCGGCGTGTTCGAGGTCAGCTTTGCCGTCATTTGGCCGATCGTTCTGATAGGTGTCGGGCTGGCGCTGTTGCTGGGCGGTCTCGGCCGCCGTCGCCAGGAGACGCCACCCACCGAGTGATCTCGCCGCTTGGGCTACCCTGACAAGCGAACGCGGGAGCTCGGTGGAATCGGGCTGAGAGGGAGGCTGGAGCCTCCGACCGTTGGAACCTGGACCGGGTAATGCCGGCGTAGGAAGCCTCTCGGTGCACCCAGCCGCCCGCTCATCGAGTCGGGAGCGAGGCAATGCGAAAGGTGCGCTTTCTGGGGACGGCGATCACCATCGCCCTCGTTTCGGTTGCATGCGGCGGCACTTCGACCACGCCGACAACAACGGCTGCCGCCCCGGAGAGCCTGGTCTTGTTGTCGCACGAGTCTTTTGCCGCCGGGGTCACCGAAGAGACCTTCGCCGGGTTCACCGACGAGACCGGGATAGCAGTCGAGGTGCTGGCCGCCGGCGACGCAGGTGCCACGCTCAACCAGGCGATCCTCACCAAGGAAGCACCCCTGGGCGACGTGCTCTTCGGGGTCGACACGACCTTTCTGTCCCGGGCACTTGCCGAGGACCTGTTCGTGCCCCACGAGGCCGCACCATTGGCGGATGTACCCGACGACCTCCAGGTGGACCCCTCGCACCGGGTGACCCCGATCGACTTCGGCGATGTGTGTATCAACTATGACAAGGAAGGTCTGAGCGAGGCCGGATTGGCGCCCCCGGCAGAGCTGGCCGACCTCACCCGGCCCGAGTACCGCGGCACGCTGGTTGTCGAACACCCGGCCACCTCGAGTCCTGGGCTCGCCTTTCTCCTGGCCACGATCGCCGAGTTCGGCGAGGACGGCTGGACCGATTTCTGGGTCCGGTTGAGGGACAACGACGTGGCCGTCACCGCAGGGTGGGATGAGGCCTACTACTCGTCGTTTTCCGGTGGCTCTGGTGAAGGGGACCGCCCGCTCGTGGTCTCATACGCTTCGTCGCCACCCGCCGAGGTGATCTTCTCCGAGACCCCGATGGACGAGGCGCCAACCGGCGTTGTCACCGCCGGGTGCTACCGCCAGGTCGAGTTTGCCGGTGTCCTCAAGGGAACAGGCAACGAGGGGGCGGCGGGCAGCCTCGTCGACTTCATGCTCAGCCCCGCCTTCCAGGAGCAGATCCCACTCGCCTGGTTCGTCTTCCCGGCGAACGAGACAGTGGAGCTGCCGCCTGAGTTCGCCGAACACACGGTCGTCCCCGAGTCGCCGGCGGCCATCGAACCCGAGGCCATCGAGTCCAACCGGGAGATGTGGATTACGGAATGGGAGGAGTTGATGGAGGGGTGAACTACGTCCGGCCATCGCGCCGGCGGTGGACGACTTGGTTGCTGGCAGCTCTCCCTGTGGTTTTTCTCGGCTACCTCTTCGTCTACCCGCTGGTTCGCATCCTCTTCACCGGTCTCAGCGGAGATGGCGGTGCCGGTTCGGCCTTTGCCGAGTTGATGAACCGTCGGTCGCTTCTCGGTGTCGCCTGGTTCACTTTCTGGCAGGCGGCGCTCTCAACCGCGCTCACCCTCGTCTCGGCGCTACCCATCACCTGGGTGCTCTCACGATTCGCCTTCCGCGGGAGGAGCGTGGTGCGAGCCGCGATGCTCGTCCCCTTTGTGTTGCCGACCGTCGTGATGGGGGCTGCGTTTCTCGCCCTCGCCGGGCCGTCGGGACTGATAGGAGTTGACCTCACCGGGACGGTCTGGATCATCCTCTGGGCTCACATGGTGTTCAACATCGCGGTGGTGGTTCGCATCGTGGGCGGCCTCTGGGAGCACCTCGATCCCCGGCTGGAAGAGGCGGCTCGGCTCCTCGGGGCGAGCCGCTGGCAGGCGTTCCGCACCGTCACCCTGCCGCTGCTCCGCCCCGCATTGGGAGCAGCCGCCTCGATCGTCTTCCTGTTCTGCTTCACGTCGTTCGGCGTGGTGCTCATCCTCGGTGGAGCCGAATTCTCCACCATCGAGGTCGAGATCTGGCGGCAGGTGGTCGGGTTCCTCGACCTCCCGGTAGCGGCGGCACTGGCCGTCGTCCAGCTCGTAGGCGTAACCGCTGCGCTGCTCGCCTACAGCCGGTACCAGCAGCGCCATGCCAACCAGCAGTCGTTGCGTCCAATCGGCGAGACGCTCCGCAAGCCGGTCACGTCCCGAGAGAAGATCGCTGTTGGCGCCACAGTCGGCGGGACGCTCGTCCTGGTAGGCGGACCACCCGCCGTGTTGGTGGCTCGCTCGCTGCGTCCGGGGATCGACGCCTATGCCGGACTTGGGGAGGAATTGCCCGGGCTCCCCGCCGACCCGCTGGCCGCGGTGGGGAATTCGCTCGCCTTCGCCGCGGTCGCCGCCGTCATCGCGCTGTTGGTTGGGCTCCTGTCGGCTGCCGTCGTCGCCTATGGCCGTGGGGCGCCGTCACGCTGGTTCGACACCGTTCTGATGCTCCCTCTCGGCACGTCCGCGGTCACCATCGGCTTCGGGTTCCTGATCGCGCTCGATGCCCCCGTGGACCTCCGCACCGCCTGGATCCTGGTGCCGCTGGCACACGCACTGGTGGCGATCCCACTGGTCGTCCGGGTAGCAGTGCCGGTGATGCGGTCGGTCGAGGTGCGACTCCGAGAGGCAGCCCTCGTACTCGGCGCATCACCCGTACGGGCGTGGAGCCATGTGGATCTACCCATGGTGGCTCGGGCCGGGCTGGTCGGGGCCGCCTTCGCCTTTGTGGTCTCGCTCGGCGAGTTCGGGGCAACCCAGTTCATTGTCCGGCCCGATCGGCCGACCGTCCCGACGACCATCTATCGGCTTCTTGCCCGCCCCGGGGAACTCACCTTCTCTCGGGCGATGGCGCTGAGCGTCGTTCTCATGGTGATGACGGTCGTGGTGGCGCTTTCGATCGAGCGAACCCGACCCGGTGGGCTTGGCGGCTTCTGATGCTCGAGGTCGACTCCGTCTCGGTGGTTATCGATGGGCAGACGATCCTCGACCGGGTCGGTCTCATCGTCGAAGACGGCGAGGTGGTGGCGGTGCTGGGCCCGAGCGGTGCCGGGAAGAGCACCTTGCTCAGGGTTGTGGCCGGGCTGCTATCACCCGACCAGGGGACCATCCGATGGGACGGATCCGACCTCAGCAGCGTTCTTCCCCACCGCCGGAAATTCGGTCTCATGTTCCAGGACTACGCCCTGTTCCCCCACCTCGATGTGGGGGGCAACGTCATGTTCGGATTGCGGATGGCGGGCGCTTCGGGGGTCGATGCGGCCAGCCGTGTGAAAGAGGTGCTCGATTGGGTGGGCCTCTCGGGCTTCGAGCGGCGATCGGTGACCTCATTGTCCGGAGGAGAGCAGCAGCGGGTCGCTTTGGCGCGGTCGCTGGCGCCTTCCCCTCGGCTCTTGATGCTCGACGAGCCGCTCGGGTCACTCGACCGCGGTCTGGCCGAGCGATTGGTCCTCGACCTCCGCCACCTCCTCCGCCGAAAGGGTGTCACGGCGCTGTACGTAACACACGATCAGGAAGAAGCCTTCACCGTTGCCGACCGACTCGCCGTCATCCGGGCCGGACGTGTCGTCCGCGTGGGACGTCCCGAGGAGGTTTGGGAGAAACCGGGCAGTGCCTGGGTGGCCCGCTTCCTCGGCTTTGCCAACCTCGCCGAGTCCTCGATCACCGATGGTGTCGCCTCAACGCCATGGGGAAAGGTGGCCGTGCCGAAGCGTGCTGCCGGACAAGTGGTGATGCTACGGGCCGATCGTCTCCTTCTCCGGCCGGAAGGCACGATCGCCGGCACCGTCACCGAGCGACTCTTCCGAGGAAGCCAGGCGGTCCTGCAGATCGCAGTTGACGGAGCGCCGTCCTTGCAGGTGGAGGTCGCCGCCCACGACTCTCCCCACCCGAGCGACCCGGTTCGGGTAGCGGTACCCGATGGCGCGGTGTCGGTGCTACCAGCCGACGACGAACTGGCGTGAGCGCGAGGACGCGGTCGGGAGCCGACCGACCGCATAGCGGGTCGTAGTCTTCTCTTACCGAATTAGAGGAGCAAGCGTGGTCGTTCCTTACACCCCCCCCGCCGAGTCGGCCGAAGGACTGGTGACGCGTCTCGCCGGTCGGATGAAGGGGGCTACGGGATGGATGAAGTTCCTCGGCGTGGTGTACGTGATCGGGGGTGCACTCGGCGCGCTGGCCATCGTCCTGCTTCTCATTGCCGGTGCCGTCATCGACCAGTTCCAGGGCCAATTGGGTGAGGACTTCCCCGCCAATCTCACCGGGTACCTGATTGGGTATCTGATCGTGACCATCGCCTTCGTTGCCCTTTACATCTGGCTGGGCGTGGTGCTATGGCAGGCATCCGACGGCATACGCGACGCCCACCGATCCGGGGCCGTAGCGGAGCTGGAGCAGGGCCTTGCCAAGATACGGGTCTTCTTCGTGGCGGTCGGCATTATCACCCTCGTCGCCCTTGCCCTCGGCATCATCTTCTTCCTGCTCTCGCTCACGGTGGCTTCGAGCTTCAGTTCGAGCTTCGCCGCCGCCGCCGTTCTGGCGTGACTGAGCTGTCGATCCCACCGCTGTCCCGAGCAGGAACGGGTCTCAGGACTCCAGGGCCTCGGCGAAGCCGGAGGGAGCACGTCTAGGGCGCCCATTTCGGTCGGTGAAGGCGGCGGTGATGTCGAGGGTGGCGATGACCTCGCCGTCGTGGCTCATCACTTGACGCCAGGTGCTGGTGGTCCGGCCAACCGAGAGGACCTCCGTCGTGATCTTCATCAAGTCGTGCAATCTGGCCGGACGGTGGAATCGGGCCGTGATCTCGACAAGCACGATGTGGACACCGTCTGCCTTGAGGCGATCCAACCCAAAACCGAGCGCCTCGAGCGCCTCTACTCGCGCCGATTCGAAGAACGTCATAGCCCGGGCGTGGTTGAGATGGTCGTACGGGTCGAGGTCGCCGAACCGGACCCGCAGCTCGGTCTCGTGGATCACTCGCCGGCGACGTCGAACACGTTGCCTTCTGGGTCGGCGAATGTGCTCCAGCTGAAGTTCCCGATCTGATGGGTCTCGACGAAGCTCCCCCCAAGTTGCTCGATGCGGTCCCTGGCGGTGGACAGGTTGGGAGACGACATATCGAGGTGAAGGCGGTTCTTGCCTGGTGTCGGGTCTGGGACCCGTTGAAATGCGAGCGAATAGGCGCCTTCTCCAGTCGGTGCCAGCCAGATGAAATCTGGCAATCGTCGCGCCACCTCGGTGCCGAGCAGTTCGCCGTAGAAGCTGGCGAGTTGTTCGGGATCGGCGCAGTCGGTCACCATGGATTCGAGTCGCACCACGGCTTCGCTCATCAGAGCCTCCAAGTGACGGTCGTCCCGATGCTATCGGCCCACCTCGCGAGGGGGTCTAACGTCGCAATGATGCTCGCCTGGCAACTCCACGAGACAGTCGGTCCCGACGGTTACCGGCTCGAGGAGGTCCCCGACCCCGAGCCTGGCCCAGGTGAGGTCCGTGTCCGGCTGGGATCGGCCGCCCTCAACCACCTCGACCTCTGGGTATCCCGCGGCCTCCCCGCGCCCCGCCGGTTTCCCCACGTCGCCGGGGCCGACGGCGCAGGTGTGGTCGACGCCGTCGGAGCCGGCGTCGAGACGGTGGTCGTCGGCGACGAGGTGGTGATCGATCCATCGCTCTCCTGTGGCGAGTGCCCCTCGTGTCTTTCCGGAAACTCCACCGCTTGTCGCAGCTTCGGGATATTGGGTGAGCACGCCTTGGGGACCCTCGCCGAGATGGTGGTGATCCCGGCAGCCAACGCCGTGCCCAAACCGGCGCAACTGAGCTGGGAGGAAGCCGGTTCGTACGGTCTGGTAACCGGCACGGCGCACCGCATGCTGCACCGCTCCCGGCTCTCGAACGGTGACCTGCTCCTGGTGGTCGGGATAGGCGGCGGCGTAGCCGCGGCCACCTTCTCGCTCGGCCTCGCGGCGGGTGCCGAGGTCCACGTCACCTCGACCGACCCAGCCAAGTTGGATTGGGCACTGGCCAACGGCGCCACCGGCGCCTACGACTCGGGCGGCGGCTTTTCGTCCGAGCTGGCCGATGCGGCAGGCCGCAAGGCCGACGTGGTGGTCGACAGCGTCGGCGAGGCCACATGGAACCAGTCGATGCGGTCGCTCGCTCCGGGAGGACGGCTGGCCGTATGTGGGGCAACAAGTGGAAGCAAAGTCGAGTTGCCGCTGACCGTCCTCTTCTACAAGCAACTCGAGATCATCGGGTCGACCATGTTCGACCATGCCGACTTCGCCGAGGTGACTGAGATGGTGGGGTCACGCCGGGTGACCGTGCCAATCGACGTCGTCTTCCCCTTCGACCGTCTCCCCGATGCTCTCGCCAGGCTCGACGAGGGTGACCAAATGGGAAAGGTTGTCCTCCGAGTTCCAGGGTGAAGCCAGGGACCGCCCGCCCTATACTCCCCGAGCCCGCGCAACCGCGGCGGGTGACCGAGGTGGACTGCCTCGGGACCACGGGGGCGTGGTGAAGCCTGGAGTTCACGCCGGCCTGTCAAGCCGGAGGTCGCGGGTTCAAATCCCGTCGTCCCCGCCACCGAGCACCGGCCAGGTAGCTCAGTTGGCAGAGCACAGGTCTGAAAAACCTGGGGTCGGCAGTTCGATTCTGCCCCTGGCCACCAATCTGACCAGGCACTTTGCTCTCATGCGCCCCGCAGCCACCAAGCTTGGGCAACAGGTTGGCAACGACGTGCACCTGCTTCATCCATCCTGAGAAGGGATCGCCGACGGGCTGGGGGTTCTGGCTCGGACGATATCGATGGGTGAACCCCACCTCGACAGCCTCCCTTGACCCATGCGTGCTGAATACGGATATAGCCCGATGCGGGAGCAGGCCAGACCCCTTAGCCCATAGGTTGGCCACTCATAATGCATGAGAGGCGCGGAGACGATGGGACCGGTGCGTGCATGGCACCGCGCGATAGGAGACCGCGTGTGGCACAGGCAGTGCACAAACGAGCACAGGTCACGATTCCGTACGGCGAAACCCCTGGTCACAGCGTTGGATCGGATGTCGAGCATCGGACTGAAAACCTGGGGGTCGGCAGTTCGATTCTGCCCCTGGGCAACCATCTCCCCTGGTCACCCGCTCTTTGTCCGCACCAGCTTGCGAAGCCGTAGGCTGGTCGCTGATGTCAGGCATGCCGGTTCGCGTCGTCCTCGAACGTGGTCCTAAGGGCAAGAAGTTCGTCGCGTTTGCCGTCGACTGGCCGGGCTGGAGTCGCGGCGCGAAGACCGCCGATGGGGCCGTGGAGACTCTCGAGACGTACCGCGAGCGCTACCGGCCGGTCGCGGCCGGTGCCGGTCTCGGGAACGAGTTCGAGTCGGCCGGACCCCTGGATGTCTTCGAGGACCGGGTCGGGACGGGCTCGGTCGATTTCTGGGGCATCTCTTTCTCGCCTTCGGAGACAGAGCACGGGCCGATGACCGAGGACGAGCTCGAAGGCAAGATCGCGCTGCTCCGGTCCTGCTGGGCGTACTTCGACGCGGTCGCGGGCCGGGTCTCGTCGGAGATGCGCAAGGGGCCGCGCGGTGGCGGACGGGACCGGGACCGGATCATCCGTCACACGATCCGCACCGAGAGCGAGGACTTCGCCAAGAAAGTCGGCCTCCGCATCCCCGAGGAGGGGGCACTGGCGCCAGGCGCCCTGCAGGAATATCGCGAGGACTACATCCTGGCGATCCGGGCGTACGAACGCGGCGAGGTAGAGAAGCCTATGCGGTCGTGGACGCTCCCTTTCCTAATCCGACACTCCGCCTATCACACGATGGATCACGCCTGGGAGATGGAGGACAAGGACCTCTCGACCGAGCGCCAGGCCTAGTCGCGCTGTCAGGCGGGGGGGAGGGCAGACCGTCCGCGGAGTACTTGTTGTCCCTGATCGCGCCTTCGACTCGCGGCGTGACGGTGTCATCCCCGCGATCTCTTGGTCGGCTGCAGCGTGCAATGGGGTGTTATCCCGATACCAGCGACGTGAGCGGACACCTACGTTTCGCATTGGGGCTGTGAAGCACGGCCGGAAGGAACGGTGCCGCTTTGCGGATTCTGGTGATCGGCGCAGGGATCGCGGGGTTGGGCGCTGCCCGGGCCCTCCGATTTCGGGGCTTCGCCACCGAGGTGGTGGAGCGTGAGCCTTCATGGACACACTCCGGGGCGGGTATCTATTTGCCGGGCAACGCGGCACGGGCGTTGCGTGCCCTCGGTTTGGAGTCGGCCGTAGCTGAGCGGGGATCGTTGATCACCCGCCAGCGCTTCTGTGACCATCGGGGCCGCCTGTTGGTCGACATCGACCTCACCGAATTGTGGGGCGACGTCGGCCCCTGCCTCGCGTTGCACCGTGCCGACCTGCACGAGGTCGTGGCATCCCACGGCGACCCGGTGAACGTCCGTATGGGTCTGCCGATGCAGCGGCTCAGGCACCATGACGACATGGTGACCGTCGAGTTCGGCGATGCCACCACCGACCACTACGACCTGGTAATCGGCGCCGATGGCATCCACTCCACAGTCCGCCGGCTGGCTTTCGACTCCGGCGCGTTCCCGGTGGGACAGTTCGCCTGGCGGTTCGTCACCGAGTGCCCACCGGAGGTGACGAGTTGGACGGTCCTACTGGGACGTGATGTCACCTTCTTGGCGGTGCCGATCGGTGGAGGCCGGGTCTATTGCTACTGCGACACGTCCAGCAAAGGCGCTCATCGGCTGCAGGAGGGCGATGCGACGGGGATGCTCGCCGAACTGCTCACCGGGTTCGCCGCCCCGGTGCCGGACATCCTCGACACGCTCGGTCCCGACCACGCGGTGCACGTCTCCCCGATCGAGGAGGCAAGGCTCGACGGGTGGTCACGCCGATCGGTGCTGCTCATCGGGGACGCCGCCCACGCCACGTCACCCAACATGGCTGAAGGCGCCGCGATGGCACTCGAGGACGGTCTGGTACTCGCCGAATGCCTCGCCTCCGAGGCCGATGTCAACCAGGCAATTGCACGATTCCAAGATCGTCGCCGTCCCCGCACGCAATGGGTGCTCACCCAGACGCACCTCAGGGATCGCACCCGCAACCTGCCGCCCGCCCTCCGCAACCTGGTACTGCGTAGATGGGGAAGGAACATTTTCCACGCCAACTACCGCCCGCTTCTCGATCTCCCTTGATGGGCGTCGGTCCCATGCCACGGCAGTTCCATCCTGCCCCTTGCCACCTCTCTGACGGGCTGTTCGTGGTCTGACGACGCAGCCACCTCGCCATCAACGCAAGGTGTTGGGCAACATCCCATTCCCGCTCGATGTTGTCAGCCCACGAGGAGGGCGAAGCCGATCAGTCCGGTATCGCCACCGTGGGTGCTTTCACCGTCCGCCACCATGACCAACCGATAGCCCTACCTCAATCATCACGCCGTGTCAGTCCGTCTCGATCACGTCGACCCCGGCGTGGCGAACCGCCGGATGCCGAGGTTTGCAGTGGCCATGTGCGCACGGTGTCCGGTCCACCGCCGGTCGAAGTCGCCTTGGGAGTCAGCTCAGTCAGCGGTATGGCGGCGTGGGTCGCGGCCGAATCCTGGTTCGCTCGATGTCGGCGTTGTTGGCGATGTTTGGATCGGTTTGGTCCGCGGTCACATGAACGATGTTCCGCAGCACACCGGGTCGGATTGGTACGACGACGACCCTCACCCTCGCTTGGTCACCGGAAGCCAGCGACCCCAGATGGCATGTGAGCAACCGACGGGTTAGAAGACACTCTCCCTGGCCTGTCAGTGCTCTCACGAATCGCACGCCTGCGGGCAGGCGGTCGACCAATGTGACCCCGGTAGCCGCGCCGGGCCCGAGGTTTTCCACCCACGCCGCGTAGGCGAGCCGACCACCGGCGAAAACCAGGTTGGGCATATCCCGCTGGGACACGGAGAGGTCGGCGGAGGAACCGGTTTCAGGGAGCTCCTTGAGGTAGACGTCGCCATCGAAGTCGGTGTCGGCCGGGTCGAGATTCGTCGCGTCGGAGCGGAACGCCACTCTGGTGCCATCAGCGGACAAGCTCGGGTGGAAGCTGCTGCTGTTCGCTTTGACGCCGTCCTCTGACATCGAAACCAACACGAGGTCCCCGGTCACCAGATCCTTGACGTACACGTCGGTGAACCCGTCGGTGTCGGCCGGGTCCAGATTGGAGGCCTCGGACCAGAACGCGACCCTGGTCCCGTCGCCCGACATGGTCGACTCGGAGGTGTGCCCGTTGGCTTTGACGTCGCTGTCTGAAGTGGTGGCCAACACGACGTCCCCGGTAACCATGTCCTTGACGTAGATGTCGGCGAAGTCATCGGTGTCGGCGGGGTCCAGATTCGAGGCAGCGGTGACAAACGAGACCCTGGTGCCATCCGCCGACAAAATAGGCGCTCCGGCATCTGTGTTGGCCTTGATGCCGCCGTCTGAGGTGGAGGCCAACACGATATCCCCGGTCACCAGATCCTTGACGTAGATGTCGGTGAACCCGTCGGTGTCGGTCGGGTCCAGATTGGAGGCAAGTGACTGAAATGCCACAAATCTGCCATTCGCCGAGAGGCTGTGATAAACGCTGTGTCCGTTGGCCTTGACGTCGCTGTCCGAGGTTGAAACCAATACGAGGTCCCCTGTCACAACGTCCTTGACGTAAACGTCGGCGAACTCGTCAGTGTCGGCCGGGTCCAGATTGTCGGCCTCGGACCAGAACGAAACTCTGGTGCCATCAGCCGACAGACTCGGGTAAAGGCTATCGGCGTTGGCGTTGCTCCCGCTTTCGGAGGTCGAGACGAGGACTATTTCCCCGGTCAGCAGATCCTTGACGTAGACGTCGTAGTTGGTATCGGAGTCGCCTGGGTCCAGGTTCTGCGCGATCGACTGAATCGCCACTTTGGTGCCATCAGCCGACAGGCCGAAAGCGTAACTGTCGGAGTTGGCGTCCGCCCCAGCGTCGGAGGTGGACGCCAGGATGAGATCGCCGGTCACCAGATCCTTGACATAGGCGTCGGCCCACCGGTCGGTATCCGCGGCGTCCAGATTGGTGGCGTAGGAGGCGAACGCCACCCGGGTGCCATCGGCCGACAACACCGGAGAGTCGCTGATGTTGTTCCCCTTGACACCGCTGTCCGAGGTCGAAACAAGGGTCAGATCGCCCGGAGCCGCCTCAGCCGTCCCCGCAATTTCAACTACCAAAAGCCCCGCGATAGTGGCCATCGCCAGCAACCGTTTTCCCATGGCGTCGCACCCCCATCCTTTCGCCTTTGACTGTAGTGACAGCCACCCAACGGTGTGGCCCTGATTGGCCGAACCCGGCCATTTTCTCGAGACGTTCGAGACAATCGGAGACCTGTTTGGAATATTTCCACGGGTCAGGCTCGTGCTAAACGATCTGAGGACCTGGAGTCATTAGTTCCGTTCTGGCCATGGCCACTCGTCGAGCTTGGCCCAGTAGGGAGGGGGTCAGACAGCGTAAGCGCGCGATCGTGGCCTACTGCCAGACACAAGTAAGGCAGGGATCGTCAAGGATTGCGTTGATGATCTCGGAACCACCCCGCGCCAGTGAGCTCGATGCTCGGGACAGATGGGAGGGGACCCCGGTGGGACGGACCCTACCCCCCGTCCCGGATCGATTCCAGGCCCGGGCAGGGGTCGATCTGGTACTTGTCGCACTCGGCGGGGTTGAATCCCCTGGTGACGCGGGCGCGGGCGACCTCGAGTAGCTCGCCAGTATCAAGCGTCATGATCAACACCTGACCCTCCTGCGGCGTCACCATGATGTGCAGGTCGTTGTCGACGAACTCGACGTTCTGCGCCTGGGTGGCACCAAGGCTGAGCTCGTGGCGGAGTTCGCCGGTGGCTAGGTCGAACACCCGGACGAACCCGTCGCTGCCGGCGCTGGCAACCAG